>JALHFC010000024.1 GCA_022839445.1 Pelotomaculum sp.
CAGCCCGGTCCCTATGACGGTGGGACTATAAAGGATCGTATCGGAGTGCTGCACCGTTATGTGCCCCTGGAAAAAAGCGTGTCCAGGTCCGACTGCCCGGTAGCGATTGCCGTGGCGCAAGGAAGCACCAGGATCTTAAACCTTGTAAAAAACGACTATGAAATTCGCTTATATAAGCGCTTTAAAACCGAAAATACCGTTGACTGTGCCCTTGTTAAGCTCGATGCGGGGGATCTTGTGGACCCGGTTGTCCTAGAAGTAGGTAATATAAAAGGTGTATCCGATATTGGGCCGGGCGGGAAAGTGTTGAAGAGCGGCAGGACTTCGGGCTTGACCAGGGGGGTGGTTAAATCGGTAGGCACGACCTTGCAGGTGGAAATGGATGATGAAGAAAAAGTGTGGTTTTCCGATCAGGTAGTCTGCGACATGCCTTCAAGACCGGGGGACAGCGGCGCCCTGGTGCTGAGCGAGGATTTCCACGCAGTGGGTCTATTATTTGCAGGTTCAGAGAAGTTGACTATTTTTAACCGGATTACAAATATACTTGAACGCCTGGGTATTGAATTTTGACCGGTGAAATCTATGGCGCCTTTTATTGCTTCTGGTCCTGCTAGATATCGATAAACAGGGAGGGGCTTTTTGCATGGTGCAACAGTTCATTATCTCAGGCGATGTTGTCCTGACATTTCTAGGCGAAAATATTCCCGTGATCGGCCCTAGATTTAAAAGCAGGTGTCATGCCCTGAAGGTTGCCCGTGATTGTATGGAGGAAATAAATAACCTTACAGGGGGAGCAAGGGAAACTCCGGTGCAGATTATCCTGAAAAGGCAGTCTAATGGCCGGTATTCCCTTGCAATCGAAGGTTTATGCAAAATGTTGGGTGAGCTCGGCAATCTCGACGAGCTTTTTTTGAAAAGATTCTATAATGGGCTGAAGAAAAAACTTTTTATATGGACCTGTTTTGTAGAAGAAGCGGAGGATATGGAGTGCCTTGTTGTAACCGAGGGGCTAGGGGCGGTATTTTATGCGCCTACCCTGACGAACAGCCGGCGGTCTTAATTTATTTAACTAACTGCTATAATTTAGCATCTCCTGCAAATTTAGTGTAAGTATTAAAATGTCGTTGAACTGAGATATTTTTGTCAATATCGTGAGTGTTAGGCTTTAATTACCGGCTTTGCCATAGTGCCCTACAAGTAAGTATAGTAAGCCTGTACAAGTTTTACTTGTACAGGCTTTTTCTGACCCCAAGATTATTTTTGGGGTAACCGCCGCAGCTCAGGTACCTTTTTGAAGAGCTGCTGACGCATGGTTACCGGTATTTTGCCGAATCCCGAAAATTAGTATTCGGGTACGGAGGAACCGTGTTTTAGGGGTGAATCTTTTTGTGTCGTGACAAAGGGTAGGGTTAATCTTTTACCGAACCCGTCAGCTAACTCCGGAGGCGTAAAAGAAAGGGGAAGTTTCATGGGTTTCCGAAAAAAAATGCTGTCTATGGGTTTCTTGGTGGCCACGTTTCTCTTTGTTTTCTTGTTCTCTTTAGGGGCGGTATTGCCGGTCCGAGCCGCAGACGCCGACGTTTCCTCGTCTGTAGACGAATGTCTCATGGTGGACCTGATCAATCAGGCCCGGAGCAATGCCGGTCTGCCCCAGTTGGCTGTAGACCCGACGCTTACCGCCCTGGCCCGGCTCAAAGCCCAGGATATGGTGTCCAATGGTTATTTTGGCCACACCTCACCGACTTACGGCAGTTCCTTCGAGATGATCCGGTCGTCAGGGTTGCAGTTCCGCTACGCAAGTGTAAATCTAGTCAGAGCCTGTACGGTGAAATCGGCTTACGATGCTTTAATGTGCTCTGGGAATCAGTCGAGCATGCTCAGTCGGAAATTTGATCGGATCGGTGTTGGAATCGCTGCAAATGGTTCTTATAAGACCATAGTTCTCATGTTTACCGGTGGACAAAAGGAAATTGTCCCGCAACCGCAGCCGGAGCCACAGCCGGAGCCGCAACCACAACCGCAGCCACAGCCGCAACCACAACCGCAGCCACAGCCGCAACCACAACCACAGCCGCAGCCACAGCCACAGCCGCAGCCACAGCCACAGCCGGAGCCGCAACCACAGCCGGAGCCGCAACCTATTAGCGGTTTAAGTAACAATGAGCAAAAAATGTACGACCTGGTTAACCAGGAACGGGCAAGAGCCGGCCTGAACCCTCTGGAAGCAGATATGAGCCTTGTTAAACTAGCCAGGATGAAAGCTAAGGATATGATTGACAACGGCTATTTTAGCCATACCTCGCCGACTTACGGTTCCCCCTTTGATATGATGAAAGCGTACGGGGTAAAATACCGTTATGCCGGGGAGAATCTGGCCGGCGCGCCCACCGTGGAGACCGCCCATACCAGTTTAATGAATTCCCCCGGTCACCGCGCCAACATTCTTAACGCCAATTTTACCATGGCCGGAATTGGTGTCGTCAGCGGCGGACCTTACGGCAAAATGTTTGTGCAAATGTTTACCGGTTAAATTTGCCGGCTAGTTTGCGGGGAAAAATATAAATAGACAAAAATAGGAAGAGGACATTGCGTCCTCTTTTTTTCGTTTTTCCCAAGGTTGGCTGCATTTTTTGGTACTTTTTCTTGGTACACTCATATATTAGTATAGAAAAGTGTTGAAAGGAGGATTAGGTATGGCTGAAACCGAACGGCTTAAAGTCCATCTGGTCAAAGGTGAAAATAGAGCCCAGGCGGTAGTCAGAGGGCAAATCGAAGTTCCTGATGCGAAGCCTGACGTAGATAAAATCCTGTCAAAAGGCGCAAATACCAAGGTCAGGAAGGTCAGTATTGTCCCGGACAAAGTGATCGTAGAAGGAACCCTGACCTTGCAAATGATGTATGTTGCCTTTAAGCCGGACCAGTCCGTTCACTCCATGCACGATGAAGTAAAATTCACTACGTTTGTGGATGTAGAAGGCGCCGAGCCCGGGATGGAGCATTACGTCGAGGTAACCGTAGAGGATGTCCGCATAACCCCAAGCAAAGGAAACCCGCGAAAATTTGACGTTACGGCGGTACTGAGCATTTTTGTCAAAATAACCGAAGTGGACGAACTTGAAATACTCATCTCTACCCCGCCCGGCAACGAAGCCCTTGCGACCGAGGACATTACAGTTGAACACCTGATTGGTGAAAAGATTACTAAACAAGTTATAGTCAGCGAGCAATTTGACATTCCTGAGGAGAAGCCGGATGTCGAAAAGATCCTGGACACAAAAGCAGAAGCCGATATTACCGAAAAAAAGGTAGTTGCCAACAAAGTGATCATTGACGGCGAAGTCAGTCTCCAGGTGTTGTACGTGGCAATGGAGCCACAGCAGAGTGTCCATGAAGTGCATCATACCATCAAATTCAGCAGCTTTGTGGAAGTACCTGAGGCTCAGCCGGGGATGAATGTACAGGCGTACGCGGTAGTGGAGGGTATTAGTGTTGAACCGGTGATAGATCCGAAGCTGACCGCCGATATCGTGGTAAAACTGATCATTTTTGTATCCGAAACCAGGACATTAGAGGATGTTCCTACTATTCTCAGGGACGAAGAAGGTTTTGAAAAGATAAGGCTCAAGGTAGACCGTGAGATAGGTTCCGGCGAAACACAGGTGGTTGTAAGAGATACGGCGGAAGTTCCTGAGGCGAAGCCCGACATCGTAAAAGTCCTTGAAGCCCGGGTGGATCAGACCGAGATTAAGGAAACCAAGATACTACAGGGAAAAGTTTTAATCAAGGGTAATATCGGTGTGGAGGTAGTTTACGTCAGCGCCAAGCCCGATCAAGCGGTCCACGCCCTGCACCAGCGCCATAATTTTAGCACTTTTGTGGTAGTGCCCAACGCCCAACCTGATATGAACGTCAAGGTCAGGGTTGATCCGGAGTTCGTCAGTGTGGAGCAAGTGGGTATAGACGTACACAAAGAAGTGGTCTTAAAGGTAAGGGCCAATGTGACTGAAATATCCCAGCCGACTGTTTATGTACCCGGTATTTCGCCGACTGTCGCGCCGACAGTCACGCCCTGCCCGCCAACACCTTACACTGTCCAGAAGGGTGATACTTTGGGCAAAATTGCCGCTGCCAATAAGGTAACCGTGGAGATGATCCTGGCGATAAACCCGGAGATTACCAACCCTGATGTAATCAGTGTCGGCCAGGTAATTATGATTCCTTGCCCGGCTATGGGTTAATTAAATGAGCATCTGCCTAATTGGGGTCAATTAAAATTATTTATAAGGAGGTTTAACACATGCCTGTTCCCTCACATTATTATCTTTCTGAAGTACAGCCGGTGAAATGCATTGAAATCAAAGTCCCGGTTGTGTTGGAAGCGGTAGATATTGAATCCGTAGTCGACAGCACTCTCTATTTGCCCGAACTAGCCATTAAGGTCGACAGGATCCTGGTTTCCGTCCGTGATCTTAAAGGCACGCCGGTGTTTGTTGACGAGCTAAAGTCCGGCGATATCATTCTTGTACCTGCGGGCGAGCTTAAAAGGGATGTGACGGTAAAGAAGGTTATCATTAGCGGCACCTTACACAAACAAATTTTCTATGTTAACAAAAATAATGAGGTTAGGCATACTGCCGAGGACCTTACCTTTACCAAGATGGAAGAGTTGAAGGTACCGAAAAAGGTAGACAACAAGGGCGATGTTTTTATCCAGTTTCATAATATTGATGTGGATGTAAACTGGGAACTCCAGCGCGCCAGCCGCCTCCACCAGACTGCGGTTATTCAGCTAACCGCCAAAGTGGTGGAGGACCGCCAGATTTACGTGCAAACCTGTCCAAAACCAAGGGAATGTCCTCCCGGCAACCGGCTTAGGGACGGTGCTATTGAAGTTTGGGCCGACCCGTACCACCCGGCTTTCTGGGGCGCCAGCAATGTGAAACAAACAACTAAAGCTCATTCCGGTTCATTTGCGGCTGAATTGGGGGCTTTAAATCCTACACTGCCGGCATCGCTGTTCCAGATGACAAACCGGGGTATTGTCGGAGGCCGAGAGTACCGCCTGACTTTCTGGGTCAGGGAAGATGTCTATGGTGCTAATGTCAGTACGTTTAATGTGACTGGCGAAGTGGTGTTTTTTGACGAAAGTGGCATCCAGGTCAGTATCGGTACCCAGTCCCTTAATTGTGCCGGCATTCCGGATGAAGCTTACAGCCAGGTCCAGTTTGTTACACCTAGAACGCCGGAAAACGCTACCTCAGCAATGGTCCGCTTTTCCTTTATTCCTGGCTCCGGGAACACAAACACCGTTAAGATCGACGATGTTTTGCTGGAATGTGTTCCTTTGCTGATGGAATAAAGGGGCGAATAAAAAGCTGTTGAAAAACAGCTTTTTTTTTGCTAGTGTGCTTAGTCGTCGCCAATTTGATTTGTCGAAGATTACCAGTCCATTGATCGACAGCGTATAATTAAAAGGGTGGTGGTAATGTATGTTGGGAGATATAGGCTTAATTATCGCAGAAATACAAAAGATGCAGCAAGACTTGAAGAATAAAACTATTGAGATCAGCGAAGGTGAAGGAGCTTTTAAGATTATAATAAACGCTCACCAGGAGGTGCTCGAGGTAAAAATCGACCCGGCTATTTTAAGCCCGGAGCATCGTGAGGAACTACAAAAAATAGTATCGGTAGCCTTTAATAGGGCAACAAGTGAATCAAAACAAATATTTAGAGATGAAATTAGTAAGATCACCGGTGGAATGAACTTCCCCGGTATTCCTGGATTATTATAACATTACCGCGGGGGTGATTTGATTGTCGGAAGAAGCAAAAGGCGTGCCGGCGCCTGATGAAACGGTAACCAGGCTTTTGGACCTGCAGCAAAGATACGGTATGGATCAGGATACTATGCTCATCTACATCAGTTCGGTTAATTTAATGAGCATTTTAAACCTGATTAGCCGGCGGTACGGCGGCGCCGCGGCTGTTTCCATACCTGTTCCGGATGTGGCTGCCACGCCGCCGGCGCTAGTTCCTGGGTCCGGGCCGGCCCTGGATAATCTTGTGGGCATGCTTGCTAAAATGCTGGGGGGTAAAGGCGGTGGCAGTTTAACCGAGGGGCAGGGGCTGAACCCGGCATTTTTGATGAATTTGCTTAAAACATTAGGTTTGCAAAATATGGATATGGGAAGCCTTATGAGTTTGCTTTCAGGTCTGGTAGGTTCCGGCGCAAAGCCGGGGCCTAAGCCGGGTGCGGACGGCCCGGTAGTTGTTTCCGGGCCGGATGTAGCCCAACCAACCGGTTCCGGGGTAAAGGAAGGCAATTTCTGTGAAGAAAAAACCGGGAAACGTGAAACGCCGAAAATTATGAAGTGGGATCAGCTAGAGGATCGAAAAAAGGCCTAAAGCAGGCTTGACCGGCGATGTGTAAAAATAGGCAATTGTTTTAAGGGGCGCCCCTATGCATAAGGGCGCCCCGATTCTATACTAACTTGCTACTTGGGGATATCACGATTGTCCCCCCGGATTATGGTTCGGGATCGGACGTAACAGATGGTTCTGGTCCCTGCGGTGGAACGGGTGGTTCCTGGCCGTTTTCACCGGACATTGATTTAGCCATCTTTAAAATAGAGGTTTGGAAGCTATCAATGCCGTTTTTAATATTTTTTACTGAGTCCGTTGTTAGCTGTAGCGCCGACATTATTAATTCCAGGTTCCTTTCCACATCAGGCACGTTAGACATTAAAAAAAGCATAGGGTTGAACATTCGTTTCATGGTCACACACCTCCAGGCCTTAAAATTATAATTTCTAGGCAGTAGGTTTCACATGGGCAGCCTTTATAAATAAGCTCCCCTGGTAAACCGGTCCTGCCCTAATGTCCATTCTAGACGATACCCAATCAACCGTTAGACCGGCGAATTATCTTCCCCAACCTCGGTAGCAGGAGGTTGGCCTGTGCGCCCGGGCATTTCCTGTCGTAGGGCTGTCATTAACGGCACTGCAGCGCTATGGAAAGCGTCCATGCCGTTTTTAATACTGGAAATGGACTCCCGGGTGGCTTGGATAATGGAATTAAGTTCCTCCATTCTTCTATCCGAATTTGGGGTAATGGCAAGCGCTAAAAGAATAGGCAGCAAGCGGTACAACCCGTTTACATCTCCTTTCCTGCCGGCGCCCTACTTTTTGGCGGCGGCGCCGGAGTTGTTTTGCAGCGCGAAGCGCGGCTATAAATTATTTTATGTTTGCCTGCGGCAAACTGTTACATCCTAAAAAACTACTGTCTGGAGCCGGCGATACAGAATAATCAACGTTAGATGCGGAAAATATAAGGGAAAAAAGTGGGGGTTGGTCATGCCGTTAAAGATCTTGCCTTTGGTGATAGCAGCAATCTCCGGTGTCGCCATGGCCATTCAGGGGTCCGTTAATTCCGCCCTGGGCAAAGTGGTGGGGCTTTGGGAATCTACTTTTATCGTGCACCTGATTGGGCTTTTGTTGGTTTCGGCGCTTCTTTTTATTTTTAGGGTTGGCGCCGGCGACCTGTCCCGTTTTATGCAGGCGCCCTGGTATGTTTACATCGGCGGGGCACTGGGGGTTCTGATCATTTACAGCGTGGTTTTAAGTATCCCTAAAGTCGGGGTAGCGCCCGCGACAACAGCTATCATTCTGGGACAGGTTTTTACGGCGGGACTGGTGGATCACCTGGGGCTCTTTGGACTGCAAAAAAACCCATTCAATCTTTACAGTGTTGCGGGATCTTTATTGATGGCCGGGGGCGCCTGGCTTATCCTTAGACAATAAAATCCAGCGCCAGGATTAAAAGAATGCCGGCAACTGCTCCCAAACAGGCTAGGCGCCCGTTGTTCCGGTATGACACCGGCGCCAGAGCGCCCAGCACGATATAAGTCATGGCGCCGGCGGCAAAGGCCATGAGCGCGCCAATGGGGACGTGGTGGTTTTCCATCAATATTAGTCCGGCAAATACACCTGCGGGCGTTACCAGGCTAATCAGCAGGCTGATTGCCAATACCCGCGTGATACTAAGCCCGCCGGCCCTAAGGGGCGCGGAGACAGCCATTCCTTCGGGTATGTTGTGGATGCCGATAGCCAGCGCCAATAGCAGCCCCAACTTGCCTGCGGCGGCAAACCCGGCTGCTATTGCCAGGCCTTCCGGAAAGTCGTGTAAGGCGATGCCAATAGCAATCAGGCAGCCTACTCTAAGATACCCGTTACCCGTAACTGTTCCGGGAGACAAGATCTTGATTCCCAGGTCAAGGGTTGCTAAAATTCCAGCACCTCCCACAAGCCCTGTAAAAGCAGCGAGGGTAGTGCCGTAGCGCAAGGAGGAAGGAAGCAAATCAAATATGATCACAGCCGCCATTACACCGGAGGCAAAGCCCATTAACAGGGAAAAAGTACCCGGGCGGAGGCGGTTGCATGTAATTACAATCAACGCGCCCAAGCATGTTCCAAGGCCGGCCAAAAGCCCCTGCAGTACCATACCGCCCAAAAACCCACCCGCTCTCTTTGCGAAATCCTGTCTGATCCGATCTTATTTGGTGATTGCAGGTGGTAGACCAAAAACAAATCACGCTTATGACGGTATGGTTATAATTTGGCCGGGATAGATTACGTCAGGGTTCTGGATGTTGTTAGCTTGGATCAACTGAGCCAGATCTTTACCGTATCTTCTAGAAATTTCCCAAAGGCTTTCGCCGGCTTGTACGGTATGAGTAAGTTTGCCGCTTTGCTGGGCGCCCGGTTTATCCCCGGGGTTCGCCATAATTGTTTCTATTTTTACCGGCATCCCGATATGTACTTTTGGGAAAAGTACCTCGACATCATGGTTGTGCATCCGGATACATCCATTTGAGACGTACCCTCCAATGGACGACGGGTTGTTTGTCCCGTGAATGCCATAATTTCCACCTGGTATGGAAATGCCTATCCAGCGGGTCCCAAGCATCCCACCAGGATGCATGATTTTTTCGATCACGCTATAGTTGCCGGTGGGTGTCGGTGTCGCTTGTTTTCCCACTCCAACAGGATAAATGTTTACCTGGCGGGCGCCTTCAAAATGAGAGAGGCGCCGGTTGGTAAGGTTTACTGAAATATGGCTGGCATAAGTGCGCTCTGGTGTGTTCCCCACAGGTATCCCCCCTTCTTTTGCAATATTTATTTATCCTATGTCGGCGCCTGTTTTGTTGAGCTATTTTATTTTTCTTAAAAAGGATTTTTGACGTCGGGTGGCAAAATAGTATTAAAAGGAACGGGGGTCTTAAGTTTGTGGTTATGATAACGGCCCTGGCCAGGGCGAAAATCAATCTTACCCTGGACGTGTTGTATAAAAGGCAGGACGGGTACCATGAGATAGAAACGGTGATGCAATCTATAGGCTTGCACGACCGTTTGGAATTCAGGCCTGCCGGTGGTGGGATATCGCTGGTAGTGGAAGGAAAAGGCGTTCCCCGGGGGGCGGATAATTTGGTCTTCCGGGCGGCGGAACTCGTCCGCTCACGTACAGGAACCAAAAAGGGAGTTGCAATCCACCTGACAAAAGCCATTCCGGTGGCGGCCGGTCTGGGCGGGGGGTCGGCGGATGCGGCAGTTACATTGTCCGTGTTAAATAAAATGTGGGAAGCGGGGTTTTCACCGGCCGAATTGCTAAAGCTAGGGGAGCAGTTGGGAGCGGACGTGCCGTTCTTTCTTCAAGGGGGCACGGCCCTGGCGCGGGGGAAGGGGGAGCGGCTGGAACGGTTACCTCCGTGTCCCGCTCTTGGCCTGGTATTGGTTAAACCGCCTTTTGGAGTCCAGACAGCGGCGGTTTACCGGGTCTGTTCACCCGGTCAGGCGCTGGTAAAGCCCGGCACCCGTGCCATGCTCGAAGCAATCAGGGAGGGAAACGCCGCCGGTATCGCCAAGCGCCTGGCAAACGCTTTGGAGCCGGTTGTATTTGGGATGTATCCACAGATCGCCCAAATAAAGGAAAGGCTAATGAAAGCCGGGGCGATCGGCGCGCTCATGTCCGGCAGCGGACCTACTGTTTTCGGGCTGACGGCGGACTTGGAAAGCGCCCGGGCATTGGCCGGCCGCTACAGTGAGCCGGGTATGCAGGTAATTGTGACAGAGTGTTATAATAATACATGTTAATAGAGTTAGACTAGAATATAATAAACATAAAGTAAAAATAAAATTAATTATTTTTTGAGGGGGAGCAAATGTGGAGCGACCTAGACTGATTCCGATCAAGCTAGATAATTATAAGCCCCTGCGGGAAATCGTGTTTGAATCACTCCGGGAGGCGATTATTCAGGGTAAGCTTAGACCCGGGGAACGTCTAATGGAAATTCAACTTGCCGAGGAGATGGGGGTCAGCCGTACCCCCGTCCGTGAGGCGATTCGAAAGCTGGAGTTGGAAGGTTTTGTAGTGATGGCGCCCCGCAAGGGAGCTTATGTATCCAATGTTTCCGTTAAGGATATCGTGGATGTTTTTGAGGTGCGCTCCGCCCTGGAAGGGTTGGCAGCGGGACTGGCGGCGGAGCGGATTACATCTGAAGAGATGGATCAGTTGGAGGTGACGCTTGTTAAGATTAGCGCTATCTGCCAAGAAGACATTGACGCTATCGTTGAAGGGGACGCCAGTTTCCATGAAATTATTTACCGGGCTTCCCGCAACGAGCGCCTGACACAGATTATTACCCAGCTCCAGGAACAGATCAGGCGGTTTAGGATGACTTCCCTGTCACGCCCGGGGCGGTCTAAAATTGTATTGGGTGAGCATAAGAAAATAGTTGAGGCAATATCGGACCGTAACGTTGACCTGGCCCAGACTTTGGCTCGGGAGCATATTGAAAACGCCGAGCAAAACTTTTTAAACACCCTCAGAGAGGAAGAGGCTTAAATGGTAGATGCCGTTGTCTTGGCAGGTAGCAAGAACGACGGCCCGTTAAAGGAATGTAGCGGGGTCCGTTACGAAGCGTTAATACCGGTAGGTTCCAGGACAATGGTGGAATATGTTGTAGGGGCGCTATTGCAAGCCCGGCATATCCGCAAAGTGCTAGTAATCGGCCCTGTGGCCGAGTTGTCACCATTGTTTGCGGTTGAGAGAGTATCTTTTGCGCAATCCAACGGTGGTATGCTAGAAAACATTGAAATAGGGCTGAATGTTCTATACGGCGGGAAAAGGATACTGCTGGTTACCTCTGATATCCCTATGCTGACACCGCAGGCAATCGATGATTTTCTTGATCTATGCGGAGATATGTCCGGCGACCTGTATTATCCGGTTATTAAAAAACAGGTGGTGGAAGAGAAGTACCCCTCTACTAGGCGCACTTACGTAAGTCTGAAAGAAGGTATATTTACAGGTGGAAACCTTTTTCTGATCAATCCGGTAATTTACAAAAATGCTGTTTTAAACGGCCGAAAAATTATAGATCTGCGCAAAAGCCCGCTAAAGCTATGCCGCTTGCTCGGAGTAAAATTCGCTGTTAAATTCCTACTGCATTCTCTAACTTTGCGCGAGGCGCAGGAAAAAGTCTCGCAGCTTTTGGGGGGGATAAAAGGGGTAGTGGTTTTGTCGGCACACCCGGAGGT
>JALHFC010000183.1 GCA_022839445.1 Pelotomaculum sp.
CGGGTTCGCTGCCGCAAAGTCCGCCATCGACGTACCTTCCGGCGCGTTCATATAAGCGTCTACATCAAAAGTCATCCCAGCCATTTCGACGATAACGCCGTCACCGGTGTGGGCCGCGTAATATTCCATGAACTTGGCCTTATACGCATCGTCATTTAGCATCCTGTCCATGTCGAAGCCGACTTTTCCGACATAGAACGTGTCGGCGTAAGCCATTGCCACACTGCTGAAGATAAACATAAAGCTCAGCAGTATCACAAAAAACTTCTTGTAGCCTTTTCTCCTCATCCATCAAACCTCCATTAATTTTTTTACTTACATTTACGACTGCGATTCATTATTACTACTATTCAATAGCTATGACTTCAAAATCACCTCCGCCGCTACCTCCGCCCGGCTCGCCCGTGCCGTCCCAGATTACCGCCGAACCAGGTATCGTCGCGGGGTGCTGCTGGGCGTACTGTTGCATGGTCGTCCCGGTAGGAGCGTTCAAGTAGCCGTTGACGTCGAAGATCATGCCGGCCATGTCGACCAAAAAGGTGTCATCCACGTGCCCCGCGTAATAAGTCATGAACTTGGCCTTATACGCGTCATCGTTGAGCATCCTGTCCATATCAAAGCCCACGTCTCCGATATAAATCGTGTCGGCGAAAGCCATCGCTGCTCCGCAGAACAACATTACCAGCGCCATACTTAAGCACAACACCAGCTTTTTGCTCTTTTTCACCCGAATATCCACCTCCTTAAAACATCATCAGTCTTTTAACTAGCTGACATTCTAAGCTTAATTTTAATTTAGAACCGGCGGATTTTGCGCTAGACAGTCAATGCAACCGTATTCTGCGCGCCATTACACTCATACTTGAATTCAATTACATTACTGCCAGGCATGTAAGTTCCCGGCACATTGACAAACACACCCGATGTCAGTTGTTTGTTGGGCTCAATGTCAACGCCGTCGACCTTGCTGATGCTTACGCTCGTCACACCTGCGGGGAAATCCACCTTTACCCCGAAGCTAACTCCGCTGAGCGCTTCCCTGGTTTCCACATCACCCGCGCTCAGACCGGCCACTTGCAGCTTCACAGGCGCGGTTACGCTGCCGCCCTGGTATGTCACCCGGTACGTCGCCCCTTTAGCCGTCACATCGTAGGTAAACTCAATGATGTTTTGGGACGGATTGTACGTCCCGGGAACACTTTTGTAGACGCCGCTCGCCAAAACAGCCTCTAGCGCCGTTCCGTCTACATTTGTTACCCTGACATTCGACACACCCTCCGGAAAGTCCACCATGATCCCGAAGTTTATCCCCGTGAAGCCTTCTTTTAAGTGAATGTCACTCGCCCTGATCGCCGGGACGCTGCAATAATTTGTGTGTTTCCCGCTGATGGACGCCCAGGTGTCTGACGCGGGTGTCGTCACTTCATAAGCGCCGTCTGTTAAGCTTGCCGCTCCGGCGCCTTCAATAACAAAGGTAGCCGTTCTGCCGCTTAGCAGTTGGAATTTAGCACTGATTGTCACATCCCCTCTTGTTAAAACAAGAGTCTTGTTTTGCAACGGCTCCTCCGGCGCGCTGACAAAAACTACGTCAAATGTTTTTGTGCCGGGATCGATGTCTCCTACTTCAGAAATAATCATTTCCGGTTTCGCGGAGCCGTCCCAGACCAAACCGCCGCTCGGGACATTTGCCGGGTTTTGGTTAGCAAAATCGGCCATGTTCGTCCCTTCGGGAGCGTTCAGGTAATCGCCGACATTAAAAGTTAATCCATTCATACTAACGATTAGCGGCTCATTCGTATGCTTCGCGTAGTACGCCAGAAATGCCGCCATGTAGTCCGCGTCGTTCAACATCTTATCCATATCGAATCCCACATTGCCCACGTAGATTATGCTGGCGCCGTCTCCGCCGCCCGGCTCGCCGGCCGGTGCGCCCGCCGGCGTAATTGTCCACAAGCAGGCCGCCATCAGCAGGCCCATCAACAACACTTTGCCGGTTTTAATCACTCGCGCCATTTTTCGGACCCCCTTTTCAGTGCTAAATTTATATAATACCTCCCTTCATAGATACCTATATTTCTAACATAGGGGAGATATTGCTCTCTCCCCTATGTTATTTTTGAAACTACTTCGTTATGGTTGCGGTCTTGGCGGTTCCGTCCGAGTCATAACTGAACTCGATCACATTGGCGCCTTCGCTGTAGTTGCCGGGCACGCTGGCGAACTGGCCGTCTCTTGACGTTGGTCACACCGGCCGGGAAGTCTACTTTGACGCCGAAGTTAATGCCCGCAAAACCTTGCTTTGTGGTCACGTCGGCAGCTTTTATGGTAGGCACAATTGGTCCTACTACTTCTTCCGGGGCAGTAGCGGTATTGCCTTTAACTGTTGTCGTGTATGTCATACCGTTGTCGGAATCAAACATGAACTCAACTTCGTTGTTGCCTTCGTCATAGTTGCCGGGTACGCTGGCGAATGTACCGCTTGTCAGCGCCTTGGCAGGAGCAATAGCCAACCCGTCTACCTTGGTGATCTTGACGTTGGTCACGCCGGCCGGGAAGTCTACTTTGACGCCGAAGTTAATGCCGGCAAAACCTTGCTTCATG
>JALHFC010000184.1 GCA_022839445.1 Pelotomaculum sp.
GAAAAGCAGCGAGGGGAAGAGCGCGGTTGATTATATCATGAATAAGGCGCTCAATCCCGACGGAAGCTTCGGCATGTCGCAAAATGCTATGGATGCCATTTGGGCGCTTTGTGCTTATAATATATTGGGCATTTACCCGGGTGATGAGGGTAAAGAAACAGAAAAAACCGTGGGCCTGGCCGTAGTGGGCATGAGCGGCGAACTATTATACGGCCCGTCCGATGTCACCGTAGCTGAGACAAATAAATACGGTCTTACCGTCCTGGGCGCGCTGGACGCCTCCGGCATTTCCTACCACGCCTCATCATGGTCTTACGGTATCTATGTGGATTCCATCGGTGAACAGGCCAACAGCGGGATGTCCGGTTGGATGTATGTCGTCAACGGGCAAACTCCAAGTGTTGGCGCCGATCAATACGACATTAACAACAATGACAAGATCATCTTTTATTACAGCACAAGCATGGACCAGCAGCCCCCCCAATGGGATGAGCTGGTACCTGAGGATATCCAATTTTACCTTGACCCTGCCGGCGTCATCTTGAATGTAGGTGATAAACATCAGTTAAGGGCGGTATGGGAGGACGCTTCCGGTACGACAGACGTAACACAGCATGCACAATGGTCTGTCGCTGACGATAGCATTGCTGATGTCGACAGTGCAGGCCTGGTCACCGCTTTAAAAGCCGGCCAGACGGAAGTTAATGCCGTTTATCTTCAGCCGTTTTGACCGTTAGTTCTTCAGGTGGCGGAGGCGGTGGGGGAGGCGGATCCGCCGGGAAATCAATATCTGTAGGTCTGGCCGTAGTGGGCCTAAACGATGAAATTTTACTTGGCCCGATAAATGTGACCGTAGATGAGACAAATGAATGGGGTCTCACTGCCCTGGGCGCGCTGGACGCTTCCGGTATTTCCTATAACGCCTCCAAATGGTCTTACGGGTATTTGGTTGATTACATTGACGGGCTGGCTAACAGCGGTTTGTCCGGTTGGATGTATGTCGTCAACGATCAGGTCCCGGGTGAAGGTGCCGACAAGCGTAATATTAAAAAGAATGACAAAATTATCTTTTACTTCAGCACAAGCATGGAACAGGCG
Source organism: Pelotomaculum sp. (assembly GCA_022839445.1). GTDB lineage: Bacteria > Bacillota > Desulfotomaculia > Desulfotomaculales > Pelotomaculaceae > JALHFC01. The sequence goes on from JALHFC010000184.1 coordinate 1,099, forward strand.
CCTCCCAAATGGGATGAACTCAAAAAACAGGTTTCCGAGGGTGGAGGCAGCGGAATATCCACAAAGTTGCCTGATCCTGTAAATGATACTGTTCTAAATAATGCTGTCCGGAAAGCCGGTGAAGCCGGCATGGTTGCTCTGGAGGCGGATAGTACAGAGACCATGTTAGCGCTGTCTAGCATTCAGTTGGACAAAATATTGGACAAGGGCAAGCCACTGGCTGCTACTGTTCAAGGAGTGCAGTTTGTTTTCTCTATAGATACCCTTATAGTTCCGGAGTTAATAGTTGATAATACGGCACAGTTGCAAATACAAGCCCGGAAATTAAGTAGTAAAGACGCAGAAAGCATAGTTTTGCCCCTTACCGCCGAGTTGATACTAGCCGGTGATGTTTACGAGTTAAATGTGCTGGCGGTAAGTAAAGACGGCAAAGAGAAAAATATCAGGAAGTTGCCTGACTGCAAAGTGTTGTTGCCGGTACCCGGGGATTTGCAGGAAGTGGCGGCAGTTGGCAAGATCATGGCCTGCCGTTATAATGAAAGTAGCCAAGTGTGGGAAGAAGCCGGAGGCACATACGACATAACTAGCGGTACGGTTAGCTTTGGAGTCGAACATTTCAGCAAATACGCCCTATTTGAAACTATTTCTCCACCTGAAGCGCCGGCAAAGAAGACTTTTGAAGATATTGCTAGCCACTGGGCGCGAGAGGAAATTGAACTTATGGCCACAATGGAGTACCTGGCCGGTGTAGGCAACAATGAATTTGCACCGGAGAACACTGTTACCCGGGCTGAATTTGTTACCATAATAGCCCGCATGGCCGGGCTGACTGCCAACCCGGGCGGGGCGGCGTGTTTTTATGATGTGCCCGTTGACGCCTGGTACTGCGGAACATTGGGGGCTGCAGTCACCGCCGGTCTAGTCTATGGGGTGGATGAAAATAGCTTTGCGCCGCACGAGCCGGTAACACGCGAACAGATAGCGACCATGATGGTCCGGTTGATGGCTAAGGATGGCCCGGACATAACCATTAGCGCTGCCGATACGGCTAGATTGCTGGCCGGCTTTAGCGATGGCGCCAGTGTTTCTTCCTGGGCATGTGCGCCCGTGGCCCTGATGGCCAAAGAGAAAGTAATGACCGGCCGGGAAAATGGTCAGTTCGTGCCGTTAGGCCATACCACCCGGGCGGAAGCCGCAGTGGCTCTATGCCGGATGGCGCAAAAGACGTTGCTATTAGAACAATAAATATAATAAATTGACACTCCCGTGCTTAAGGGAAGGGGGTCTGGGTGGTTAAGCGGGAGTACACTTTTTAGCGCCGGAATACGACCTAAACTTAAGGGCAATGCCGCCGGCACACCCTGAACCAGAGCCACACTGGCTGTTAGCAATGATTAGCGCGGGAGCGGTATTATCACGCTCCCGCTGGGCGCTGTTTGCGCCTATCCCTTTAATGAGGTGATTTTAATGAAGCGGAATGTCATTTTATTAATTGTGTTACTGTTAGTTGCAGCCGGGGCGATTGGGCCGCCCCTCTACATGAAAAAAGCTTTAAAAGCCCAACAGGCGAAGGTGGAAGATATCGCTAAGAGCTATGCAGAACAGGGTAATACGGCAAACCAAAACCAACCCGGCGCCGGTGCGGGGGAAATCTCAGCTGAGGCTAATAAGTCACAGCCTAGCGTAGAAATGGACCAAAATAAACCGGCGCCG
>JALHFC010000025.1 GCA_022839445.1 Pelotomaculum sp.
CGTCCTATGTCGTTTTCCGGCCGGTCCCGGTCCTGCAAACTAAGTAACAATATCTCCAGCGCGTCCAACATCGCCGCCGGCTCCTGTAGGCAGTCGCCGTCTATGCGCAGCTTAATTTCGAACCCTTCCGCCGCTTCCACAAATTTAATCCTGTTCTGGTACTGCCGTCCCGCCGCTACCAGCGCTTCACCGGTAAGTAAATGATCCGATCCGAAAAATAGGCGAAACTGTGACGGCAAAAGGCTGATTGTTTTAATCCCTAGCTGCCCGGCCAATACCCGTACTTTGGCCACTGCTAGCAAATTTTGCACCGGCCCCGGCAGATCCCCGAAACGATCCACCAGTTCATCTTCTAGCTCCGGGAGATCATCCGCCGCAGTCATACCGGCCAGCCGCTTGTATATTTCTAATTTCTGATTCGCGTCGGGAATGTAAGTGTCTGGAATATAGGCCTCCACCGGCAGCTCGCCTTCTTTGGCGTCTCTTCACCCCTGGCTTCCCGGACAGCCTCCTCCATCAGGCGGCAGTACAGGTCAAAACCCACCGCTGCAATATGCCCGTGCTGCTGGGCCCCTAAAATATTTCCCGCGCCCCGGATTTCCAGATCGCGCATGGCGATTTTAAAACCGGATCCAAGCTCGGTAAACTCACGGATGGCGACCAGGCGCTTTTCAGCGGCTTCGCCGAGCACCCTATCCTTGCGGTAAGTGAAGTAGGCGTAGGCCTGGCGGTTGGAGCGCCCGACCCTCCCCCTGAGCTGGTAGAGCTGGGCTAGGCCCATCATGCCAGCCTCTTTTACAATAAGTGTATTTACATTGGGAATGTCCAGGCCGTTTTCGATGATGGTGGTGCAGACCAGAACATCAAACTCACGGTTCATGAAATCCAACATCGCCTGCTCCAGCTCATCTTCCCTCATCTGGCCGTGTCCCATCACAATCCTGGCGTCAGGAACCAGGTCTTTCAGGCGAGCCGCAACCCGGTCCAGATCCGCTACTCTGTTGTAAACAAAAAATACCTGACCACCCCGGCTTAATTCCCGGCTAATAGCCTCTCTGATTAAAACCGGATCCTCCTCCAGAACGTAGGTCTGTACCGGGTAACGGTCCTCAGGCGGTGTTTCCAAAATGCTGGTGTCCCGCATACCGACCAGGGACATATGCAGTGTGCGCGGGATGGGAGTTGCGGAAAGGGTGAGAACATCGACATCCTTGCGCATCATCTTTAACCGTTCCTTGTGGGCCACCCCGAAGCGCTGCTCCTCGTCCACAATTAAAAGCCCCAGGTCATTAAACCGTACATCTTCCTGGAGAATCCGGTGGGTGCCGATCACTATATCCACAACGCCCCGCCCCAGCCCCTGCAACACCTGGCGCTGCTCGCGGGGTGTCCGGAAGCGGCTTAAGACTTCTACGTTCACTGGATAGCTCGCAAATCTTTCCTGGAAGGTATTGTAATGCTGCTGGGCCAGGATGGTCGTAGGCGCCAGCATGGCCACCTGCTTGCCGTCCATCACCGCTTTAAAAGCCGCCCGCAGCGCCACTTCTGTCTTGCCGTAACCGACATCCCCACAGAGCAGCCGGTCCATGGGCTTGCGGCACTCCATGTCGGCCTTGATCTCCTCTATGGCACGAAGCTGGTCAACAGTTTCCTCGTAAGGAAAGGCGTCCTCAAATTCCTTCTGCCAAACTGTATCTTTCCCAAAAGCGTAACCGCTCACAGCTTCCCTTGCAGCGTAAAGGGCCAGCAACTCACCGGCCATTTCCCTGACGGCTTCCTTCACCTTTCCCTTAGCCCGGGCCCACTCGGCGCCCCCCAAGCTGGACAGTCGCGGCGGCTCACCCTCGCCGCCGAGGTACTTCTGGATTAAGCCCACCTGGTCAACCGGCACATAGAGCTTATCCTCCCCGGCGTACTTCACCAGGAGGTACTCCTTCTGAACGCCCCCGATCGTCAGGGGCGATACTCCAAGATAGCGCCCAATCCCGTGGTTGACGTGGACAACATAATCCCCGGTTTTTATATCAACAAAGGGGGCTAGGCGCTCTGATCGCTTCCACTCTTTCCTGGGCTTTTTACGTTGCCCGAAAATATCAGCTTCGGTGACCACCACCAGGCGGCAGCCGGGCAACTCAAAGCCGCCCCTCATGTTTCCGGGGGCAATTACTACATTGCCGCTCCTGACATGCCCTTCCAAAAAGTTAGCAAAAAAGGCGTCAATCCCGTGATCTTTTAACGCAGCAAGAAGCTGCTGCTGCCGCTGCCGGGCGGAAACAAGAAGGACGACGGCACAGCCCGACTTGCGCCATTGGTGAATCTGTTCCGATAGCATTTTGATGTTGCCCAGGAAGCTCTGCATGGGTTTCCCGGGAAAACTGACGATATTTTGCGGCTTAATGAATCGCGGCTGCCGCGGCAGTAAAGAGAAGTAAATACTCTGCCGGAGAGATAAGGCCTTCTTCATGTGGTCCCACCCGGCATAGCCCAGAAACTGGGATGGGAGAAGCCTCCCCTGGTCTAAAAGGTCTGTATATGTTTCCGTGCGCTCCCGCAGGACAGACTCCACAACTTCTTTAACCCTTGCCGGGTCGACTGTTAAAACAGGGGCGCCCACAGGAAGGTAATCCATCAGGGTAACGAACTCCCGGTAAAAGTACGGAAGAAAATGATCTAAATCATCGAAGTTAGCGTCAAAATGTTCGATTAACTCGCTAAAACTATCTTCTATACGGCGCACGGCCTTGGTGTCACCGGCCTTGCCCAGCCTGCGTACCTGTACCTCATATTCTTTGACCAGAGCCGACCGGGCGCTTTTCCTAAGCTTTTCTTCTAAAACAATTAATTCCCTGGCAGGGTACAGAGTCAGATCGTTAATTTTTTCTTCTGAACGCTGGGTGGCCGTATTAAAACGGCGGATGGAGTCCACCTCGTCGTCAAAAAACTCCAGCCGGGCCGGCCTGTGGGCAGTCATAGGGAAAATGTCGAGAATGCCGCCGCGCAGGCCGAACTGGCCCCGCTCCTCCACCATGTCAGCCCGTTCAAAACCCAGGACCGGCAAGCGGCGCAGCAACTCCTCCATGTCCACGCGGTCGCCTACGGCAAGGCGATAAGCCGCCGAACAGAAGTCGTCCGGAGGGATTAACCGCCTTAACAGGGCTTCGGCGGGGGCTACTATTACTATATGCTCACCCCTGGCCAGGCTCTCCAACACGAGCAAACGCCGGGCCATTACCTCTTTGCTCTGGGCCAGGACCTGGTAGGGCAACAACTGCCAGACCGGGAACAGGCGCACAGGAACACCGGGCATCAGTGCCGACAGTTCATCAACAAGAATACCGGCCTCCCGCTCCCCCGGTGCCACCGCCAGCACCGGCAGCGGGGCGGTTTTTTCAGTCAGACCGGCAAAAAGATAGCTAAGCTGAGGGCCGGAAAGGCCAAAAACCACCTGCTGCCCCAGTTTGTTTTCGAGTCCCCGGACCAAGGTTTCGAACTCTGTAGAGAATTGAAGTGGTTTTAAAATACCACGCATAAATACAACCTCCGCGTTTTCTCCATCACAAAAAGAGCTTTAGCAAAGACAAAGGCTAAAGCTCTTAAATTTCGGACGACATACAATTTGACTGCTTCAATGCGGCGCCGTCCAGTTATATAAAGCACTGTCAGGACCGCCGTAAAGTGTTTCCCGGCAATCGCCGCAAAGAGTTTTAATCACTACCACATCCTGGTCGCCTATTCTCATTATATCTGTCTGTTCCTCCCCCGTCAAGCTGCACGCCTCGCCGGCAGAGGGCCGAAATAAAAGTCCTGTCTCATTAACTACCACATCGCAGCACTCACATATATACAGCAATTTCAATGTCCGGCCCCCGCAGGGACACACCTCCTAAACGCTTTTTAAGGCCTGGCAAAAGCGCTTTTTTCGTTTTTTGTCTAACCTTTAAGTTTTCGTACTGTTTTTTCTATTGTAAAGGTTCATGGCCCGCTCCACTCCGTCGCGCACAATGCAGAATACCGCCTCTGCCGCCAGTTCGACGGCTTCCCCCACCATTTCAGCGTCATCACCGGCTAAACGGCTCAAAACGTAATCAACACTCTCAAAGTCAGGCTCTTGCGGCCTGCCGATCCCCACCCTGATCCTGCAAAAGTTTTCGGTTCCCAGAGCCTGGATAACAGACTGCATCCCCTTGTGACCGCCGGAGCCGCCATCCGGACGGATACGCAGCTTGCCGGGGGGCAGGTCCAGGTCGTCATAGATGACGATGAGTTCGTCAGGCGCCAGCTTGTACCAGTTCATGAGCGCGCTTACCGCCCCACCGCTTAAGTTCATATAAGTCTGGGGCTTGACCAGCGCGACCTTTTCACCGTTTATGTATCCCTGGCCCACCTGCGCCTTAAACATCTTCTTTCCCACGACCACGCCAATCTCCCGGGCCAGGCGGTCGATCACCATAAAGCCCACGTTATGCCTGGTAGCGGCGTACTCCCTGCCCGGGTTGCCCAGTCCTACGATCAATTTCATCAACAGCGCCTCCACAACTAATCTGCATCTATTTTACCCCAGCAGGCAGGTAGATGAAAGGATATTTGTGGTTGGGCGCCGGTGGTCAGTCTTGGGAAACAGTATGCGAGCGCTTTTTAGGCGCCCCCTTCCCCGGCCTCACCGGCTTGTGCCTCTGTTTCTTCCTCCGGCGGGGCCTCATCTTCTACGTGAGGTTTTTCCGCAGCGGAAACAGTAACAACCAGCGCGAGCGGGTCTTCTACCAACCTCACATCCGGCGGCAGGATGAGGTCGGACACGGTAACGGTTCCCCCGATATCCAGGCCTGATATGTCAACCGTTATTGATTCAGGAATTTTTGTCGCCAGGCATTCCACTTCTACGCGCCGCATCAGCGGTGTCAGGATGCCGCCGGCAGCTACACCCGGGGCGGCGCCTTCCAGGTGAATGGGCACGGCGGCATGTACCTTGTCTTTCAAAGAAACCTGGTGAAAATCGGCGTGGATTAATTCGCGGCGCACCGGATCCCGCTGGAGCGCCTTCACCAGCACCTTGTACTTCTTAACTTTACCGTTTTCTCTAATTTTCATGCTTATAAGCGCATTTGAACCGGCTTCATTAAGAATTTTGATCAGCTTCTTCGATTCAACCGCAATCGGCAAACTGCCCACGTTTTTACCGTAAACAACAGCCGGAATCATTCCTTCCGCCCTCAGGAGACGCTTGTAACTGCCGCTTTTCTCCGTCCTTGCCCGGCCTTCCAACTCTAATTCCATATATTCAATCTCCCTTCCTTTGATGATTATTATTCCCTTTTATTGTCACAACCATTCCCAAAAAGGTGATAGGGAAACGGGGTTGTTGTCAACAACGTGACAAATTAAAATTGATTTTCAATTAACTATCGTATTAATGTTGACTAATACTATAAAAATGTCGTAAGATTATTCCAAACCGACCAGTCTGTCTTTAAGGAGGTGGATTTTTTCTGGCTAAGGACTTGAAAAAGGACATGATCGCTGATGCCGCTTTATCCTGTTTTTTATCCACGGGATATGGCGGTACTTCCGTGGACGATATTGTAAAAGCGGCGGGAATGAGTAAAGGGGGTATCTACTGGCATTTTAAGAGTAAAGAAGAAATATTTCTATACCTTATCAAAAAATGGATGAGTGAAACTGAAAGGGAACTCCTGGATCTGTTAACAGGAACCGATTCTGCCAAAGAAAAGTTAAGAAAGTTAAAAGAATATTATCTTGAAAAAATAAACGGACCTGTTTCAGCAATAGTATATGAATTTACCTTGCAGGCCAAGGATAAAGAAATATTAAACAAACTAAATATCTGTATCCGTAACTCAAAAAGAAAAAGCATTATTAAAAACTATATTCTATCGGCTATCCACAAAGGAGAGTTTAGGCCCCTGGATGCAGATGCGGCTGCAAATGTCTTAATCAGCGTTTTTGAAGGTATGAGCTTGCAGTGGTTTACACAGCATAAAGACAAAAAAACATTAGAGCATACTGCAAATATGGCCTTAGATATTTTCCTTAAAGGTGTTTTAAATAAATAATGAGTATATTTCAATCGTTTTGTATCACGATTTATTTATGAAGGGAGATCATGGATTGAAACGATTAACAAACCTGGCCATACTATTTTTGATAATAATGCTTATCGGTGGCTGTGGGAAAAAAACAGCGACACAGGAAGAAGAAGTAATGATTCCCGTTGAGACTACCAAAACGCAGGTTGCGGATTTGGCCCACATTTTAAATACTACCGGTGAAATCGTAGCCGGCGCCGAGGTGACAGTCGCCCCCAAAGTTTCCGGCCGGGTAGTCGCGCTATATGTTAAAGTTGGTGACAATGTCAGCCGGGGGCAAGTATTGTTTGAATTGGATGCCACGGAATCACGCAATGCAAAAATCCTGGCAGAGGCCGGCGTAGGCATGGCCAGGGCCGGCTTGAATAAAGCGAAGCAGGCAGTGACTGATGCTGAGTTGAACTATGAGCGAACCAAAGCACTGTATGAATCGCAGGTGGCGTCCAAAGCTCAGTTTGACCAGGCTGAAAGCGCGCTCAGCGGCGCCCGTATCGGGGTGCAACTGGCCGAAGAGCAACTTGTACAGGCGGAAGCCACCCTGCAAAATGCACAGGAGAACTACAATAACTTTACGGTAACTTCTCCATTATCAGGGCAGGTGGCATCTGTTAATATGGAAAACGGCGAACTGGCCGGCCCTCAGATGAATGCGCTGACTATAGTACAATTGGACACTGTTAAGGTTAAAGTAAACCTGTCGGAAAATGCTATCGTTTCCATTAAACCGGGGGCTGAAGTTCCGGTAACGATTAACTCCTTAAATAAAACATTTAAAGGTACCGTTGCTTCGATCGGTCCCAAAGCCGACCCTGCAACCCGGGCTTTTCCCGTAGAGATCCAATTAAACAATGAACAGGGTGAAATTAAGGCCGGCATGGTGGCTGATTTACGCCTGGAGACAGGCTTATCCAAAGGCACTGTAGCCGTCCCGGCCGATGCCTTGCTGGAGCGCAACGGGCAGTACTGGGTCTTTGTGGTGGAAGACGGCAAAGCCAAAGAAATAACCGTCAAAAAGGGTATTGTTGCCGACCAGTTAGTTGAAATAAAAGATGGTCTAAAGGCAGGACAAGACGTCATTGTCCGCGGTAACCACCTGGTGACTGACGGTCAAAAGGTAAATGTGGCCAACAGCCGGGAGGGTTTATCAAATGAAAATAGCTAATCTTTCTATTGATCGCCCTCTCGCCATCTCTATGCTCATTTTTGCCATCGTTTTTTTAGGGCTGTTTTCCCTGCCCCGTTTAGCTATTGACCTTTTTCCTGATATGGAACTGCCGGTAGCGGTAATTTTAACTTCCTACGAGGGAGCCGCCCCGGCCGAAGTAGAAAAACTAGTCACAAAACCAATTGAGTCGGCTGTTGCAACAGCCAGTAATATTAAAGAAATCGGATCAATTTCCCAAAACGGAAATTCTCTCGTCATTGCGGTGTTTAATTGGGGAACCAATGTAGACAACGCCGTTAATGAATTGCGGGACAAAATTGATTTAGTCAAAGGCCTATTACCGAAAGACGCCCAATCGCCCAAGGCAATAAAGATGGATCCCAACACGATGCCGATTATTTCTTTCTCGGTTGCCGGTAAAGATATGATGCGTGTAACAAAAATTACTGAAGATACGATAAAACCACGCTTGGAGAGAATTGAAGGTGTCGCCTCGGTTACTGTTAACGGAGGAAAGGAAAGGGAAATAAAGGTAAAACTTGATCCGGCAAAAACTGAAATCTATGGCTTGAGTACAAGCCAAATTGTGCAATCTCTGGCCGGAGACAATATTTCCGGTACAGCGGGAACGGTGGAAAGCGGCTCAAGTGAAATGTCCATCAGGGTTTTAGGCGAGTACACCAGCCTGGAATCCATTAATAATGTCAGAATCAGTATTCCGGGCACAGGAAATACAGTTGCCCTGGGAGATATTGCCGTTATAGAAGACTCTTTTAAGAAGGATATGACATATACCTTTGTAAACGGTGAACCCTCCCTGGGTATAGATATCATGAAAGCGTCGGACGGCAATACCGTACAAGTAGCTAAGAAGGTTCACCAGGAGGTTGCGCAGCTTAATAAAATACTGCCCGCGGATGTTCAGATTGATACCGTACTGGACACGGCAAAATTTATCCAGGATTCAATTGACAATATTACCCGTCACGGACTCCTGGGGGCAGCATTTGCTTTTATCATTCTCTACCTGTTCCTGCGCAGTTTCCGCAGCACCTTCATAGTGATCGTGGTAATACCGATTTCAATTATTGCAACATTTGCCATGTTGTACTTCGGCAACCAGACCATCAATATGTTGTCCCTGGGCGGTCTGATGCTGGGGTTGGGCTCCCTGGTAGACTTTTCTGTTGTGGTGCTGGAAAGTATTTATCGCTACCGGCAAAATGGCTTTAAGATCATTGAAGCCGCCAAGCTGGGCACTGCCGAAGTGGGAAATGCCGTTACCGCATCGGCGCTTGCCCAGGTCGTCGTCTTCATGCCCATCGTTTTTGTGCAGGGTTTGGCCGGAATACTGTTCAAGCCTCTGGCTTTGACAGTAAGCTTTTCCCATATCGCCGCCCTGTTCGGCGCCTTAACCCTGGTACCCATGCTTTCCTCGAAATTATTAAAGAATATTTCACCTCCGGACGAGTCTCTCATCGAGAAAAAAACCAAAAACCCCGTCCTTTTATTCGGCAAGTTCATGCACGTCCTGAACACGGTCTATGGAAGACTATTAAGATGGGCTTTGGGCAACCGGAAGAAAGTAGTGGGGTTTGTTGTGGCGACGCTGATTTTAAGCCTTGCAGCCACGCCTTTAATCGGTACTGAGTTCATACCTGAAATGGACCAGGGTGAAATGGCGGTCAACATCAAAATGCCTATCGGAACAAAATTGGCTGAAACACAAAAAGTGGCTGAAAATGTCGAATACCTGGTAAAGCATGAAATTGACGACATTGAAAATATCTTTACCACTGTCGGCACCGGCTCCCTTGCCATGCTCGGCATAGGAAACACCGAAGAAGCCGTTCTCCAGGTTAAACTAAAGCCCTTGGAACAGCGCTCGCTCTCAACCAGGGATGCGGCGGAAAAAATACGCCACGCTCTGGCGAATGTACCGGGGTCTGAGATAACTGTAAATCTTACCACCAGTTTTGCCGGATCATCAAGCAGCCCTGTGGAAATCTCCATCCGCGGTGATGATCTGGTCCTGCTGGAGCAATTAGGGGACCAGGTGCTAAACATGATTAAAGGGATTGAAGGAATTAGAAATGCAACAAACTCCCTGGCAGACGCTAGTTCAGAACTGCAGCTGGTCGTAGACCGGGAAAAGGCATCCCGCTACGGCCTCTCCGCCGGCCAGGTGTTGTCGGCAGTCCGCAATTCCTTTAACGGTCAGGTTGTCAGCCGGATGCGCACCGGCGATGACGAGGTGGACATCAGGCTGGAGACTCCCCGCAGCTTTACAGCCACTTCGGACGCCCTTGCCAACCTGACAATAGTATCCCCTACCGGGGCTAGAGTGCCTGTTGAAGCGGTAGCGCATCTGGAAACCCACAGGGCGCCGCAGCAAATTACCAGGCATACGCAGAACCGGCAAGTCAGTGTTACTGCCGATGTTGCCGGCCGGGATCTGGGCAGCATTAACAAGGAAATCCAAGAAAAAATGAGTGGAATTACATTCCCCGAAGGATACCTGGTCGAGATTGGCGGCCAGGCCAAGGATATGGCTGAATCCTTCGGCTCCCTCGGATTGGCCCTGTTGCTGTCTATATTACTGGTATTCATGGTCATGGTCGCCCAGTTTGAATCTTTGTTTCAGCCATTTATCATTATGTTTGCGTTGCCCCCCACTTTTGTCGGAGTTGTCCTGGGTTTGGGGTTGACGGGGCACCACCTGTGTGTGCCTGCCTTTATTGGCGCCATCATGCTGGTTGGCATTGTCCTTAACAACTCCATTGTTCTGGTTGACTATATTAACACTTTGCGGAAAAGAGGTATTGAACGCGACCAGGCGATTTTAGAAGCCGGCCCGGTCAGGCTCCGCCCCATTTTAATGACGGCGCTTACAACGGTTCTAGCACTGTTGCCACTGGCTTTCGGCGGCGGTGAAGGAGCGGAATCACGAGCGCCGATGGCCATAGTGGTGGCATTTGGTTTAACATTGTCCACGCTCATTACCCTGGTTCTTGTGCCTGTGGTCTATGCCATTTTTGATGATTTTGGGCAAAAATTAAGCAATAAGTTTAATAAGACGCCGGGTATTTAAAATATAAGGTGTGGCAATTTGCACAATCACGCCATAGGCGGCCTGTGAGCTAAAGTGGAAATAATAATTTCCTTTTGAAGAAGGCATTGTCTTGGTCCACGTAGAAAACCAATCCCAGAGAATGCCGGGCTACAATGAAAAAATGTTCAGGTGAAAAATATCGCAAAGAAACTTGCCTGTCATCGTCTATGCCCACAAGGAGTAAGTCCGGGAGGCAGAATCATTCCAAATCGCTTTTTCCTTTAAAAAAGCTACCTGAATCCCAAGCGTAAAACATTTTCCGGAAGAATAAGTTAGAGTCGGGGTGTGGAATATGCGAATGGGAGCGCTTGACGGGAATGCAACCGAATCCTTGATTGATGTCACCAGGGGGAATTCGCCTGCCGACCTGCTGCTTAAGGAACCGTTTATCGTTAATGTGTTTACCGGGGAGATTGAAAAAGCCAGTGTCGCCGTAAAGGGTGGCTTTATCGCCGGCGTCGGGGATTATGTCTCCGGTCGCGAGGTAATAAACTTAAATGGCAAGTACCTTATTCCCGGACTTATAGACGGGCACATTCACATAGAGAGCTCGATGCTGACTCCGCCCGGCTTTGCCTCTGCGGCGGCGCCCCACGGAACCACGGCCGTTATTGCCGATCCGCATGAGATAGTCAACGTGGCCGGCCTTGACGGCTTGCGCTGCATGGTGGAAATGTCAAAAGGGCTCCCGCTCGATTTTTTTTATATGATACCTTCCTGTGTTCCGGCCACACCTCTGGAATCCTCCGGCGCGGTCATCGGACCGGAGGAAATCCGCCGGGCTTTTAAAATCTGCCCGCAATCGCCAGGACTCGCGGAAATGATGAACTTCCCCGGCGTGTACCTGAAAATGCCGGAGGTTATGGAGAAGATAAAGGCCGCCTGTGAGGACGGCCGGCTTATCGACGGCCACGCGCCCATGCTCAGCGGAAAAAACCTGGCCGCCTATATCGGCGCCGGCATTAACACCGATCATGAGTGCACTACGGCAAAAGAAGCGCTGGAGAAACTTCGCCTGGGCATGAAAATAATTATCCGGGAAGGTTCGGCAGCTAAAAACCTTAAGGATTTACTGCCAATTGTCAACGAAAGAACCTGGCCGAACATCTTTTTTGGCTGTGATGACCGCCACCCGGAGGATTTGATCAATGAAGGCGGGATAGACAACATCGTGCGCAAAGCAGTTGGCGCAGGCCTCGACCCGGTTACCGCAATCCGGATGGCGACAATCAACCCGGCCCGTCATTACAACCTGCGCGGCTACGGCGGTATCGCCCCGGGCTACCGGGCCGACCTGGCGGTGGTCAACGATCTCAGCGATTTTCAGGTGGAAATGGTCTTTAAATCGGGAAGGGAAAGCTTGTGGCACACGGCGGGAAGCTCCTGCACACCCGGCAGCCGGAAATTGATGAAAGGATTAAAAGAACCGTTTGCCTGCCTGATCTTTCAGACAAGCTCAGGTTAAAGGCGCCACCCCCGGGAGCGGCGGCAAGAATAATTGAAGCTTTTCCCAACCAGGTCGTCACCGGGGAAATGGTTCTTCCGGCTAGTGAAATTGAATCAAACCAGGATATTTCCCGGGTCGCGGTTGTGGAGCGCCACGGGAAAAACGGAAATGTCGCCGTGGGTCTGGTCTCGGGATTTGGCCGGTTAAAAGGCGCCCTGGCTTCAACAGTAGCGCACGACAGCCAT
>JALHFC010000185.1 GCA_022839445.1 Pelotomaculum sp.
CGGTAGATCTCAGCGATCCTGGCTACCAAAAGATCCGCCCAGACCTTGAGAGCATTAAGAGATTTACCGGCATCGACGAAATCCCGGCGGGAATGGGCCCAGCAGCCTACCACTTTGATTCGTGACGGTAGACTATGGTAGCCGCTGTACCCGTCTGCATGGAGGTATCCGGAAAACCCTTTTAGAAATTCAGCCGGGTGGCAGGCTTTGCGATCCGGCTGGTATTCATACAGGATAATGGGCTGTCCGGTATCCCCGCTTGTTCGGTACAGCCACATGTAGCTTTTGGACTGGGCGGGTTTACCGGGCTCTCGGAGCACTTGCAGGGTGGTTTCGTCTTCGTGTAGTACCTGCCGGGCACAAAGTCTGGTATGCAGTTCATGGTAGATGGGCGCCAGCCAATCCTCGGTGCTCTTTAGTAGCCAGTTAGATAGGGTTTGCCGGGAAAGGGTTATACCCTGACGCAAGAAGGCCTGCTCCTGACGGTACAGAGGTACTCCCAGGACAAATTTTTGGGTGATGATGTGCGCCACAGCTTCCGGTGAGGCAAAGCTACCTTTGATGACGTTGTTTCGCTGGGGTGTTCTGATTACGGGGACGCTGGTTCCTGTTTTTTCGCAGGTGCGGCAGGCGTAGGTGTAGTAGATATCCTCCAGGATCACTGCGCTGGCCGGGATGATTTTTAGCCGCCTCTGCACGGTTTTACCGATGATTTGCAGTTCGTCACTGCAGACTGGGCAACTTAGTTCCTCTTCCGGTAGAAAATGCTCGGTGGTTTCTACGGGTAGGTTGTCAGGCAGGTTTTCTTTCGTCTCCCGGCGCTTCTTGCGCACGTGCCCCTTGACGTTGGTTAGCTCCGGCACGTCTTCGTCCCCGAAAAGTTCCGCTTCGTTGAATAGGGTTGGCTGGTTGGGGTTATCATATTTGCTTTGCTCGGACGAAGAGCCAAAACGTTTTTGACGGGCCAGGCGCAGTTGTTCCAGGAACCACTCTACCTGACGTGATAGTTCAACGTTCTGGGTCTTTAGGGTAAGGTATTCATTATATTCTGCGCGCGAAATAGTGACGGTTTCGGCGCTGTTTTGTAGTGTTTGATTTGCGTTTGGTATGCTTAAATTATACCATATTTCGCGTTGTCTAACAACGAAAAACCCAGTGTTTTCAAGGTTTTTTGGCATTTAAACGATGCATAAATCCGCTACCGGACGCAGGGCTTTAGGCTGGTCTATGGAGAGCCCTTCCAGAAGCCAGCGAAGCTGCTGACCGGTGAGCATCCGGAGGTCTTCCGGGGTTCTCGGCCATTGGAAGCGTCCGTTTTCCAGCCGCTTATATAGCAGCACGAAGCCATCGCCTTCCCAGTAGAGCGCTTTGATCCGATCGGTGCGCCGCCCGCAGAATAGGAACAGGCTGTCTGAGAAGGGGTCCAGGTTAAAGCGCTGCTGTACTATTGCGGCTAGTCCGTCAATACCGCGCCGCAGGTCGGTGTAGCCGCAGGCTAAATATACATGAGCGGCTCGTGTGACATCTAACACAGCGCTTTCACCGCTTTTAGCACCGTTTCCACGGTTTCCAGGCAAGCCCCGTTTTGGATTTCTAAAGTGGCGCTACCCAGGTGAAGTATGACAGCTGCTGAAGGCGTGCTTTTAGCCGGGGCCGGAGCCGGTATCCGGCATTCGGCAAATACCATGGTCTCGTCTTGTTTTATGACTGGTTGATGCCTCGACACTTCAGGCAGGTTTTGTGTTTCGGCGTCCCAAATTGTACGCTGCCAACGGTAATAGTTCTGCGGGCAGATATGGCGCTCTTTGCACCAGGCCTTTATTGTTTGCCCGCTGTTCCTGCATTCATAAATAAGTTTGCGCCATTCCTCCATTTTGAGTTCATGTTTTACTTTTTGCAGTTCCATTTGTAATCCTTTCCTATGAGTTGTAATAGGAGCTACTGAGTGTTCTCGGTATTTCCCGCTATATCTCAGGACGCTCTGGCTATAGTCATTTTCTCATTGAAAGGGTGGGATGTCTATGTGTCGTTAGGTTTGACGCTTACACTAGGAACCCGCACCATGCTGGTTTTGTTGTCAAGAAAACAGGGCCAACCACCGTAATGGCAGTTGACCCTGTTTCTGTTTCAAGTTGCTTTAGCTAGTTTACATAACGAGGGACTGTCCCCTTTTGGGG
>JALHFC010000186.1 GCA_022839445.1 Pelotomaculum sp.
TCCTGGTGTAACTGTAACCGAATACATGTTTGGTGTCAATGGTTTTATTGGCTTATTTGTAGTTATGTTTAGTTGTATTGTAGCTGCTTCGAACCTCCTTTACTGACCCTAGCTGGACACCATTGTTTGTATCCATAAAAGGCCTAATCACCGAAGTTGTTGGACTGAAGTCGGTAGGAGGGGCAGTCCCCTTTTGGGAATTTCCGGAGATTTACCGGAGGAAATTCCCCGAGCACTAAAGAACGGGTGTTCTGTATGTTTAAAACCCCGCAAACCCGCATGGTACCAAGGCTTGGGGGGTTCTTAACCTCTAATTGTAGTTATTTAGGTAATTATTAGCGGTAGGTTTCATAAGGTTAGGAGAAATTAGATAATTATTTATAATAGATTTTCTTGGGATAATGTTACCTAATGAAAAGTACATATTGTTTTAAGCCGTCCCCGTTTTCAGTGATGTCAATATATCCCTCGTTTTCATAGAACTGGCACAATTTTTCAATGCGCTTACACTCTATAAGAATAAGCCTCCCGCCAACTATGTCCCGGACACTCCCTATCAGGTCGTAGCAGTCTTGGAGTATCTTTTTACCATCAATAACTGAATTATCATAATCAGAGGATCTACCTAGTTGACCTATTAAATAAGCCACCACGTTTTCATCCTTGTCGGCCAGCTTTCCAAGCCTACGTTGAAGTGACTTTGACATTGTGTCCATTATCGGAATTCTTATTGTTTTCAAGGCCAATGAAAAAAACGCCACTACCTTAAGCTTGTCCGTTTCCCTAAGGTAATCCTCATCAAAATAAACATAAGTACGACATTTATCCCGTTTTTCATATTCGATAGCCTTATCTCTTATGAAATCGGTGATTTCCTCATCTTTATCACAACAAAAAAGAGAGAACGAGTCTCTCCATAAACTCTCATCTACGCCTGACTCGATTAAACTTTGGAGCGAAGTATATTCAGTAACTTTTCTTCTCTCCTTCGCATATCTGCTACGGCATTTTTAGAGTTTATATTTAAAGGCTTTATATTCTGAATACCCTTTTCAAGCCTTTCGACAGTCTCTCTTTTTGTTATGGCAAAATCCTTGGAAAATGAAATTGTAGCCATAAAATCACCCCTTTCAAACCGGCTATCATAATTTGATTATATAATAAAAATGGCCGTGAAACAAGAGTCCCTTACAAATTTAGGCAGCCATCAATTCATGCTATTCTTATTATATCCGATTTCCCCGCTAAATTCCCCGGCCAACTTGGCGACAACCTCGCTCATGTAAATGGCCTTAGTCCTGACCTCACCCGGCACAGCATACCTTGGAATAATGCCATCATCCCTGGTGCCAGTGAGCAGCTGGTAGAGTTCATCCCGGTTTTCGTAGAGGAAGCGGAGGAAGGGCAGGTAATCCCCAAGCCCCTCCGGCAGTTCCCCGCTGGCTGGTTGGACAGTTGACCCTGATAGCGGTTGACCGATTGGCTCCGGTATTGGTTCCGGCATTGGCCCCACTACCGGCTCCGGCATATCAATCCTGCCCACGGTCTTGACATAGTTGTTTTTATGGACGTTCCACTCATAGCCCTTGTTCTTCATGTACTCTTGTGTGAGGTCGAGTAGGGGTAGGCCTTACCAAAGCTCTGCGTCCTTGGCTTGCGCCTATCCCCCCTCACAGAACCGGACGTGCAGATTTCCCGCATCCGGCTCTTTGAGAGCACCATTCATTCATCGAATTATCTTAGCCTGTTTTGTTTCCATTGTTTGTGTTTGTGTTACCTCTGAATGCAGCACTCTACCTCTGTGGATAGACAATGTTTCCCAGACAAAGACGATGCTCTGTCATCGCCTTTCCTCCACGGTCGTTACCCGTTTCATTGGTACTATGCAATGATCCGACTTCCCACCAGCGGTTTGGGTTCCTAACTTATTATCGCTTGTCCTCCATACTCCCGGTTTGACGGAAGCGCTGATGGGATCTCCCACGTTGACGCGTCATGCTATTGTCCAGCGTGCTGGGCTCTGCGACCCCGGAGAAGCCTTCCCCATCTTGCCTTAACGATGGGGAAGGTGTTGCGTTCCGCTCGTACCATAGCGTCCGCCTTCTCAATTGGGATTTCGGGGCTATCCTTCACGTTGCCGTGACTTGAGTCCGCCGGTTACCCGACGTCCTCCAAGACTCGCTTTTAAGGCGACTGGCTAACCTTACCTGGTGAGATTCGCACTCACATCATGTTCGCGCCCTTTGCGTGGCACACGGTCAGACCCCGTAGCGGGAGGGAGGCCGTTTGCCGACCTCCCGTCGATCACTTTTCCTGCAGCATTGGTGTTGTTTTTGGCGCCTTTAATTTGTAGCGTATCCAGTGATAAAAATTGACTAATATTTTTGTGCGTGTTATCATATAACTAACAAAAGGAGTTGCCGCTTTTGACTGGGCGGCTAGTCCTTAAACAGGATAGACCGCCTTATGCAGGCGGTCTTATTATTTTCTGTGCATCAAACACAGGGAAATAACTCCTAGGATTACCAAACAGAAACTAAAAATTCCTGTCCATGTAACCATAGGTATCACCTCCCCTCATGGGAAAGTGACTAACCGCCAAACGGCAACTCCTATGTTTGTTATTGTAGCATATATCCCGAATCTCGACTATAGAAAATAGTCTGTCTGCCCTGATAACAATCAGTGCGTAAACAAAACAACCGGGCGATCCGTTTAGGGAACTGGGACTGATCCAGGTTACTTCATTATTTTGGTGCTGTTAGTGTGGCGCTGGGGAGCGGGAATGGTGGACTGTGGGACTGGGGACAGGGAAACAGGGCCAACTACCAGGTGTGGTGGTTGGCCCTGTCCTTAGTTCAAGATGTCTGAATGTTTAGAATTGATCCCCATTGTGTGGGGGTCAGACCTCCCGTCCGAGCATTGATAGTAATCTGTCAAAGACCCGAGTTGACGAATACTTTTTGGCATGTTATCATATAATTAATAAAAGGAGTTGCCGCTTATGGCATGGCGGCTAGTCCTAAAAGTCC
>JALHFC010000187.1 GCA_022839445.1 Pelotomaculum sp.
AAGGGGAGCAATTACTCGGCCATAGTGGATGCCCTTTCTACTATGGTTATTGAAGGCAACATGGCGAAGGTCGTGCTTTGGTATGACAACGAGTGGGGTTACTCCCAGCGTGTGATCGATCTGGTCATGTATATGGCTTCAAAAGGGCTGTAAGATACCGTATGAAAAAGCTTGTTTGCCGGAACGGCTGTGTATTTCTGCGGCCTTTCGCGGGAACGCTTTTATAAAAGGGAGATGTGGTACATGGCGAAAAAAACTATAAGAGATATTGATGTGGTGGGCAAACGGGTGCTGGTGAGGGTGGACTTTAACGTTCCACTGGACAAGGACGGCCAGGTTGCGGAAGATGGCCGGATCAGGGCGGTCCTTCCCACGATCAAGTATCTTATAGAAAGGGACGCCAAAATTATCCTTTTTTCGCATCTCGGAAGACCTAAAGGAAAAGTAGCTGAAAGGTTTAAAATGGACCCCGTGGCTAAACGTCTTTCGGAGATAATCGGCAGGGCGGTGGTAAAGGTAGACGACTGTGGCGGCGCCGCTTCCAGGCAGGCCGTGGAGCGGATGCAGGGATCAGATGTGCTCCTTCTGGAAAATGTCCGGTTTTACCCGGAGGAAGAAAAAAACGACGAGGAGTTTGCCCGCCGGCTTGCGGGTTTGGCCGATGTTTTTGTAAATGACGCTTTTGGGACGGCGCACCGTGCCCATGCCTCTACTGTAGGAGTCGCCAAATTCTTGCCCGCCGTGGCGGGCTTCTTAATGGAAAAAGAACTGAGTGTCTTGGAAAGGCTCCTGACGCGTCCGGTGCACCCCTTTGCCGCTGTTATCGGGGGGGCCAAGGTGTCGGATAAAATAGGTGTAATTTTTAGCCTGCTGGATAAAGTTGATATTATTATCATCGGTGGCGGGATGGCAAATACCTTCCTGAAGGCGCAAGGGCATGATATCGGCAGGTCTCTTCTTGAGATTGACAAAGTCGATTTGGCCGGGAATACAATAAACGAGGCGGAAAGCAAGGGAGTCAAGTTTTTGCTTCCCGTGGACGTAGTAGTAGCGCCGGATTTAACACCCGGGGCCGGGCAAAAAACGGTATCTGTCGACGATATCCCTACCGGGTGGATGGCGTTGGACATCGGTCCGGAAACCATCGAGATGTTCACCGGGGCGACCGAGGCCATAGCGCTGGCTCTGGCGGATAGCAAAGCTACTACGGTCGTTGGCGGTGGCGACTCGGTTGCCGCAGTGCGAAAGACAGGTGTATCCGGTAAGATCACCCATATTTCCACCGGCGGCGGCGCTACCCTGGGGTTTTTAGAGGGCAAAAAGCTGCCGGGGGTAGCTGCGCTGATGGATAAGGAAACCATTCCGGCACACCCGTTGGTCTGCGTTTAACGGCATTTTTATTATGGTCCCAGTGAGGACAACTATAAGGGAGGCGGGTAGATATGACATCGCGCAAGCCCATTATAGCGGGAAACTGGAAAATGCATAAAACCGTGCCTGAGGCGGTGGCTTTTGCGCAGGGAATAAAAAAGCTTGCGGCAGGTCCGGACGTCGAAGTGGTGGTTTGCCCGCCTTTTACCGCCCTGGTTCCGGTAGTGAAGGCGCTTGACGATACAGGCATAGCTACCGGCGCCCAGGATGTATACTGGCGGGATAAAGGGGCTTTTACCGGTGAAATATCGCCGTTGATGTTAAAAGATACCGGCTGCCGTTATGTGATCATCGGGCATTCGGAGCGCAGGCAGTTTTTTGGGGAAGCCGACGAGAAAGTGAACTTGAAGGTCAAGGCTGTTTTATCACATGGTCTCATACCAATTATGTGTGTCGGTGAAACACTGGCAGAAAGGGAAGCGGGCGTTACCAAGAAAGTAGTGCGGACCCAGACAGAGGCCGGCTTGTCCGGCCTGACGCGTGAGCAGGTAGCCGGCATGGTGGTTGCTTACGAGCCGGTCTGGGCGATTGGCACAGGTAAAACCGCCTCAGATGAAGATGCCCAGGAAGTAATAGGTTTCATCCGCAATTTGGTGAAAGATCTGCACGGGGAAGGCGCGGCGCAGCAGTTGCGCATTCTCTACGGCGGCAGTGTCAAGCCGGAAAACACAGCCGGGCTGATGGCGCAACCGGATCTAGACGGCGCTCTCGTTGGCGGCGCCAGCCTGGAAGTAGAAAGCTTTGCAGGAATTATAAAAGCGGTAATTGGTGGTTAACAGCGCAGGTTATACCAGGCTAAGACTTAAAAAGGATATAAAGAGTATGTTTATTGATGAAAGGTTTACTATACCTGCCGCAGGCGAGCGAAACCGGGGGTAATTACTTTGATAATAGGAAAAGGGCCCCTGGTCCTGGTTATCCTTGACGGTTGGGGTGTTTGTTCCAAGGTTGAGGGCAATGCCATAGCGCAGGCGGATATACCGAACTTCAAGAGTTTCCTGGCCGGTTACCCCCACAGTATCCTGAACTGCTGCGGTGAATGCGTAGGTCTTCCGGAATGTCAGATGGGCAACTCCGAGGTGGGACACTTAAATATCGGCGCCGGCCGGGTGGTATACCAGGAGCTTACCAAAATTACCCGTTCGATCCGGGACGGTAGTTTTTTTAAGAATGAAGTTTTGCTTGACGCTATGGGCCGGGCTAAAACTAATAACAAAGCGCTGCATTTAATGGGCCTTTTATCGGACGGCGGGGTGCACAGCCACATCAACCACCTTTTTGCCCTCCTGGACCTGGCGGCAAGGTTTAAACTGCGCGATGTATTTGTACATGCTTTCCTGGATGGACGTGACGTGCCGCCTGACAACGCCAAGGAATACTTTGAAAGCCTGGGGCGCAAACTTAACGATCTTGGATTTGGGGCAGTGGCTACGGTAATGGGCCGGTATTACGCTATGGACAGGGACCGGCGCTGGGATCGCACCGAGCGGGCATACAACGCCATCGTATACGGTGAGGGCATCCTGGCCGGGACACCGGTGGAAGCCGTCGACCTCGGGTACGCGCGTGGGGAAACAGACGAGTTTATAAAGCCCACCGTGCTTGTTGACAGCGCCGGGTTGCCAGTTGCAAAGGTATCCGGCGGTGATTCCGTGATTTTTTATAATTTCCGCCCCGACCGGGCCCGCCAACTCACTAG
>JALHFC010000188.1 GCA_022839445.1 Pelotomaculum sp.
ATAAAAAGGAGTCACGAACACGTTTTCCGGAGTAACGGTGGCACGGTCAACAGGTTGACTGAATGTTATACGCCAGGCCTTGTCGGCAGCCACCTCCGGGACTTCTTCCTGGAAAGGGCGGAAGTAGTCGCCGGGCGGTTCCTTGTCTGTAATGGTCAGCTTTACTGTCTGGGAAGAGGAAAGTCCGGCGCTGTTGGTGGCGGTCAGGGTTATCTGGTATTCGCCCGGGGTCATGTCCTCCAGGAAAATGTAGGCGCCGTTACCAAGTTTTTTACCGGTCCCGTCCTTCCATTCCAGTCTGTTATCGGGCAACCAGTCGTCCTGGAGATCATAGGCCTCGGCCTCCAGCAAGATCTCTTCGTACATGGAGTAAATGGCCGGTTTGCCGTCCTCCGGCTCGTAAAAGTATATTTCCGGGGATTTTAGCGCCACGTTAAAGGGGGCGCTCACCACTTCGGTAGCATTGACCCCGTCGGAAGCGATAACTTTAATCAGAGCTTGGTTGCCGCCGGGCAGGTCGGTGAAGGTGTCCTGGTGACTGGTGGTTTCCAGGCCGTAAGCCAGGGTGATCCAGTCCCGTCCGTTGTGGCTGTAAAGGACATCGTAATACAGCTTGTCTCCGTCCTCATCAGTGGCGGTCCATTCGATGCGGAGACTGTCACTTACATCTTGTCCCGCCTGGGGGTTGGTAATGGTGACTATGGGGGCATTGGCGCTGACCGGTTTTTCCCCGATGGGCCGGCCCGCCTTGCAAAATACAAACTTGGCGGTTCCAGCGGGGAAGGGCGCCACCAGTTCCTCTACCGGTACCTCGTCCAGCACTTTAGGCGGGTTGGTCATGGTGCGAAATTTCACATCAAAAAACTGTTCAGCCAGGGTTATGCCGCCGGCGTCGACCGCGCGCAGCGAGTAGCCTCCGCCGGTCTTTGGTGTGAAGTATTTAGGGTCGATGTTGTAGCTTATCCACGGCTCGGTGGCGTCTACAGTATCGTTCTTGTTGATCCAGGCGTAAACATCCACCACCCGCATAGTGGCGGCCCTGACAAATGCACGCTGGTTATCAACGCTTTCCGTCGCTTCCGGGACGAATGATTTAAATAGCTGTTCCCAGATGGGGGCGGAAACCCAGTAATCGGCCTGTTGGCCTCCGGAGCCCATAAAGCTGGCGCATTCGGCCATTTCGCCGCGCTTGCCGAACTCGAACGGGATTTCGGCCTTGATGCTGGAACCCTCGCCGCCGCTTGGCCCCCCAAAGGGCTTAAAGTGCGGGTTGTCGGCGGTAATTTCTTCTTCCGATTCCGAGTCCCAGTCCGTACCTTTCATACCCTCGGGCGCCGGGTTAATCGCCATGCGGATGGAACCGCCGCTGTACTCGTCGCCCACACCGTAGCAGTGGGCGATTTCATGAGCCACCGTGGCCATCATGTCTTCATCGGATTCGGTGACGATATTGGCAGGCTTGCCATAGGTGAATCCCTGCAAGGAACCGTCGGCGCCCTGCCGGTCCCGGACGAAGCCGATGATAAGCTCGTACTTGTTGCAACCATTTTCGTCCTTAACCTGCTGGTTAACTAGCGCTTCCCACAGTTTTTTGCAGCCGTCATCGGTCATGAGATCGTAGGAACTGTCGGAAGCGTCTAATTCCTGCCCCAGCACCCAGTTGAAACCGTCCGCTGCCAGCGGGTAGACTTGAGCGGTGTAGGACCCGGCTGTTTTCCATTTTCCGTCAAGTTCCCTGACCTCGCCGCTGTAGTTGGCTTTGACCGGTACGGCCAGGATGTTTAGTTTCTTTCTTTCCGTGAAGGTTGCGGAACGGGTGGACTCCCCGTCTCCAACTTTAGCCACGAATTCATAGCTGCCCGCGGCCCAGTTGCCAACCGCCTCCCGGCTGTTGGGTGTGAATATGAGGGTTGTAGTAGGTCCTGCATGGGGTGACGGGCGCAAGGTAGTTACCGGGTTGCCGTCACGCATAATTGCCAATGTCTGAGTGCCGTTCTCAGTGTCGACCGTCACCCGCTTGCTCAGGCGAACCAGGATAGCGGTATCTTTGCCCGCCACCAGGTTCTCATTTGAGGTCAGGTCACCGGTTGTGATGTTTTTGCTGTAACTGAGCGCCTGGTTTACCTC
>JALHFC010000189.1 GCA_022839445.1 Pelotomaculum sp.
CGGCGACTGCCTACAGGAGCCGGCGGCGATGTTGGACGCGCTGGAGATATTGTTACTTAGTTTGCAGGACCGGGACCGGCCGGAAAACGACATAGGACGGTTGCAGGCAAGCAAGATAAAATAATTCCTTGTAGCATCCCTGGCCTTGGGATATAATTAGGGCATGTTTGTACAAGGAGATGAGGCAGTGTTCAAAAAGGTAAAAGGAGTTTTCCTGGCAGTGGTGCTGCTGATGTTTACCATTACCGTAGTTGGCTGTGGTGAGGATGTTGTTGCTTCTGTTAACGGTGAAAAAATAACTAAAGACAATTTGACCCGGCAGGTCAATGATTTAAAGGCGGAATATGAGAAACAGGGGATTGACTTTAGCGGGGATACGGGCAAAACTATGTTGGAGTCACTGGAGAAGGAAACCTTAGACCAGA
Organism: Pelotomaculum sp.; assembly: GCA_022839445.1. GTDB lineage: Bacteria > Bacillota > Desulfotomaculia > Desulfotomaculales > Pelotomaculaceae > JALHFC01. The sequence continues at coordinate 426 of JALHFC010000189.1, forward strand.
TGATTGACATGAAGCTTACGCTGCAGGCAGCTAAAAAAGTGAGCACACTGACACCCGAGCAGGTCCAGGAAAAAATAAATCCCATAAAGGAACAATTTCCAACAGCGGAAGGATATCAAAGATTTTTACAACAAGTGAACCTAAGTGAGGAAGATGTCGCGTATATTTTAAACTTCCAGGACGAGGTGACAAAAGATGTGGCGCCTGTTTCGGATGAAGAAGCCAGGAATTATTACGATGAGAACTCCAACCAGTTTATGAAGCCCGAGAAGCTCCAAGTGCGGCACGTACTATTTTTTGTTGATGACGGGAGCAAAGGATACCCGTTCCAGCACACCGATGAAGAAGCCAGAAAAATGGCGGAGGACGTGATTGCCCGGATCGGAGAGGGAGAGGACTTTGCCGGACTGGCACGGGAGAAGTCGGAAGATAGCGGTACTAAAGTCGAAGGCGGGCTGTATACCTTCAGTAAAGGTGAGGCCGTACAAGAATTTTCCGACGCGGCATATGCCTTAGATCTTGGTGAATACACACGGCAACCGGTCAAAACGGACTATGGCTACCATGTCATTTTAGCAGAAAAGCTCATACCGGCCACAGAAGAGCCTTTTGATCAGGTTAAAGAGCCCCTAAAAGAAAATTTGACCGGGCAGGCCAAACAGGTCAAATTTCAAGAAGTAATGCGGGATATTAAGGGGAAGGCCACGATTGTGAACAAACTTGCCGAAAAATAAAGAAAGGTGAAAAGTTCTTTATAACCATTGGAAAAAAATGAATAAGTACCTCCCTCCTGATATATACTATACAAAGATTTTTTATGTTGAATCCGCTTTAAAAAGGAGGGACGGGTAAATAAATGAAAGCTACGGGCATAGTCCGCCGTATTGACGATCTGGGCAGAGTAGTAATACCAAAGGAGATCAGGAGAACACTTAGAATCCGCGAAGGCGACCCCCTGGAGATTTTTGTTGACCGGGAAGGTGAGGTAATCTTAAAAAAATATTCGCCAATCGGCGAACTGGGGGATTTTGCAAAGGAATATGCAGATTCCTTATACGAGGCCCTGGGCCATATCGCCTGTATTGCTGACCGGGATAATATTATTGCTGTTTCCGGCGCCCAAAAGAAAGAGTTTTTAAATAAACCAATTGGGAATGCCGTCGAAAAAGTGATGGAAGAACGCAAGGCCGTAATAATCAACAGCCCGGGGGAAGATCCATTCTGCAAGGAGTGTTTGCTCGATGGAGATATGGATTGCAAATATTCTTCCGAGGTTATTGCTCCGATCATTTCCGAGGGTGATCCCATTGGCGCCGTCATTCTTGCCTCCAAGGAGCAAGATGTCAAAATGGGCGAAATGGAGCTAAAGCTAGCAGAAACCGCAGCCGGTTTTCTAGCTAAACAAATGGAGCAGTAGATTAGGTGGCCATAAAAGGCCACTTTTTTTTTCGAAAACGGCCTGAAAGGAGTTAGTGACAGACTGATGACACCTTCCCAAGTGAGAATTACCATTGCCGGGTTGGGCGCGGGGTCGCCCGGCGATATCACGCTTGGCGCCTGGAAGGCCCTAAAGTCTTGTTCCCGCATTTTGCTTCGCACGGAAAAGCATCCGGTGGTGGAGTATCTGCGGCAGGAAGGGATCACCTTCTCTACCTTTGATCATGTTTATGAGGAAGAGCTTGGTTTTCAGGA
>JALHFC010000026.1 GCA_022839445.1 Pelotomaculum sp.
CGACAAAAACTTTTTGAGAAGCACTCACCTGCATGATGAATGGGTCCGCCAGGCTTTGGCGTCATGGTGGGTAGATCTGTGTTTATCCTTTGACCAGGAAGAAGAGGCAAAGCAGACCGCCGGCATTGTGGAAGGCTCATCGCAATTCGGGTCTTCCATAATGTATAGCTTTGTAAGATACTATGAAAAACTGGAGCGTTGGCCCGAAGCAGTTATAGCGCTAAAAGACATCATTAATAATGACGCCAGGAATAACCCCAACAATTACCGTTGGATAGTCCATTTATGTGAAAAATCCGGCGACAGGCAGGGTATGAAAGAATGGTACGAAAAATGGTTCCTGTTCTACCCCGACTTAGAACTGTTCAAACAAAACACCGCTCTTATTGAAGATGACGCAAATAAAGAAGCCAAAACCCAATTATGGCTGGAAGCTTTGGAGGCAAAAAAAGAATATAGACTTTTAATCAGCATTTATCTTAGCCAAGGTGATATCGATAAAGCATGGTTCGAATTTATCAGGCACAAGGACCGGATCCAGACGGATGGACCGGCGGCGTCGGAGCTTTTTCTGGCCATGAAGAAACATGAACCGGCAAGGCTAATTTCTGTTTATAGTCAACTAGCGTTAAACAATATCAGCGCCAAAAACCGCCCGGCATACGCCAGGGCGGCAGGGTGGATGAAGGAGTTAAAGGAAGTATGCGGGTCATCCGGCAACGAAAAAATATGGGTAGATTTTCACGGTAGAATTATGAGGGAATATTATCGCTTCCACGCCTTGATGGACGAAATTAGAACAGCAGGGATCGGACAGCCTTAATTCACCATTTACAATATGGACATTTGTCCTCCCAAAACGGGGATCGTGAGCTTTTTAACCGGACATCTCTCGCCGGTGTCAAGTAATCGTCGGCAACTTTCCCATCTTTCCCCTACCGACGCCAGTCAAAGTCATGGGTGTTAAGGCGGGAAGGAAAATAAGGAGGTTGAATAATTGGAATATATTATAAATTATAGTAGCCAATTTGCGTTGGCAATTTTATGTATAGCAATGATTGTTCTTTTCTTTATTAGGAAGCGAATGGTTGGAGTTTTAATAGAAACAGCATCGTTGTCAAGAATTAGGTTTTTCTATCTAATTATAGCGTTATTTACTTTGTATGTAGGATTTAAAGGAGTATATTTTGCATTTTATTATCAGGGATATGTGTCGGATTTATCCCTCTATGGGATAGTGTCTGACATATTAGGAACAGCATGTCTTCTGGCCATATTTTTTACATCTAAAATTCATGTGGGATTAAAAGGTGTATCTGTCCCAATATTTCCGCTCTTTATACCTCGGAATCAAATAATTGATTATAAAGTATATTCGAATATACTTGTTTTGAGAAGAAAGGGGAAAAAAGATTTCAAGATTGCAATTGAGATGAAGGATGCCAAGAATGTAGAATCTGCAATAAGACAATTGCAAAATGACAATGATTAGTGCTCGGGGATACCCGGAAGGGGACAGTCCCTCGTTATGCTTAAAAACCCTTGTTGCGGAGCAAAGCGAAAACCCATGGCATCAGCTGTTTGCACAGGTGCAAGTCCGCCCACAAAATTCTCATAAGTGGTATTGGGGTGAAATTGAATGGAGAAACCGTTGCCCTGGTAGGCCCTTTGTAAAAGTTGCAAGGCCATGCGAGTTTTCCCCGTGGCCTGTATTTTGCCGGTGAGGTAATTAATGTTGATGCTTTGACCGGAGGGTTTAATCTGCAAATAGCAATAGCCTTCTCTACCGGTTATCTTAGTGGTCCAAATTGAACTAATAATTTAAGGGAGTTGATTCTTTATGAAAAGAGGTGAAAAAACTAATGGGCATTATTGAAGGCTACAGGACGGCCATCCCCCTGACGGCCAAGCATCCTAATTACATTCATTGGTGGCTGCAAAAATGTTTAGCCGCTGTATGACTGAACTTCTAGCAAATGAAGGTGGTGGCTTAGACAGTAATCATATATGTCAGTATTCAGATGCAGTGAAAACTGAGCCCGGACGCCGTTAGCGGCTAGGATTGTGGGTACGCTTGTAATTTCACTTTCCCGCAGGACCATACAGGTATAATCTGCCGCCGGTAGTTGACGATATCCGGTCTTTGTATGGGGTGCTGGTTCGACCGCCAGAAAGACATATTGTTCGCCTTTCTCTCCCCAATAATCGTGTAAAATCCCCTGTTGTGAAAGGATGGTCAAATCCGCATCACGAGCACACTCGGACAATGCGGAAATTTTTTTTATATACGTTTTACCGTTGTCGCGCCCATCGATCCAGGGTAACGTTAAGACGGCCCGCTCCTGGAATGAATGCTTGTAAAGCTCTTTCTCGAGGTGGGGTTGGTTGAGGCGCTCAATTTGCGCCAGGATATCCTGAGACAAAGTTAGCATTTTCTGAGCTTCGTGTAGTTTGGCAAAAGCTTTTTCCTGGCCGTCTAAAATCATTTGCTGCAGGTGGGGTGGGCCATTGCCTTCGCAATAGCCGTGCAGCGATTTTAGGGGGAGATTAAAGGCCAAGCAGAGTAAAATGACGTCTAAAACAATCATCTGCTCGGGTATGTAGTAACGATAGCCTGTCGCCTCGTTTACATAGGCAGGTTTTAGGATGCCTATAGTATCGTAATAGCGTAAAGATTTAACGCTAACATTCTTCAATTTGGCGAATTCGCCAATTGATAAGCGTTTTTTTATCATTATCCCTCTCTTGACTCTCCCATTACGGTATAGTTTATAATAAACTTTATCAGAAAAGCTTTAGGGAGTCAAAGATTAAATGATAGAAAAGAACGATATTGCTAGAAGGAGACTATTTTACAAGTATGTGATTCCATCTGTTGGCTCCATGCTGGTCACATCTCTTTATGTAGTAGTAGATGGTGTCTTTGTGGGGCGCGGTATTGGCGCGGAGGCATTGGCAGCCATCAATATTGCGGGCCCTTACATTATGGCAATCATCGCGGTTTCGATGATGATTACTGTCGGCGGTGCTACCCTGACGGCCATTAGCTTTGGTCAAAACTGTGAGCGAGAGGCAAATTCATACTTTATCGGTAGTATGAAGATGATTATTGCCTTTTCCTTACTGATGACAGTAATTAGCATCTGTTTCCCACATAGCATTGCCCGTCTGTTCGGCGCCAGCGACATTCTGTTGGAGGATACAGCAACCTACCTGCGCTTTTTTGTAACCTTTGGCATCTTTTTTTGCTCTTCCATGGCCTTAGCCGCCTTCGTGCGTAACGATGGTGCGCCCCAACTGGCATTTTGGGGTATGGTGGTCGGTGGGGTCAGCAATATTTTCCTGGACTGGTTATTCATTTTCCCGTTACAAATGGGTATTACGGGTGCGGCTATTGCTTCGGGTCTTGGCCAAACATTAGCTTGTCTGTTATTGATGACTCATTTCTGGCGCCGCCAGGGTCAGCTACGGTTGCATAATATTGCCTTTCACCTCACCACTGCCCTAGAGATTGTCAAAAGGGGCACACCGGAATTTATGAATCAGTTGTTCCAACCTGTGACTGTCCTGTGCTACAATCTGCTCGCTCTAAGCATCTACGGTGAGATTGGGGTCGCTGCTTTTTCAGTGGTTTACTATATCCTTACCATCACCGTTGCCGTGTTTATCGGCTTATCACAGGGTATCCAGCCTTTGATTAGCCGCAGTTTTGGTGAAGGCAACGAGAAAAGCGAACGTTATTACTACCTAAAAGGCATGGGGCTTAATCTCTCGCTGGCCCTTGTCGTTTATATACTGATGCTCGTTGCCGGAAGGCCTATTATCGCCATCTTTAACACCGATTTGCAATTGATTTCTATCGGTTATGATTGCATCCGTATTTATGGTTTGTCCTTCCTGTTTACAGCCATCAACATTGTCGGCATCACCTATTTTACAGCCACCAAACGCACCACTCAGGCATTAACTATTTCGATACTGCGCAGTCTCGTCCTTATCCCTGTTTTTGTTTTCTTGCTGCCTACCCTGTTGGGACCGGGAGCTGTCTGGTCTGGGATCGTTGTGGCAGAGATGCTGGCTATTGTCATTGTTGCTGGGTTAACCTATTGGCAAATTACAAAACAGGAGCGTAGCCCCGCAACCTTACCCTGACCTGCTCTATTTGAACCGCATTGAGGGACTGACCGCTTTTGGGAATTTCCGGAGATTTATCGGAGGAAATCCCCCGGGCAAAGTAAACTTGTCTGCATGTTGCTTCGTTTATCATATTATCTGCAGAACTTGTACTGTTTACCGGGTCAGGCCTGTTGAAAAGCAGGCTTGATTCCATTTAACGTCACCTGGAAAAACTAAACCAAAAGGATCCGGCACTGACGCCGAATTTTCAAATTAGCCTCCGCCATTGTCTATTCCAAAAATTGGCCGTCAATAAGGGAGGCTAACAACACCAAAACAAAACACTCCCATTTGAGAGTGTTTATAGTGACCTCTTGATTTTTACGTATGCATTTTCCCTTGTTCCACAATAAACAACAAGTATTTCTTCTTCGCCCATGACATTGTATACAATACGATATTCAACGCTTTTATGCGCAAAGTCAATTTTATAGTGATCAGCAAGGTCACCAACCAAAACTTCCCCTGCTTCCATGTCATCATAAAGAACGTCCAATTTCTGTGATAAACTTTTCTCTCAGTTGCCTGGAGCATTTTTTAGGGTTGTCAAGGTATTTCTGTATCCACTTAGGTAAAGTTACTTCAATCATTTTATGAGGTCGCGTAGGGATACGGTTTGTCCTAATTTAGCCTCCCTGTAGCTTTGTTTAATTTTACTCATTATTACCTTATCGTTATTTATTTCCCTTGACGCTTCGATACTGGCCGGCGTAGGCTCTTTTTTAGCTTTCCTTATATTTGCGATAGCAGGCATATGCTTTTTCCTCCAATTCCTAAGTATTCTATACCTCACATCATACACCCCCAGCATCCCGTTCATAGAGTATCTATATCTATGCCCAATCAGCCAGGAACATAACCTTTTCTTTAGTCGCCAAATCTCTTGCGCAAAAAGTAGCTTTCCTTGTTCCAACCACTTGCTTATGGCTGTCTGGCCCCCCGCCTTTCCAAAGAGAGGAAGTCCAAAGCCAGAGGCTTCCCAGTGTTATACTGGAGGCTTGGTGAGCGTTGACCGCACCTGCCGAAGACCTGGCGGCACTTCTCACCCCAAGGACACCGTATTGCCCTGTATCCATTTAAACATTTCTTAGCATAAACTTCAAGTGCAGTTTCACGAGGTATTGAGGCGTGCCCCTACACAATTTAAAACCGCCAGGACTTCCTACCGGTTTTTGTTAGGGAATCGTACCCCCACACCCCTTGCCTCCCCCTAGACAAACGGAAGGTTATTATATAAAATGTTGTTAATTGGGTCATGAAGACTCGTTGTGTATTCTAAAATGATACTGCGGAAAAAAAGGGTTAAGCCACGAAGGATGAAACAGCTGCATAAGCAGTTAACAGCATTTGTGGCTTGTTTTTTATTTTTCTAACTATCATGAAGGGAGAAGATCAATGTGACGGGTGTTGAGTGCTGGGAAAAAGCAGTAGAGTTCCACGGCCATGAATGTCCGGGACTGGCAATTGGCGTCAGGGTGGTCGAAGCGGCAAAGAAAAAAATGGGGATTACTTTTTCTAAAGATGAGGAAGTTGTCTGTGTAACAGAAAACGATGCTTGCGGGGTAGATGCTATCCAAGTTCTAACGGGATGCAGCTTTGGAAAAGGGAACCTAATTTACAGGGATACCGGCAAACAAGCCTTCACCTTTTTTAAACGTAAAACCGGCGAAGGGCTACGCATTGTTTTAAAAACTTTTAAGGGTAATATGGACAGGGAACACCGGCAGGAATACCTTTTGCGTGCAAACATTGAAGAAATTTTTGATTTCAAAAAGCCGCATTTCAGCCTGCCACATAAAGCCCGGATATTCACCACACAAATCTGCGGAAAATGCGAAGAAGGCGTATCTGAACATAAAGTGAGAATCCAGGACGGGAAAATGGTGTGTCTTGATTGTTTTCAAGATTACAGCCGGGGCTGGTAAAATGGAGCTTCATATTATGACAGCCTGGGGCAGCCGGGAATAAGGCCTTTTGGGAACGATATGACACGGGGCGGGCCGTTTCGACACTGCTCGGGGATACCTGGAAGGGCTGTTCGCCCTTCCAGGTATCCCCAAAAGGGGACAGTCCCTCGTTATGCATTCATCCCAGCTTTGGTGCTTCGCCAATTGGGTAAAAATTTATCCATGTATGCAACAAATCGCTCGCTGTGCAGCCGCTCAAGTAAGTGGACCATTTCGTGGACCACTATGTATTCGAGGCAGGCGGGGGGTTTTTGGGCAAGTTCCAGGTTCAGCCAGATCCTTTTGGAGGTGGTATTGCAAGTGCCCCACCGGGTCTTCATTAGTTTTACCCCCCATGATTCAACCTTCACCCCGATTAACGGTTCCCATTTTTCTATCAAAGGAGGAATCATTGCTTTTAGCTTAATGCGATACCATTCCCGCATAACTTTTTGCCTTTGTTCTTTGTTGCTGTTTTCCCGCACGAACAAATCCAGATAGGTCTTGTTGCGGATTTCGACCCCTTGCTTCCTTTTATTGGTGTATATCACATTTAAAAGATAGCGCTCTCCTAAAAAATAATGGCTCTCACCTGAGACAAAATCTCTTTCCGGCTGTCTTTCCTGTTTTTGAAACTTTGCCTGCTGCTTTTTTATCCAGGATAATTTAGATATGACAAAAAGCCTTACAGCTTCATCATTCAGTTTTTTTGGCGCCGAAATCCGGACCTGGCCGTCAGGCGGCAGCACCGAAAGGTGTAGGTTTTTGATGTTTTTCTTGAAAAACTGGACTTCTATGTCCCCAAAGGTTAACTTCCTCACTAATATTCCGCTGCCTTGTTAATAATCTCCATAGATACATTATACCACACAAGGAGGGTGGTGGTACAACATATGTTCGACAAACAAAACCACGCTTTTATGCAATCCGTTGGATAGGGCAGGTCTTGAGGGGCAAAATTCTATAAGCCGGCTGGAAAGTATTACAGCGGCCATGAAGAATATTTACAGAAGATTTTCGGGTTTGTTTGAACCAGGTCTCTGATTGGTTATGGGTTTTCCTAAAGAGTAGGCCGGCATTAAAGCCGGCCCGTTCTGTTCTTTTGGAAATTATGCTTTTCGGTTTCACGAGGGTATCGCATGATGGTCTACATTATATTGCCGCCGTTCTCTTTAATGATTTCAGTTGCCAGGTTTTTTTTATCTGCCGTTGTTGTCAGCATCAGTGTTGCTTCGTAATCAGAGTTTATATAATCGTTTGCAGAAGGATTTGTGATATTTATAAGACGCTCGGCGCCGGTCAAAGTTTCGCCGATGTTGAACGAGTGTACGGTAGGCTGCATGTCATTCAAACTTGTGTCCACCGGGTTATCATAATGCGGATCGCTGCCGACGTCGAAGTTCGAGATCTCATCCACCCGGACCGTGACGAAACCGGCGCTTTGTAGGGATTTGGCCGCCTGGTGCGCGGCGTTGCTGGTGGGGAAGTAGGCGACGATAGGTTTTTCACCGGAAGAAAGCTGCATTTTATCCACCCCTTTTTTGATTTAGTGTGGCCTGTGACAGCTTTTTTATTCTCGGCAATGTATTAAATCTTGTTGTTACCGGCATGTCCGTTTGATATAATAGCGCCAGAAATCCCTAAACGATAAGGGATAAAATTTGTGAGTGGTGATTATGAATAAAACAGATCGAGCAGAGTTGGCAAAATGGCGCCGGACGGCTATATTTGTCACAGTGCTGGGCATTGCGCTGTTTGCCGCTCCCTGGGTACCGAAGAACTATAAGTACATGCTGGCAATCCCGATTTATGCCATGTTTTTTTATGTTTATTACAAATATATTTGTATAAAAAAAAGTTGCCGGCGGGCGGTTTCTAACGGCGATAAACTGCCTGTAAATCAAGAAGTAAAAAAAACCGGACACCGGTCAGGTAAAGCGTCAAATAAAAGGGACCGCTGATGTCCTTTCAAATAAGCAAATTAACTGGCCGGCCATTGCCGTGCTTATGCCCAGTTCGCCACGCTGCCCCTTTCCGTAGGCCGGACTTCCAGTCTGGCGTCAATGCGTTCCTTTAGCTCCGGGACGTTGGATATTATGCCCACAAGGCGGGTAACGGTTGGTGACAAGCACAAGGTCGATATATTGGTGGAAACCGGTCTTAAAGGCGAACCTGGTTTGATCCTGGTACATGTTGAGGCGCAGGCATATGAGCAAAAGAGATTCAATGAGCGGATGTTTATCTACTTCAGCCGACTTTATGAAAAATACCGGCGCAAAGTATTGCCGGTAGCGGTATTCAGCTACAACCGGATACGGAATGAACCAGATAGTTTAGAAATGGGGTTTTCATTTTTAGAATTCTTGAATTTTCGTTTTTACAAGTTGGAACTAAAGAAACTGAATTGGCGGGAGTATATACATACCGACGCTACGGTAATAATTAAATCCGGCAGCCAAAACAACTGCCGGACAATGGAGCAGGCTTTTTTATGCGCCAAAGGATTGATCCACCAGGTCCTGGTATTTTAAATCCGTTTTCAGCAGGCTCTTATTTTTCATCCACTCCAGGACGTTGTTGACATCCTCTTCATTTGGTATTTGGGGTTTGGGATAGCGCTGGATGGGATAATCTTTGGCGATTGGCTCCGGCACATTCACATTTTCGGTCAATAGCTGCGTGTAATTATCGGGATGGTTGTTCAAGTCGTCCACCGCTTTGGCATAACCCCGATAGAAGCCCTGCACGGCGCTTTTCTTTTCGTCCAGAGTTTTTTGGCTGAAAACCACTACCGCCTGGGATAGATTCCTTTTCGTGTCTTTCGTATCTTGCGCCACTATTTTGGCTCCTTTGAACGCGCCAAAAGTCAGCAGCGGATCAGGCACGACGATGGCATCAATTTTGTTGTTGAAGAGCATTTCCATGCGCACGGGTATTTTCGGTACGGAAACTTTATGGACCTCGGAAGGAGCCATCCCGCCGTCCTCCAAGAGCCCGTCAGTTATATATTCAATGATCGAGTTGTAGGAAATCCCCACACTTTTACCTTTTAAATCCGCCAGGGTGGCAATGCCCGAATTCGGCGCGGCAATGATGCCGAACCTCCCTTCTTCAGGGGCCGCCCCCAGGGTGATGGCGGTCACTTTAACATCCTGGCCGGCATCCTTGAGCATGGCGGCCACAATCATGTCCGTGATGATCCCGTCCAGCTGTCCTGCCTGCACCGCATTGATCTGTTCCACCGCGCTTTGGAAACGTACTATTTCCACATCAAGGTTTTCCAGCGTGAAATAACCGTTTTTTTCAGCCGTTACCGTAGGCATAATGTCCTCAATGGGCAGCACCCCAACCTTTAACTGCTCCGGTTCTTTTTCCTTACCGCACCCAGCTATTAAAAAAAGGGAAATAGCCAGCGCCAGGAATATTCTTAACCTGACCATTTTAACCCAACCTTCCAATATATCTTTATCAATATAATTTATATAAGTGTATGTTAGAATATCAATAAGCATAAGTCAATATGGGAGGGATTATTATTTGTAAAGAAGAATAATAAAAGATTACGCGTATCATGGGGGATTGAACAAGTTGACACACCAAAAAGAAAAATTAAGCACTTTTGAGATCTGGATACTGGCCATGCGTCCCAAGACGCTGCCGGCTGCCATTGGTCCCGTGCTGGTCGGCGCGGCGCTGGCGGCCGGCGACCAGGCTTTTCGCTTCGGCCCGGCCTTGGCCGCCCTGCTGGGGGCGCTGCTCCTGCAGATCGGGTCCAATCTGGCCAACGATGTCTTTGATTTTAAAAAAGGCATGGATACCAAAGAACGAACCGGCCCGCTGCGAGTCACGCAAGCGGGGCTTTTATCCCCGCGCCAGGTACTGGCGGGGATGTGGACCATTTTTGCGCTGGCTGGTGGTGTTGGTTTATACCTGATCTGGGTCGGGGGATGGCCTATCCTGGTGGTCGGGATCTTGTCCATCCTGGCGGCGATCGCTTATACCGGAGGTCCTTTTCCCCTTGGTTATCACGGCCTGGGCGATGTTTTAGTTTTTATTTTCTTCGGGCCGGTAGCCACTTGCGGCACATACTACGTGCAGGCAGGTTATATCGGCGCTTCTGCCTGGTGGGCGTCAGTACCCATGGGGTTTTTAATTACCGCGATTCTTGTGGTGAATAATTACCGGGATTTAGAAACGGACCAGAAAGGAGGCAAGCGGACGCTGGTCGTCCGTCTGGGACCCTCAGGCGCCCGCGGCGAATATTTCTTGCTTCTGGCCGCGTCTTTAGCGGTTCCGCCGCTCATGTGGCTTAGCGGTAATTATTCGGCGTGGATGCTCTTGCCCGTGCTTTCATTATGCCTGATCCGGCCGCTGGTTCGTGACATGAAGACGAAAAAGGGGGTCCCGCTAAATGCCACCCTGGCCGGCACCGCCCGTTTCTCACTGGTTTTTGCGCTCCTGTTTGCCATCGGCTATCTGTTGGACAAGTTTTATTTCCATTGACCCCAATGCCTATAATTTGACCCAGCGGCACAGCAGATTTTCCACTTTATCCAGGATTAAGTAAAGGAAAAAACCCATCAGCCCCATGCCGATAATCCCGGCGAACATATCCTCATAATTCAGCCGGCTCATGGAATCCATGATAAAAAACCCAATCCCTTCCTGGGTGGCGTAAGTTTCCACGAGAAAAAGCACCGCCATGGCCGTGCCTAGCCCCAGTCTTAAGGAGGTGAGAATGGCCGGCAGGCATCCGGGCAGGAAAACGTGGATATAAAGGTCCCAGGACCCGGCCCCCAGAGACTGTACGGAAGAAATATATCCTCTTTCCAGGTTTTTGGCCGCGTCACGGGTTGTCACCAGGATCAGGTAAAAAGCAATTAAGGTAATCAAGACAATTTTGGAGACATCCCCGATCCCCAGAATGATTAGAAAGACCGGCAGCAAAACAACTTTAGGCACGGGATAGGTCAGGTAAATCATGGGCGCCACCCAGTCGTCAATTTTCTGGTTTTTACCAATCCAAATACCCAGGGGCACGCCCAGCACGGCGGCCAGGAAAAGACTGGTCAGAACCCGGTAAAGGCTTATGCCCAGGTGGGTTAACAGGTCTTTCTGGAGGCTGGCCAGGAAGTTTTTAATGGCGTCCGTCGGGGGAGGCACCGCCGGGTTTTTTAACGCCAAAGAGAATAACCACCAAATGATGAGCAGAACAATCAACGAAATAACAACGGCAATTGTGCCGCCGCTTTTTTTAAGCGTCTGCCGCATAATGGCTACTCCTGTGCAAAAATGACCGGAGGAAACTGCACATTTCCCAAAACTGCGTCTGTCCCCTCTGGCGGGAGGCGTTGGATACGTTATTCTCGATCTCCTGCCGGATCCGGCCGGGAGAGTGGGACATGATGAAGATCTTTTCTCCCAGGAAGACAGCTTCTTCAATGTTGTGGGTAATAAGGAAAATGGTAAGCCGGGTTTCTTCCCAGATTTCCAGAAGGAAATCCTGGATTTCTTCCCGCGTCAGGGCATCCAGGGAGGAAAAGGGCTCGTCCATCAATAAAAGTTTGGGTTCCAGCACCAGCGCCCGGGCGATGGCCACTCGCTGTCTCTGCCCCCCGCTTAATTGGGCGGGGTATCTTTGCGCCAGGGATAACAAGCCCAATTTTTCCAGGACGGATTCTGCCGCCGCTTTAATTTCGCCGGCGGACTTTTGCCGGAATTTTAGGCCTAAAACCACGTTGTCCCACACCGTCTTCCAGGGGAGGAGCCCGAAGTCCTGCAGAATCAAAGCCGTCTCGCCGCCCCGCAGCGGGGGCCTGCCGTCGATGAGCACTTGCCCCGAGTAATCAGCGTTAAGGCCGGCCAGGACGTTGATCAGGGTGCTTTTGCCGCAGCCTGAAGGGCCGATAAGCACGCCTCTTTTACCCCTGGACAGGGAGAGGTCGACCGATTCCAGCGCCCTTACCGGCGCTTTCTTTGGCGCGAAATCCACTTTTAAAGATTTTATGAACAAATAATCGTCTTTCATGCGGCACCATATCCTATAATGGTATTCATCCATGACATCGCGAATATTGTATGTCTCTTTATGGCGTAAGTCAATGGATTTTGCCTAATAACCAACTTGCATATTCAGGCAAAATATTTATAAAGGAGCATGCCCGGGGGAATTTCCTCCGATGAATCTCCGGAAATTTCCATAAGGGGTCAGTCCCTCGCTACATCAAAACAACAAGAGGGACAAGGAACCTGTCCCCCTTGACCCTCTTGATTTTTATAATTTCTTATTTGGTGGTAATAGTAAAACAGTCTCCTGGAGCCTCTCCTATATAAACAACCTTTCCATTTTCGGGAAGCTTCACTGGTTGATTACCGTTTACCGTAGAATAGTAAACAAAGGACTCTTCATCATAAACAGCAAATGACGCGTTTTCCGGCAAATTAACAGTCATTGTTTTACCGGCATCATTTTGGCTGATAGTATACCATCGAGCATATCCGTTCTCCTGGATTGTGCAGATAGCATTATCCCCCGCATACATATC
>JALHFC010000027.1 GCA_022839445.1 Pelotomaculum sp.
GGCTCCGGTTCAGGGTCGCTATGGTCGATTATTTTAACTAAAGAAGGTTTTTTGTTTTCGGGCAATTCCTCTTTGATGTCAGGAATTCCTAGCGGCGCTGTAAACCAGAAGGTAGAGCCGCAGCCCTTTTTACTGTCCGCGCCGATTTCCCCTCCCATTAATGTAACTAGGCGTTTGGAGATAGCCAGGCCCAGTCCGGTCCCGCCATGTGTGCGGGTTGTTGAACCGTTAATTTGGGAAAAAGGTTGGAATAGCTTATCGTGGTCCTTGTCGGAAATGCCGATACCGGTGTCGCTAACCTCGAAACGCATGGCAACATGGGTTTCATCCAAGGGTTTCATAGTTGCGCGTAGCTCAAGCTCGCCGTGATCAGTGAACTTGACCGCGTTATCAATTAGGTTAAACAAAACTTGGCGCAGGCGCACAGGGTCGCCGTGCAGCAAGGGCGGGCCATCATAAGCAAAAGAGGTTTTAAACGCCAGGTTTTTCTTTCCCGCCTTCGTTGCCATTACCTTGACGAACTCATTGAATAAAGACAGCGGGTCAAAGGCCACCGTTTCAACAACTATCTTCCCTGCTTCAATTTTAGAAAGGTCAAGGATAGCGTTAATAATGGTGAGCAAATGCTGTCCGGAATCGTGGATTGTGGTGACAAATTCTTTCTGTTCTTTACTCATAGGCATGCCTAGCAGTAACTCGCTCATACCAAGCATGGCGTTCACCGGCGTGCGGATTTCGTGGCTCATATTTGCCAGGAATGTGCTTTTGGCGCGGTTGGCCGCTTCGGCAATTTCCTTGGCTTTTTTAATTTCAATTTCAGCTTGTTTAAGTTTGGTAATGTCGGTGTAAATGGCAAAAAGCCCGGTAACTTTGCCTGTTTCGTCCCGCAGGGCGTCGCCATGCATGTAAAACTGGACAACCTTGTTTTGGCGGGTTGTTTTCCTTAATTCACCTTTCCAGGAATGCCCGTTGATTAAGGTTCTGTAAACCTCTTGCGCTGTGGCGCTATTTGGGAATAGTACATGGAGTCCGCCGGCGCCACTTAGCTCTTCCGCAGTGTACCCGAAAAGGTCCTGGAAGGACTTATTGCAGTAAGTTATGTGCTTGCCCATGGTATCGGTCATAACAACGGCGTTGCTGGAGTTCTCCACTGCTTTGTTAATTCGCTGCAACTCCTCATCTATCCGTTTGCGTGCGGTAATGTTGCGGATGGACTCAATGGCGCCGGTTAGGTTTCCTTCGCTGTCAAAAAGAGGCGAGGCCGTCCCCCATAAGTCTCCTCCCTTCCCATCATTAAAAGCCGGTGTAAAGTTTTCAGCGAACAGCAGGTTCCCTTGCCTTTCAAAAAAATTGTACTGGAGTTCGTGTTCCCTATCGTTGGAAAAAATAAGATCAATCAGCATTGGCGTTGGCTCCCAATAAAAAGGGGCGCTATAAAAAGAATTGCCTTTGCCAAGGATTTCCCCTTTGGGTATTCCGGTCATTTTTTCCATCGCCCGGTTCCAGGCAATTACTTTCCTTTCATGATCAATTACAAAAGTGGCATCGGGTAGGAAATCAATTATATCAAAGAGCTGACGGTTGGTGGCGTGTAGTTTTTCTTCGGCCAGCTTACGCTCAGTAATGTCCCGGTTGACAAAGGTAGCCCCGCTTACTTCGCCTTTTTCATCCAGCAAGAGGTTGCCATGGCTTTCAAGCCAGATATAATGACCGGCATTGTGCCTGAAGCGAAAAACTGCCTTGCCATTTGACTTGTTTTTTAGGGCTTCAGCGGTGTGGGCCCTGACCCCAGGCAGGTCGTCCGGGTGCACCCGGTCAAATACAGATTCGCCAACGATTTCTTCAGGGGCGACGCCCAGCACGCGCAGGTGATAAGGGGTGGCATAATGAATTACTAAATCAGCGTCGGTCAGACAAATCATATCTGTTGTACTAGCGGTAATCGCACGTAAGAGTTCCTCACTTTTACACAACTCGGTTTCCGACTGCTTTTGCTCGGTGATATCCAGGATCTGAGCCAGTATGGCAGCCCGGCCATTAAATTCTATTGTAGAAAAAAAGCCCCGGAGATAAAAGACTTCACCTGTGCGGTTGATAACCCGGAATTCATAATCCGCACATGTTTTTAACCCTTCACTGTGTTGGAGGAGGACGTTTTGGAGCCATCGTTTTTCCTCGGGATGGACCAGGTCTATACATTGGAGTTTAAGCATCCCTTCCGCAGTATATCCCGTTATCTGGGTTATTTTAGGGTTGACCATCTTAAAACAGCCGTCTTGGATAATGCAGATAGGAAGGGGTGAAGAATAAAAGACCTGGGAAAAATCGACGGTTGTCATTTATAATATTCCTCGCTTTTTGGTGATCTTGCCGGTTCCTACAGGTAATCTTCAATACCAATAGTGGTAAATGGCTCTTATAATAATAAGTAATTATCCTCAAACATTCAATAGGTTATTTAAGATACCTGTCGAATAAAATCGAAGATTCTTAGAAAGGTTTTCATTTTTGGCAGGAAAATGTTAAAATAACTTTGAAGCCATTAAAAAAAGTGATTTTAGAAGGGGTAAGGGCTGATTATTGTAAAAAGCGAGGGTTTCGTATGGTTAAAGATCAAAACAAATTAGACGTGTTAAACATCAACACATTGCGTATGCTGGCGGCGGATACAGTGGAAAAAGCCAAATCCGGCCACCCGGGTATGCCGATGGGAGCGGCGGCGATGGCTTATGTTCTTTGGACCAGGTATCTTCATCATAACCCACAGGACCCGACCTGGATAAACCGCGACCGCTTTGTTCTTTCCGCCGGGCACGGCTCTGCGCTGGTCTATGCTTTGCTTCATTTGACCGGTTACGATCTGCCGCTGGAAGAACTAAAGAATTTTCGCCAGTGGGGCAGCAAAACCCCGGGGCACCCGGAGTTTAGGCACACGCCCGGGGTGGAGGCTACCACCGGGCCGCTGGGGCAAGGTCTGGCCAACGGTGTCGGTATGGCCATCGCCGAGCGGTTTTTGTCGGCTCATTTCAACCGCCCCGGCTATAATGTTGTTGACCATTATACATATGTTATAGCCAGTGACGGCGACCTAATGGAAGGTGTTTCTCACGAGTCTGCTTCTCTTGCCGGCCACCTCAAGCTGGGCAAGCTGATCTGTCTTTATGACGACAACCGAATTTCCATTGAGGGTGACACCGGTATCGCATATACCGAGGACCGGGCCAAGCGTTTTGAGGCTTACGGGTGGCAAGCGCTGCACGTGAGCGACGGGAATGATATTGCGAGACTGGCGGCTGCCATCCAGGTAGCCAGGGATGAAAAAGAGAGGCCCTCCATGATACTGATCCGCACCCGGATCGGTTACGGAAGCCCCGGCAAAGAGGGCACCGCTGCGGCGCACGGCGAGCCGCTGGGGGCTGAAGAAATTAAGCGGACTAAGGAGAACCTGGACTGGCCCCTAGCGCCCGATTTCTTTATCCCTGAGGAGTCCCTGGCTTATTTCCGCCAGGCAGTTGACCGGGGTATTTCCTGGCAGTCCCGGTGGCAGGCTGAATTTGATTCTTTCGCCAAAGCATTTCCCGACTTAGCGTTAGAGTTCAAGCAATGGATGAGCGGCAGGCTACAAGATAATTGGGCAAATGGTATTCCTGTTTTTCCTGCCGATAAAAAGGGACTTGCTACCCGGTCCGCGTCCGGTACGGTGTTAAATAACATCGCATCCAAAGTGACCAACCTCATCGGCGGCTCGGCCGACCTGGCGCCGTCGAACAAGACGATCATTAAGGGCGCCGGTGACTTCGCCTCCGGCAATTATAACGGGCGCAACATGCATTTTGGGGTGAGGGAGCACGGTATGGGCTCGATAGCTAACGGCATGGCCCTACATGGTGGTTTGATCCCTTACTGCGCCACGTTCCTGGTGTTTTCCGACTATATGAGGCCGTCCATACGCATGGCGGCTATGATGGGGCTCAAGGTCATTTATATATTCACTCACGACAGCATTGGTTTGGGTGAAGACGGCCCGACCCACCAGCCTATCGAGCAACTGGCGGGCTTAAGGGCGATACCAAACCTGACGGTCATCCGCCCGGCCGATGCCAATGAAACGGCCGAAGCATGGAAATACGCCTTGGAACATGAAAAAGGTCCCATTGTCTTGATCTTGTCGCGGCAAAACCTGCCCACTCTAGACAGGCAAAAGGTAGCGCCTGCCGCCGGTTTGTCCCGGGGCGCGTACATCCTCAGTGAAACAGAAGGTAAAAAGCCGGACGCGATTTTAATGGCAAGCGGCTCGGAAGTCCATATAGCTCTCCAGGCTGCTGGAATGCTCCAGGAAGACGGTGTGTCCGTCCGTGTGGTAAGCATGCCGAGCTGGGAGCTCTTTGAAGAACAACCTGACGAATACCGGAAAATAGTATTACCGCCGGAAATTACGGCAAAGGTGGCTGTTGAAGCCGGTGTTGCTCAGGGGTGGCGCTACTACACCGGGGATAAGGGTGAAATCATCGGCATCAATCATTTTGGCGCTTCCGCCCCTTACCAGGTGCTGTTTGAAAAATTCGGGTTTACGGCTGAGAACGTTGTGGACAAGGTTATGCAAACAATACGCCGCAATACAAAAAAACCATGATCTCCAGCGGTCCGGATCAATAATATGTTTTTCCAATTATTTGCGCCATTTTACGATGGATTTATCAAATTTGTTAAAGTAGATCACTCCGGTAAAATACCGGGCTGGCTGGCGCCTGTTTGTGGTATGGATGTGCTGGACCTGGGCGGCGGTACCGGCATTAACGCCGCTGCGCTTGCCGGGGCCGGCGCGCGGGTGACTCTGGTTGATTCCAGCCGGGGGATGTTAAAGCGTGCTGCGGCTAAGAGACTTGCTGTGCGGCTGGTCCTGGCGGATGCGGCTTCCCTGCCGCTGCATGACGGTACTTTTGATATTGTCCTGGTGTCCGACGCGTGGCACCATTTTCGTGACCAGGCCGGGGTTGTCCGTGAGGTAGCGAGGGTGTTGCGTCCGGGTGGCAGGCTTTGTATAATTGATTTTGATCCGTGCAGTAAAGTAACAAAAACAATAGCTTTGCTGGAAAGGATGGCAGCTGAACCATCCAAATTTACATTGCCGGATAAACTGGTGGAGATGTTACACCGGGCAGGCATTGAGGGAGCATACTGCCACCTGCAATCTTATCAGTATGTTTACATTGGAGTGAAGAAGATAGTTTGAGCGGATTGCTGCTAATTACCGGATCGGGGGATGCTTGCGGTAGACAGTAGAGACATTTGCCAAGCGGTATTTCCGTTAGCCGGCAGTTGCGGCGCCCGGTTGCGGCCGGAATGTATTAGAAGGATAGGTGATGGTAAATGGGTGTAGCCTTCCGTGACTATTATGAAGTCTTAGGTGTCAACCGTGACGCCACGGAAAAAGAGATAAAAACCGCCTACCGTAAAATGGCTCGCAAGTGGCACCCGGACTTGCACACCGCAAAAGATAAAGAAGTGGCTGAGGAAAAAATTAAACAAATAAATGAAGCCTATGAGGTATTAAGCGATAAGGAAAAGCGGGCTAAATACGATCAATTAGGGGCAAACTGGCAAGACGGTCAGGATTTCCGGCCGCCGCCGGATATGGATGGTTTTCGCTTTTATACTGGAACTGATGCCGGCGCCGCCGGTGGTTTTAGCGACTTTTTTGAAATGCTGTTTGGTGGTGCGGGGGCGTCTTTTGGCCAGGGAAGGCGGGCTACACGTCGCGGCCCGGTACGTGGCAGTGATATTGAAAGCGAGCTGGAGCTCACTCTGGAGGAAGCCTACCGGGGTGGGGAAAAAACACTGCAGATTTCTACACGGGAAGTGTGCCCGGCTTGCGGCGGGGTGGGTGTTGAAGGTAATTCCTTTTGCCCCCGTTGTGGCGGCACAGGTGATACCACAGGTATCAAAACACTATCGGTAAAAATTCCGCCGGGTGTCGGCAGCGGGCGCCGGATTCGTTTGAAAGGCCAGGGGGGCGAAGGTTTAAATGGAGGAGCGCGGGGCGATCTTTATCTGAAGATAAGGCTCTTGCCGCACCCGGTATTTAAAGTCCAAGGTGAGGATTTGGAAACTGAGGTTACCCTGCGGCCTGAGCAAGCCGTTCTGGGGGACCGCGTGACCGTACCCACCATGGATGGTCCGGTAGTCATGAAAGTTCCTGCAGGAATTCGCGCCGGCAAGCGTATGCGCCTGAAAGGTAAGGGCTTGCCGCACCAAAAGGGGCGCGGCGATGAATACGTGGTAATTTCTATAGATATTCCAGAACACCTGACGGCGGAAGAAGAACAGTTGTACCGGCAGCTGGCGGCATTAAGGAAAGGGGTGTGACGGCGGTGACAAAATATTACTTGCAAATATATCAACACACCCTGGCTACCGGGGATGATGAAGCCTGGGTAGATCTGGAGAGCCTGGGAATCCACCCTGATCTGGCGCAACGTCTCGCGGAGTTTGGAATCGTGGAAATTTTTCGGGGCCATGTGCGGGCCAACCAGGCGGAGCGCCTGCTAAAGCTGTTGCGCCTGCGCAGCAACCTGGGCGTAAACTTGCACGGAGCGGCGATTATCCTCGACCTGCTTGATCGCATTGAAGCCCTGCAGGACGAGATCGAGCGACTACGGGGGATATAGCATTTCTGTAATGAATTTTCCCCTGCGGGCATCATGCCCCCAATCGGTGATGTTTGATAATAGGAGCGAGGCCTATTGAAAGATAAAAACCGCTTGCCTGCAACCGACACTAATCAACGGACCGGCAACAGCCGTACTGCACCTGCCCAATCTACCCAAAAATGTGATATACATTTTGAGCCGGCGGACCTAACGGGAAATCCCGGCACACCGGAAGACGAATACTGGGACGATGACTTTATCTGTCCCGCATGCTGCTGCGGCATCTATATTGACTTACCGGAAGAAAAAGCGATAAAATTGTTTAAATCTATCAAGAGGTAACAGCATTGATAATTTACTTGCTGATCATAAATGTAATCGGCTTCTTTGCGATGTGGTATGATAAAGGACTGGCAAAGACCCATAGATACAGGGTTCCCGAAGGCAGGCTGCTGTTGATAGCGCTGATCGGAGGCGCCGCCGGTGTTTTAATCGGGATGCAGGTATTCAACCATAAGACAAAGCACTTAAAATTTTCCCTGGGCATACCCGTTATCTTTATTGCCCAGGTCATTTTATTTAAATTCTTGCATTGATCAAAGGGGGGCGGCAGAATGTGCGGGCGCTTTACCCTGGCAGCCGATATAAACAAACTGGCGGCCGTATTTTACCTGCGTGAAAATATCTTCAGCCACACGCCAAGGTATAATATTGCGCCGGGGCAGGAGATAGCGGTTATTACAAAGAACCCCGGCGGTAGGGAAATATCCTTAATGAAATGGGGACTTATACCGCATTGGGCTAAAGACAAAAGAACCGGTTACAAGATGATCAACGCCCGCGCGGAAACGATTGATAATAAGCCGGCTTTTAAAGGACCATTCTTGCACAGGCGTTGCCTTATCCCCGCCGATGGTTTTTACGATTGGAAGAAGTTAAACGGCGAAAAAGAGCCCATATATATTACCTTGCCCGGCAGGACTTTATTTGCCTTTGCGGGCATCTGGAATTGTTGGGCGGCGCCGGGCGGGGAAGCCGTTTACACGTGTAGTATTATTACCACGCCTAGTAATGAATATATCCGGGCCATTCACGACCGGATGCCGGTAATACTGGATCGAGAGCAGGAACACCAAGCGTGGCTGGAAATGGATGAACCGGTATCGCTAAAAAAGATGCTGCGGCCTTATCAAGGGAAAATGACGGTTTACCCTGTTTCCAAGCTGGTGAACTCGCCGAAAACCGACAGCAGGCAACTGATCGAACCGCACTTTCCAAATGATCAATGTACAATAGAGGAATTAACCTAAAAATATAGAACAAATAACAAACTAGCTGCGGTTATTTGATAACCGGTGCGTCCGGCGCATAATTATTATTTCTTCGCTGCAAATTATTAAAGGAATAATATTTTTTAAGATTTGCGGGCGGGTTTTCCGGAGCGGGCGCAAGTTTTTAATCGCTTTTTGGCGAGGGTAAGAAAGGAAGGGTAAACGTGAACGAAAAACCAGAAAACTTAAATGAAAACGTGAATTCAAAAACAATTACGGTTAAAACGGCAAAGGGGTCGTTAACCCTGGAGGTGTATCCCAAATTGATGCCGGTAACAGTCGGCAACTTTGAGAAGCTCGCCGGCGCCGGCTTTTACAACGGGCTGGTTTTTCACCGTGTAGAGGATTGGGTGATCCAGGGAGGAGACCCGTTGGGCAACGGGTGCGGTGGTCCCGGCTGGACCATTCCCCTAGAGATTGCGCCGGATCTAAAGAACAGGCGTGGCGCCCTGGCTATGGCGCGTAGTAGCCATCCCGATTCTGCCGGTTCGCAATTCTATATATTGAAGTCAGATGCCACGTGGCTAGACGGCCAATACGCCGTATTTGGGAAAGTGATTGAAGGCATGGATGTTGTAGATAAGATTAAAGCCGGCGACAAAATAATCTCTGTTGAATAACAATATCATTTGATCAGTATTGCTTCTAATAACGGACTTGCGGTTTGAAAAGGCGGTGACTAGGTGAAAATAGCAATTAAATCCGGTTCTTTATCCTGGACGGCAGAAATATTTGACACCCCGACGGGGCGTTTAATCGAGGATGCCCTTCCATTGGAGGGAAAGGCTAGCCGCTGGGGCGAAGAAATTTATTTTTCCATACCGGCATCGGCAAGCCTGGAACCCGGCGCTTCAGATGTAGTGTCAAGGGGAGATCTGGGCTACTGGCCAACAGGGAAAGCCTTTTGCATCTTTTTCGGGCCAACGCCGGCTAGCCGGGGAAAAGAGATCAGGGCAGCCAGCGCGGTAAATATTTTTGGACGTGTAGAAGGGGATCTTGACAAGTTAGATCAGGTAAAAAACGGTGATAAAGTAATTATTAGCAGCGCCGGTCCTTAAACCGGCAAAGTATAACCCCGGCGGGATAAGAAGTTAGAAGGGGCAACTTTTTATGAAACACATCAAGTGGTATGTTTTAGTCGCCTTGATGCTGATCTTTCTTTCTGCAGTGCTTTATACTATACAAATTGTTATTTTTCAAACGCCGGGGGAAACATTCTTTTTATTGCTGCAAGACCTGGCCTTTATTCCAATTGAAGTGTTTTTGGTGTCGTTGGTTATCAGCGAACTTTTAAGCATGAAGGCAAAACGGGATCTGTTAAAAAAATTAAATATGGTAATAGGGGTTTTCTTTAGCGAGGTAGGGATAAGCCTGCTGGACATTATCAGTAAGTTTGGTAACTTGGATGGAATAAAGAAGGAATTAATCATAGGGATGGAATGGACGGAGCGAAATTTCCAAGCTGCCGGCAAACTGGTAAAAAGATTTAGTTATAAGATTAATTGCAAAGATAAAGATTTGCAGAGTTTACAGGATTTCCTGCTTGAAAAAAGGGAATTTATGCTTAGCTTACTGGAAAACCCTAATTTGCTTGAACATGATTCCTTCACCGATCTTTTGTGGTCGATTTTTCACTTGATGGAGGAATTTCAGCAACGGGAGGATATAGACCAGTTGCCGGATAACGATTACATCCACTTGAATGGTGATATAGAAAGGGCTTTGATATTACTTATTAATGAATGGATTTATTACATGAAGCATTTAAAGGCCCATTATCCATACCTTTTTTCTTTCGCGGTCAGGAAAAATCCTTTTGATCCTAATGCCACAGTAATTTTCCATTAAGTGTGAGAGGTAGCGGATGATAAATTTTTTGATTGGCCTGGTAGCGGGGAGTTTTGGAGGACTTTTTGGCCTTGGTGGCGGCGTGATCATGATCCCCCTGATGGTTGGCATACTGAAAATGGGTCAGCACAAGGCTCACGGTACAAGCCTGGTAGCGCTTATTTTTACCGGCATAGCAGGGACTATAACGTATGCCTTAAATGGCTCGGTAGATATACTGGCGTCTTTACTTCTAGCGTCTACCGCCATGTTCACTGCCAGGATCGGCGCACGTTATGCCAATGCCCTCCCCGAATGGAAGCTAAAGAGGTACTTCGGCATTTTTATGATATTTGTCACCCTGCTTTTGCTTATGAAACCTTACCTGTCCAGTTTAGGCGGGCTTGCCGTTGGGTGGATAAAAATATTAATTCTACTTTTGACCGGGGTCTTTACCGGATTTCTTTCCGGGATGATGGGGGTTGGGGGCGGCACCCTCATGGTCCCGTCGATGGTACTGCTTGCCGGTATTACTCAACACACCGCCCAGGGCAGTTCCCTCCTCGCCATGATTCCGGCCGGGGGAGTCGGCGCCTATACCCACTGGCGGCTCGGAAATGTGCGCACAAATATCTTACCCGGCCTGATCGTGGGTATCCTTATAGGTACATATATAGGCGGAAGCTTTGCCAACGTCCTGTCTGAAAGCACCCTGCGCATTTTATTTGCCGCCATGCTAATTTGGACCGGCCAGAAATATTTAAGAACACCGGTGCCAAAAACTGAAGGGGAAGAGGAGTAACTGCTAGTAACCCAACATTAAAAAAGCCTGTTGTATAAAAAAGGCTATTAAATACCTGGCACCTCAAAACATCTTCGTCCGGAAAACGGTATTTGGCCAAATAGCTACCCCAGGCCTTTCAGATCTCCCGCCTTACAGGTCCCCGGCGCTACCTGCCTACTCATGTGGTCAACCTCTTTTAGGACCTGAGGTATCCTGTATTTACCACGAAGGTTACAGATTAGCTCTGCCGCAAGGACAAGGTCGATACCAATGCTGCTGAATTGAGGCAAATA
>JALHFC010000190.1:0-670 GCA_022839445.1 Pelotomaculum sp.
CTGGACTGCAGCCTGCCCTAGAATCAAGGCGCCGATAATCCCGATCGTGGAGCCCATGATGCCGGGTATGCGCAGCCCCGCTTCGCGGATCAGCTCAAAAGACAATTCCATCAACAGTACCTCGACAATTGAGGGGAAAGGAACCTTTTCCCGGTTGCCGGCGATGGCCAGAAGCAGTTCCGTCGGGATCATCTCATGGTGAAACAAAACAATGGCCAGGTACAGCCCGGGCAGCAAAAAAGAAAGCCCGAAGGCAAAAACGCGCAAATACCGGATAAAGGTACCGAACTGCCAGCGGCTGTAAGACTCCTCGCCGGTGTGAAGCTGCTCGTACATGGTGGTGGGCACAACCAGAACGAAGGGACTGCCGTCCACCAGGATTGCGACCCTGCCCTCAACTATTTTCGAGGCTATCCGGTCCGGCCGTTCTGTGGCAAGGACCGTCGAGTTCAGATTATAGGGATTGTCCTCAATAAACTGTTCCAGGACACCGCTGTCCAGTATATGGTCCACTTTAATGCTGTTGATACGGCGCTTCACCTCCGCCACCAGGGCGGGGTTGGCCAGGTCTCGCAGGTACATGACGGCAACGATAGTCTCATTGCGCACACCCACTTTGATAAACTCGGTGCTTAGCTTTTCGCTTTTGATTAGTTTTCTTAGCAAGGCC
>JALHFC010000190.1:723-2813 GCA_022839445.1 Pelotomaculum sp.
AGCAGGTTGTTTTTAACCATTTTCGCTATGTTACCTTTGTCGGCGGGCGCCGGCCTGCCGGCAAAAGCCATCAGCGCTTGGAATAGCAGGTCCTGCACCGCCGTATCCGTCATGCCGTCAATAAAGACACTAAAACATTCGATTGCGGGGTTTGTGCCGATGATAAAATCCCTTATGACGACGTCTTTATTCCCTGGCAACCCATACATCCTGTTTAGCGCCTTTTTGTTTTCCTTGAGGTAGGCGCTTACCGCCCGGCTGTCTTGCGCGTGTTCCCCCTTTGCCATATCAGGGGCGTGCCTTGGTTTTCTAAAGGGGCGCCTTCCTTCCTGCTTATCGTTGTTACTCGTCCTGTCTTCCTTGTCGTCTATTGTTTCCTTAAGTATAAAGCCTTCCCGGTCAAGGTTTTCCCGGTAGGATAAAAGTTCAATAAACCTCTTTAGGATATGCATGTTCGCACCTTTCAGTCAATATGTTATTAGAGGATATTTTACCCTTTTGGAATGGTTGTATGCGCTATGGATATGATAAAAAAGCTCTGTTTAACCTTTTAAATTAATGCTGGCAAGGGATTTTGTGTTACCCGTCGAATCAATATATGACAAGCCGGAATATAAGGAGAGGGGCGGCAGTAATGAAGCAAATCTGGGCGCCGTGGCGTATGGCCTATATAGGTGGCGAGCGCGGGGATAAATGCGTTTTTTGTGAGAAGGTGGAGTCTG
The DNA here is from genome assembly GCA_022839445.1 of Pelotomaculum sp. Classification (GTDB taxonomy): domain Bacteria; phylum Bacillota; class Desulfotomaculia; order Desulfotomaculales; family Pelotomaculaceae; genus JALHFC01. The sequence continues at coordinate 1,446 of JALHFC010000190.1, forward strand.
ATCAGGATGAGAAAAACCTGGTGCTTTTACGCGGGGACAAAACGTATGTGGTAATGAACCTGTACCCGTATATAAACGGGCACCTATTAGTCATACCGAAAAGGCATGTGGGCGAGATCGATGACCTGACAGATGAAGAAATGAAAGAACTTTTTCAAATGACAAAAAAGATGGTCAAGACGCTCCGGGCTTTTAGACCGGATGGTTTTAACATCGGGATCAATATCGGCAGAGCGGCAGGGGCTGGCATGCCGGGGCATTTCCATATCCATGTGGTGCCCCGGTACAGTGGTGATACCAATTTTATGCCGGTGTTCGGGGACGTGCGGGTGATTTCTGAGTCTCTAGAAGCGACATATAAAAAGCTAAAGGAGTTGCTGGCATAACAAGTTTAAAGATGCAACGCCGCCCGTAGTTGCTTACGGAAAGTTTGGAGAAAATTGGTATAGGAGATATTCCCGCCGGCTACTTCCATAAATTCATGCACTAATTCCTGATGCCGGCGCAGGACGCTATGGATGAGGCCGGTGATGGGTGGAATCCAATGGGTGAGGCGGTTTGCGCCGGCCATGTCCGCTCCCATTTCTTCCCGGACTAAGTTTGCATATTTCTGTAAGTCCGGCACCGGCTGGTCAACTTGTTCAGCGATTACTTTAGCTGCCAGGTGCGCGCTGAACAGGGCCGCGTAAATGCCCTCGCCGGTAAGAGCGTCTGCCAAGCCTGCGGCATCGCCGAGCAACAACGCACGGCCCCTGTGCAGCTCACCCGGTTGCGGTTTAACAGGGATCGCCCACCCCAACGGCCTGACTCCGGATGAGAATTTACTTAAATTTTCTACCTGAAGAAACTTTTCCAGCAATCCCCGCAATTTTATTTGTTTGGCCGAGTTGCTCCATACGCCCGCGGACAAATGTCCGGCTTTGGGGAAAATCCAGGCATAACCGTTTGGAACCAGCCCGTACTCGATCTTGATTGTGCCTTGGGATTGTTTTATGGTTGCGGCAGGAACGGGAATCTCACTTTCAAGTGTTGCGGCCAGCATTTTCCTGCCGCCAAACCCTAAGGAACGGGCTACTACACTGAAAGCGCCGTCAGCGCCGACAAGTATTTTCCCTTGCCATTCCACTGCGTTTGCATTTACGGATACATAGCCGCCGGTTACCTCCACCCGGTTTACCCGCACCCCTTCCAGGATCTGCGCCCCCGCTTCTTTTGCCTTGTCTGCCAAGAAGGCGTCAAACCGTTCCCTGCTCACCATATAAGCGATCGGCTTATTTACGGTAACAGTAACAGGATTGTCCAACCGGTGGGTAAATGTTATCGTATGTACTACATCTTCTATAACCGCTCCAAGGTCAAACGGCAGAA
>JALHFC010000191.1 GCA_022839445.1 Pelotomaculum sp.
GTAATGCTTTCCAAGGTGTTGTTTTCATCCCAACATTCATATATTTTGGGGAAATAATAACGTGGTGTGTCAAATAGGTATTGTATAGTCAAACTTGTTCGATAATCGTCGGTAGCGGTAAAATAAAATTTTTCCACTGTGTTGATGTCGATATTGACTTTCGCCAGTAAATCCTTCAACAAAACCCCCCGGGCGGCGGTGAAATTCGGCGCCGGCATGCTGTCGACCGAACTGTAGGCCCGCTCTGCCTGGGGCATTTGTTTTAACTGCTCAACTGTATATGTAGCCAGTGTGGTAACATTCCCGCTCCCGTCATTAAGTTTAATTACCAGTTCTGTGGCCGGATTTGCGTACTCAGCCTTAGCCACGGCGATACCGGGATACGCGACAAACATAAGACTAAATAACATTACAAAAACTGCAATGCAAACAACCACCCTTTTTCCCTGAAGCTTGGCAAAGGACCTAAACTCAAATTTAAACTGCATCTTTCCTATCCTCCCTATTAGTAATATTATCTTCAATGCAGCAAGGTGCTTCATATACGCACCAATAAAACATCACGGCAGATAACACGGGGTTAATGTTTAATTAAACGATACTTAACATAACGATAAAATCGATATATGGGAGTCATCTAGAACAAACAAGAATAAACTTAACATAAATAATAGGCTTGTAGGCTTATATTGTCAAGGGGGCATTTTTTAAAAAATATAAATGCACCCGCTCAGTTTTGGAATGCAGGGCGATTACAAAATCATTGAAACTCAACCGGTAGATTTATGGTATAATAGTCAATAATGGAAGGGGGTGGATAAATGGCTTTCACGGTTATTATGGCCGGCGGCAGGGGGGAAAGGTTTTGGCCCCGGAGCAGGATGTCAAGACCCAAACAATTCTTAAATTTAGTTGGCGACAAGTCCATGCTGCAGCTGACTGTAGAACGGGTTGAAAGCATCTTTGGGGTGTCAAATGTATATGTCGTCGCAGGATCTGAGTTTGAAAAAATGGTTGTGCGGCAAGTCCCGCACCTCCCTGAAGAAAACATCATCATCGAGCCTTTCGGCCGGGACACGGCGGCGGCGATAGGACTCGATAGGACTGGCGGCCACGGTCCTGGGCCGCAGGAATCCCCATGAGGTAATGATTGTGCTGCCGGCAGACCACTATATCACCAACACCACTAGGTTTCAAGAAGCCCTAATGAGCGCAGTGGCGGCTGCCCGGCAGGGAAATGAAATTGTCACGCTGGGCATCACCCCGCATCGCCCGGAAACAGGGTATGGCTATATTCACCGGGGCGAGATGCTTGACACTTTCGGCGGCATACCGGTTTACCGGGTCAGGCGTTTCCTCGAAAAACCGGACTACGAGCGCGCTTTGGAGTTTGTCACAAATGGTGATTTTCTTTGGAACAGCGGCATTTTTGTCTGGCGGATAGATTTAATTCTCAGGTTGATCGAAGAACATCTTCCCCGGCTAGCAGCCGGCCTGAAGAGAATTGCAGAGGGGTTGGCTACGGGTCACTATTTAAAGGTGCTTAAAAAGGTATACTTTGAATTGCCAAAAATTTCTGTAGACTATGGCATCCTGGAGAAAGCCGGTAATGTATTGGTGATACCCGGCAATTTTGGGTGGGACGACATCGGTAGTTGGACAGCCCTGGACAGGTACGCCGACAAAGACGACTCGGGTAACATCTTACGCGGCAAGGGCGTGCTGCTGGACACTGCCGGTACATCTGTTTTTTCCAACAAAACGGTGGCGCTTATAGGTGTCGAAGACCTGATTGTAGTTAGCGATCACGATAGCTTGCTCATCTGTCACAAAAGCCGGGCACAGGAAATAAAAAAAGTTGTGCAGGCCTTGAGGGATAAAGGACTGGATGACGTGCTATAATTAATATAACCTGGATCACATTGATAGGGGGCTTGCTTGGTGACAATAATCAACCCGCAAATTTTTCGCCAGTACGACATCCGGGGTGTAGCCAAAAGGGACCTCACAGATGAAGTTGTGGAGCTCTTAGGAAAAGCCTTTGGCGTTTTCGTTAAGGAATCCGGCGCCGGTAAGGTAATTGTGGGCATGGATAACCGGCTTAGTTCCAGCCGGCTGCGCGACGCCATGATCAAAGGCTTGTTGTCTGTTGGTTGCGACGTTATAGACATCGGGCTGGTAGTTACGCCGGTACTTTACTATTCCAGAATTCACTTCGGGGTTAACGGCGGGGTGATGATTACCGGCAGCCACAACCCGCCTGATGAAAATGGATTCAAACTAGCCCTGGGCGACGGGACTATTTACGGCGATGATATTCAAAAACTAAAAAGTCTGATGACAGCCGGGGATTTTCCCACCGGCTCCGGCAAGATCGAGAAACAAGACGCGGTACCCGCCTACCTGGCCATGCTAAAAGACAAAATACGGCTCGGCCCAAGGAAACTAAAGGTGGCGGTTGATTGCGGCAATGGGACGGCCTCCCTCTTTGCGGAAAAGGTCCTGACCGGTTGGGGCTGTGAAGTGATACCGCTATACTGTGAATCTGACGGTACCTTCCCGAACCACCAGCCTGACCCGGTCAAAACGGCCAACCTTGTTGAACTGAAAAAAACCGTTTTAGATAAGAAGGCCGACCTGGGAGTAGCTTTCGACGGCGATGCCGACAGAATTGGCCTGGTCGACGAGCAGGGAGGTGTGATCTGGGGCGATACACTGATGTGCCTGTATTGGAGGGAAATAATGCCGAAACACCCCGGAACGCCGGCCATCATCGAAGTTAAGTGCTCCCAGGCGCTTGTAGATGAAGTTGTTCGCCTAGGGGGAAAACCCTTCTTTTATAAGACCGGGCACTCTTTAATCAAGGCCAAAATGAAGGAAATAGACGCTATTTTCACCGGGGAAATGTCGGGGCATATGTTCTTTGCCGATGAATTCTTCGGGTTTGACGACGCGTTTTACGCCGCGGGAAGGCTTTTAAGAATTTTGTCCAACTCGGATCTGCCCCTGTCACAAATGCTATCAGGGATACCGAAGTATTATTCCACAGCGGAAACCAGGGTCCCTTGTCCTGACGAGGAAAAGTTTAAAGT
>JALHFC010000192.1:0-2108 GCA_022839445.1 Pelotomaculum sp.
AGACTTACAATTCCTAACTTTGCGGTCATTTGTATGTCCTTTCAAATCATATAAATTTATTATAACTGATCATGCCACCCGATGTCATGAGGTGTATAAATTATAGTTAAAAAGTTCGAAAATTGACAAATTGCAAAGGTATATCAAATTCATAATCTTTAATAGTCTGGATAGCCGCCTGCAGGTCATCACGGTTTTTACCGCTAACCCTGACCTGATCCCCTTGCAGAGAAGCCTGAATTTTTAACTTGCTGTCTTTAACCAGCTTTATAATCTGTTTTGCTTTTTCCTGATCAATACCCTGAATCAGGCTGACCCGCCGGCGCACGGTGTCCCTGGCGCCCGGCTCTATTTTGCCGTACCTTAGCGCCTTTAAGTTGACCTGGCGTTTTACCATTTTGGATTCCAGTATATCCACCACGTTTCTCAGCTTGAATTCATCGTCGCCGGTTAATACTATTTCTTCACCGTCGTAGCTAATGTCGCTTTTGCTCCCTTTGAAGTCAAACCTGGCGCGCAGTTCCCTGATAGCTTGATCCACCGCATTTTTGATCTCTTGCATGTTAACCTGTGAAACGACATCAAAAGAATTTTCTTTTGCCATTACAAAACACCGCCCTACTATTTTGTATTTAATGTACAACTTACTATGAAAAATGTCAAAGGTTGCCGCAACATTTATTGATGGCAAGAATCAGTCCGGCGGTCATATAATATATGATATATAACTGACACCCCTTCTAGGGCGTGTATTTTATTTTCCCAAAGGAGAATTTTGTGTTTTGTCGAAGTAAAGTTTATGGCTTTGTTATTAATGGGAGGAAATTGGAGCTTTGACAATTTACTATTTAGATGGCGCCGACCTTAAAATGATGCTCCGGGGAGCGGTAGACTTGTTGGGGCAATCAAAGGAAGAAGTAAACTCATTAAATGTTTTTCCCGTGCCGGATGGAGATACCGGCGCCAATATGCACCAGACTCTTTTGGCGGCGTTAAATGAGGCCAGCGAAGTTGATTCAACCCGCATAGATGTTGTCGCGGAAGCAATCGCACGGGGCGGGCTAGTGGGCGCCAGGGGGAATTCCGGGGTCATTCTATCCCAAATCTTGCATGGATTTTCTTTCTCACTGCGCGGTAAAGAAAAAGCAACTGCCCCGGATATTGCCGAAGCCTTGGGGAATGGGGCTAAAATGGCCTATCAAGCCGTGATTACCCCCGTCGAGGGCACAATTCTTACAGTAGTAAGAAAATCAGCCGATGGGGCAGCTACCCAGCGCAGTAGAAATTTGCTAAGGATGATGGTCGCCGCATTGAAAAATGCCTTTACGGCCTTGCAGCAAACAACAGACCTTCTGCCAGCGCTCAAGCAAGCCGGGGTAGTAGATGCCGGCGGTAAAGGTTTTGTTATTATTTTAGAAGGATTCATGTATGCGTTAAAATCAGCGTCCCCTATAGCCAAAAACCCCTTAGAAAAGCCCTTAAAGGCCCGGAAAGATGATCCTTTCAAGGACAGCCCGGCATTTCATAACAATGTCGGAGTCATTAATTATGCTTATTGCACCGAACTCATGGTAAAAGGGACAAACCTGCCGCTGGAAGACATAAAAAATGAACTGGCGCCTTTCGGCGACAGTATGATGGTGGTAGGCGGGGGAAATCTAGCGAGGGTCCATATCCACTCCAACAACCCGGGCATGGTTTTAGAACGCTGTCTTCGGTATGGAACATTGCATGGTATAAATATAAACAATATGCTTGATCAGAATATGACGGTTAACATTAAACAAACCGGTGCAGACAAGCCTTTTGCGATTGTAGCGGTGGGCGCCGGCGAGGGGATAACCAAAATCATGAAAAATCTTGGGGCGGACGCCGTTGTCGCCGGCGGGCAAACCCTTAATCCCAGTACAGGTGAAATTCTAAAAATTATTAATGACTCACCAGCCCAGGAAATAATTATTTTACCAAACAATAAAAATATCATCCTGGCGGCAGGACAGGCCGGCAGGATGTCCTCAAAAAATGTTACCGTTATCCCCTCAAAAAGCATTCCCCAGGGCATTGGCGCACTAATAACATTAAATCCCGGGGATGACTTTATTACAGCC
>JALHFC010000192.1:2150-4229 GCA_022839445.1 Pelotomaculum sp.
ACAGTGTTTGAGGCTCTCCTGGAAGAAATGATTGATGGGGACGGGCGCCTGATCACCTTATATTGCGGGGAATCAACGGGAATAAACGAGGCGGAAAAGCTAGTTGAAATGACTGGGGGGAAATTTGGCAACCAGGAATTTGAAATACAAACAGGCGGCCAGCCGGTATACGATTTAATCATATCAGTCGAATAATCCAGCATTCATATGAGTTAATCAACCATAAATTCAGAAAGGTGTTATATTAATGAGCCGGGTTAAGATAGTAACAGACAGCACAGCCGATCTTCCCAAAGAATTAATCCTAAAACACAATATCACCGTGACACCGCTAAAGGTCTTTTTCAATGACGGGAGACCGCTAAGGGATGGTGTAGATATTGGCGCCGAGGAATTTTATCACCGTCTGGCTGAAAAAGGGGAGATGTCCAGGACATCCCAACCTACACCGGCTGAGTTTGCCCGGACTTACAAAAAACTTTCTTCCGATGGAAGCTCAATTATATCTATTCATATTTCCTCGGCAATGAGCGGAACATGCCAGTCCGCCGGAATCGCAAAGGAGATGACAACCGGCGCCGACGTCACGGTAATTGATTCAAAAGTGACCAGTATGGGATTGGGGTTGATCGTGCTTGAGGCTGCCCGTGTAGCAGGTGAAGGGAAAACAAAAGGTGATGTCCTCGAATATATAAATAAAATGATCAACAGTGTACAGGTATATTTTATCGTTGACACTCTTGAGTACCTGAAGCGGGGCGGACGGATCGGCAAGGCGCAGGCGTTTTGGGGCGCTATCCTCAGCATTAAGCCGCTTTTATATTTAAGAGACGGCCTTGTCCAACCGCTCGAAAAGGTCAGGGGCAGGGCCAAAGCCATTGATAGACTTGCGCATATTGTCACCAAGAAAGCAGGTAAACAAAAAATAAGATGCTCCTTTGTCCACGGAATGGACCCCGCGGGTATGGAACAACTGGTTCAAATGATGGCGCCTCGTTTAAACTATGATCAGCCTATTCTGTCGGTGGCAGGCGCAGTGATCGGCACACACACCGGACCCGGGGTGCTGGGACTCGTGTTTATCCCGGAATAATGAAAGTTTAAATACACCGGGCAATGCCCGGCCTTTTCAACTGCGCTGCGAGGACTTGAATACTTGTTCCACAACATCCCCGGGCCCGCCCAAAAAACCCCGGTTCTGTCCGTTTACCTGTACTTCCACCACACCCGCGTCACCTAATATAACATAAATTTTATCCTTCGCCTGAAAATCTTTCGACTGGCCGGCCGTCAGAATCCCTTCATAAGCGGTACTGGCGCTGTCATCCATAACTACCCGCATCCAGCAACGTTTATCTTTTACATTCAGGACCAATTGGACCCCAGGTGTTTCTTCGGCATTGCCCTTTGCGGGTGGCTCTTGCTGGTTGCCGGGGGGCTGGGTTTGGCCCTCCGGCTGGGGGGTAAACATCTTTGCGTTATTTAATTCATTCTTTATCCTTTCAGCGGGGCGGTTTAACCATTGCCCTTTGGCGCCTTGGTAAAAGAAAACAGCCAATACGGCTACCAGCAATGCGGCGGAAATATAAAGCCAGAAATGCGGCCTGCTATGTGTGTCATTACTTGCCTGTTCTTCATCAGCGGGTTTTTCTATTTCTTCTGTAAGCGTATCTTCAATATTTTGGCGGCCGAATGTTTCAAGCGCTTCTTCAATATTAACGTTAAGGTACTTTGCGTAGTTTTTTAAAAATGCTTTTGTATAAACTGCGCCGGGGAGAATTTGAAACTGTTCTTCCTCCATCGCCTGGATGTACTTGCGGCGTATTTTGGTTTCTTCCTCCACCGCTTCCAGTGTCAATCCCCGCGCCAATCTTGCCTCTTTTAACGTCTTGCCGATTTCCATTATTGCACCCCCGTACCGGCCAATCTTTAGTTTGGTTTAACCCCATTAAAAGACAAGTTATTAACAAAATCAAGGATTATATCCGAGGCTTTTTCAATGTCGGATGTATCCACGGATAGCTCGTAATCACCGCTGGGCCCATCCGGGTATTTATATAACGGATCATAATAATATTT
>JALHFC010000193.1 GCA_022839445.1 Pelotomaculum sp.
GCGGGATCGACCGGCTGGTTGAAGCGGATACGCCATTCCTTGTCCAGGGGAACATCCTGGGTAACGGCGGCGCCCGTCCAGCGCTCAAACACCTCCTCCGCCGGCTGGCCGCCGGCCACGGTAAAGGTGAGGGTTATCTCGTCTTCCTGGTAGTTCCCGGCGCTATCATTAAAGGTGCGCATAGGCACATAAAGCCGGTAAGTAACCCCGGCGGTCAAATGCGATTCCGGCCTGGCCCGGAAAAGGTTACCATCAATGCTCTTGGTAATCGATACCCGCTCCTGGGACTGATCTAGCCTTTCAAGGTTTATCATATCGTAGTGGACCTGGTCGGCAATAATTATGGGCGCGCTGAACCAAATGTTTAAAAAGGGCTGTATATTTGTGATCGTTTCACCGTTCCTGGGGCCGGTATCGGTCACTGCCAGCGACCCCGTTGATGCCAGGCAGACGCCGCCCCCCGGCGCAAACAAGACGAAAGCGCCTGCCGTGGTAAGCCATAAAGCCAGAAAAAGCGCCGTTACAACGCCGCGCATCCGAATCTTCATAAACTTTTCCCCCTTTTGGAGAAGCTGAGCTTCCCGGATTTAACTTCATTAAAGGCCATCAAATCTCCCCTGTGATCCGGTTAAAAGTCATTCCCGCCTCCCCCCGGTTTAGCACAAATTAACTTGCCCTATTATACCATATCTCCCACTATAGCAAATACTATTTTCCATTTCGACAAACAACCCCGCGATCTTCCAAATATCTAAAAACCCAGGAGGGTTTTTAGCAATATTAGAGAATACCTGTGTAATTTGGTATCAGATTTTTTGCTGGTTTCGGCGCCTATAATATTTGAGGACCACATCCTGGTTACCCATATATCTCCCCAACTGGTATTTTGGTTGCCCGGTGGTTCTATACACAATATAAGGAGAGATGTAATGAAAAATCGATTTAAGGCGGCTTCACTTGCAGTAATGGTAATTACCTTTTTAGCATTTTTGTTGACGGCCGGTTCTAAACCGGTACATGCTTTGCAACCGCCGTCCCCCGGTGAAATTGAAAAATACAAGGCTGACGGCACCTACGCCGAGCGCCTGGACAGAGCGCTAAAACTTGGCAATCATAAAATGAAAACTGATGTTTTAGAAGAAGCAAACCGTAATATCAAGCGCTTGTATATGAAAGCCCAAGGACAAGCTTATGACCAGCGTGCTTTATATGATACCCCGCCCAGTTGGAAGAGCAGTTTTCCGTCGGCAGGAAATCCCCGGCTACTGGTATTTTTGGTGGATTTTCCGGACTGCCCGCATACAAAAGATCAGACCGTCCAGGAAGTTGAATCAAAGATGTTCGGCATAGGAGATCCTTCCTTATACCCGTATGAGAGTCTCAGCGAATATTACTATCGTTCGTCATACGGCAAACTGAACATTACGGGCGAAGTGCTGGGATGGTACACCGCCAAGAATAAACGTTCATATTACGAGGAATTTGGCGACGGCGAAGGTGAAGGCATGGACGTTCTGGTTAAGGAGATTTTTCGGCATTATGAGGCCGAAGGGTACGATTTTTCCAAATACGATAATAACAATGACGGTGTAATTGACGGCTTTTATATTAAATGGACCGGCAAGGACTCCGGCTGGTCAGGATTCTGGTGGGCCGTACAATCAAATTTTGAAGACAATAGATTTTCAGTCAGCGGTAAAAAGCTAGATTATTTTTGCTTTTCCTGGTACAGCAACGAGGAGCAGGAAGGGCTTGCCGGTTATGCGCCGCTTACTGATATACATGAAATGGGGCACCTTTTGGGTCTTCCCGACTACTACGATTACGATGAGGACATCGGCCCAAACGGCGGTATAGGCGGCCTGGACATAATGGATAGCTGCTATGGGGATCATAATTGTTTTTCCAAATTTGTCCTTGGATGGCTGGAACCCGACATCATCCCCTCCGGCGCAAAAAACATCAACCTGCAGCCGACAGGAACCTCTCCAGGTGCCGTGTTAATCATGCCGGACGCAAAATCTTCACCTTTCGGCTATGAATTTTTCATGGCGCAATACCGGAAGCGTTCGACCCGGGCAGTGACGTCATGGCGCCGTACAAGCCTTACCCGGCTGACGGGTTGATTATCTGGCATGTCGATACGACCACGGGAAGCGACGGAGAAACTTTATATAATAATTCCGACACCGAGCACAAGCTCTTGAGGCTGATGGAGGCCGACGGGCTTGAAGATATCGAGCAAGGAAGCGGCGAAGCGGACGCCGGTGATTTTTACCTGCCGCCAAAGTGGATTGGCCCGGACACCTCTCCCAACAGTCATGATTACAAAAATAAGGATACCGAAATCATCATCAACCAGTTGACTGACCCGGGTGATAACATGGGCGCTGTATTTAGCATCGGCTC
>JALHFC010000194.1 GCA_022839445.1 Pelotomaculum sp.
GCCGAAATGTGAAAGGAACTCGTTTAAAAGCCTTCGCCATTTCCTCCTTTGATCACCCATAGATAGCTGTGGGTTGGCTTCCAAAGCCTTCTTGAACATTTCCGAAACATCGTCCTTTGCTTCCGGCGGGAATAAATACTGTATCCCACTAAATAAATATATATCATGTAAAGGGCAAAGCCTAGACGCGATGTAATGACCGGGCCTTAAATCTTTTAACGCGTTGCCGCCAAGGTCGGATGCAACTGTATAATCCATGTTGTCAAATAGGTTTACAAGGACGGCAGCGTCGTTATCCACCGATTTAATCATAAAAATGCCCTCAAAAGATTCTTTCCAACCTTTCAGGATATCCTTTTCTAATTCCGACAAATCCCGGCGCCCTTTAATAAACCGGTCGATAAATGTATCCCCGTTTTTAAAGCGATAGCAGTAAATAAACCACTCGATGCCGTTGGCCAGCAAGTCCTGGCCGGGAACGGAGTCTTTTATTTGCTCCAGTATAACCGGTTTGGCCATTTTAAGGTACTCATGAGTTTCATTTGATAACAACCGTCGTTCACCGCCGTATTTTAAATTTATAAAAGGACCATTGATTTTACAACTATTTTCCTGATAGAATACACAAAATGCTATCATCATAATCATTCGACAAAATGTGGACTTATCCTGCTCCAATGGAGACCGGGGCGCTAATTGGTCCGTTATAAAAGAGTAAAAAAACCGGGGTGGTTGCCGCGTGAGAATCCTATCCATTCTGATAACTTCAGTCTTGATCCTGGCGGGTTTATATTATTTAATAAAATTGTTTTTTATGCAAGACAGCAGTGTGGCAAAAAAGGAAAAAGATAGTAAGGATGGTATTCAAGAAGTACAAACATTGATTCAAAAGATGGAAAAAGAGAATCCCGAGCAGGTGGCCAAAATCAGGGAACAATTTATGGCAGAAGTACAGATCAAAAACGCCAAAGAATCTGAGCCGGAGGATGTCGGTGGTGTCGTCAAGCAGTGGATGTCGGACACAGGTAAGGGAGATTGAGGGTAACAGCAAATTTTTGTGTAAAAAGCCGTCTTTGCAAGGCGGCTTTTTTGTTTTCCCTATAAGCGCCCGGTACATTAAAAATGCTTAAGTATAAAAAAGAAAAAATTATATCAGAATAAGTAAAAAAGGAGGTGAAACCATGAACAAACAGCAAATTACCGCGCTGGTTATTAAATTTGTAATTATTGGTGTCATTAGTGTTATTATATTGCCTATGTTTGGCCGGATAACCAGCGGACAGGCCCTTATTGCCGCTCTAGTCCTGACACTTGTCGCTTACTTTGCCGGGGATATCGGTATTTTACCCCGTTACGGTAATGTGACGGCCACAGTGGTTAATGTCATAATTGCCGCTTTGGTGATCGGTGTTGCCGACTGGAGCATAAACGGGATCATCACTTTAGATGTTACAGGCTGGGTATTGGCGTTGGTCCTGATAGCCGCCGGAGAGTGGTTCTTCCACCGCTATCTAAAAACCACACCTATTCCAGCAGGTGACGCACCAAAAGAAGAATAACTGCTTTACGTAAAGCCCGGGCTTATCCCGGGCTTGTTTTTTGTCCCGGAAAGATTTATAACGTATTGTCAGCCGCAGGTCTATCTTTTTTGCTTGCTTCATGATAAAATATGTCACATCAAAAACCAACCGGGAATAATTATTCTTTTAAAAATGGAAGGTGATAAGACATGACGACCGCCACTGAGCTGACCAATCCTTACTTGATTGTGCAACAATACCTGAAAGACGTCTGTGAAAAGCTGGACCTGCCCCCGTCGGTTTACGAAATCCTGAAGGAAACCAAGCGGGTAATGGAGGTCTCTGTCCCGGTTAAAATGGATGACGGCTCCGTCAAAAGTTTTATCGGCTACCGGGCCCAGCATACCGACATCCTTGGCCCGGCCAAAGGTGGGATCAGGTTTCATCCCGGGGTGTACCTGGATGAAGTAAAGGGCCTTTCCATGTGGATGACTTTTAAGACCGCGGTTGTAAACCTCCCGTATGGGGGCGGCAAGGGCGGCGTCGTGGTCAACCCCAGGGAGTTGTCCCGCAACGAACTGGAGCAGTTGAGCCGGAATTATATCAGGGCCATCAGCGAAGTGATCGGTCCGGAACTGGATATACCGGCGCCGGATGTGAACACCAACCCGCAGATTATGGGCTGGATGATTGATGAATACAGCAAGCTGACCGGTCACAACGTGCCGGGAGTGATAACCGGCAAACCCGTGGGACTCGGCGGTTCGCTCGGGCGCAATGAGGCTACCGGGCGTGGGGTCGCTATTACGGTGAGAGAAGCGGCTAAAAAGATTGGCCTCGACTTAAAAGGGGCAAAAGTAGTCATCCAGGGCTTTGGCAATGTCGGTTCCATCAGCGGCGTGCTCCTTGCCGAACTGGGCGCTACCATTATAGCGGCCAGCGATACCAGGTCGACAATATACAACGCCGGCGGGTTAGATATCAATGCCGCCGTCCGGCATAAAAAAGAAACAGGCGCCTTACTTGATTTCCCCGGCGC
>JALHFC010000195.1 GCA_022839445.1 Pelotomaculum sp.
AGGCAAATACCCAGAATTACTGGGATATCGAAAAGTGTAATTGATAGGATTTAGGGACAAGGGACCTGTCCCCTTGTCCCGGGAGAGGAGATTATGATTAGCTACCATGAAAGGTTGATAAAATATGGTAAGTTAACCATTCCTGAAACGGAACTGCAGCAGTTGATCAACGAACCGGACTATAGGCAATTTTACCATGTGGTTGAAAAACTTGTAGAGGCGGGAGCCCTTGTTCCGGTTAAGTCTTCTAGGGACAACGGGCGCAGGCCGCCACTTTTTAACAAATACCGGATCATTAAGCCAAAGGAAGACTTCACCGTTTATAACGAAGCCATCCGCTTACTTAACCCCTCCTTGAACATCTCAGGTTATCTTGAAAGACCGGAACTGTATAAAAAGCACCGGAAAATAGTCGAAGGCTTAAGCCGGTACCTGTGGTATGCGGCGGGATTGCTTGAAGAACCCATGTCGCGCAAGGAACGGTCATTTTCAGTGTGGGGCAGGGAGAAGCTGCTTGACAAGCATTTTGCCCTGGTTAGGGAAGTCTTGAGGTATAATGGACTGGGAGAGGGTTTCCTTAACTATTACGACACCCCCGAGCCATTTTTTGAGTACGTGCATGCCCGCCCAGAGCAGATGACTACACTGATTCTGGAAAACAAGGATACCTGGTTTACCTTTAGAAAGCTGATGCAGGAGACCGGAAAGAACATCTTCGCCGGGACTCCTGTTGACGCGCTTCTTTATGGCGAAGGCAATAAGATTTCCAAGCGCGGCGCCCTGGAGCGATTCGATGCCGGTATGTTGCGGGGGAAAAAAGGCCGCGCCGGGTGTTTCCTTTATTTCGGCGACCTGGACCTGGAAGGGATCCGTCTTTTCTTCCGGGCCAGGGAAGCAAATCCTGCATTGAACATCCGGCCCTTTCCCGAACTGTACCACCTCATGCTAAAACTGGCGGAAGGTAGGGAACTCCCCAAGTCGCCGGACAAAAGAGGGGTGGAGGCTCCGCTAGTGGAATTTGCGTCCATGCTGGGGTTTGAAAAGACCGATGTATTAACAGTGTTTATGGAAAAAGGCCGTTACATCCCTCAGGAGATCATCAACTATCAGGTGATATCCTATTTTAAAATAGGCAAAAATGCGCTAAAGTGCACCACCAGGAGTAGATAGACAGCGCCAAGGACCCATGGGTTATCGTTTGCAGCAATTTTGAGTACAGCAATGGTGGGGGCCGCTTTTGTAAAATATTGAAGCTTTTACCTCCTGAAAGATATGTACCTGGTACCCCAATGGTTTAGGCAAGGTAGATAATTAAATCGCTCGCGCCCGGGGTGTAGCGCTAGAGGTGATTTTAGCAGTGGACAGGCGGGAGTTGGAATTTCTCGCGGGCTTTGAAAAAAGGATGCAGATTGTTGCGGCTGTGGATTCAATTGTCGAACCCTGACCGAGGACGAGGAGTGCACTATAGACAGCATCACCTCATTTGTGGCCAGGATCGTCCCTGAATACGGTTTTAGTTTTCCTGTGGAAACCGTGTGCAAAATCACCGAATACATCATTAAGGACATTTTGCAAAACGGGGGGGAGGCAAGGAACTACCCGGTGATGAGGTACGGGCAGGGTATGGCGCAAACCCGCGTCAGGCTAATCGACGATAAGCTAAAGGAGAGCGGTCGGGGCTATCTAATGACTTACCAGCTGACCGACCAGGGCTATGATCTGCTTTTTAGGACCAAGGAAGTCGAGCAGGAGATTAGCTTCACCATTGAAGAACTGAAGCTGCGGGAGCTAATCAGGCGCAAAAATTATAAAAAGGCCATCGGGCAGAGCGGTAACCTGGTGCAGATGATCAGGCAAAAAAAGAACGATATCAGGCAGTTTATCCAGAAAATACGGGGCAATATTTACGATGTGGACATCCAGGAGTTCGAAAGTCTGGTGGGCAGCACCTACACTCTGCTTGAGGAAGAGTACGGCATTATGAACGAAATCCGGGACATGATTGTGCTTTCAGAGGAGCGCCTGCAGGAGGAGGAAGCCAACCGGGGAATCCTGGATGAGGAGATGAAGAAGGCGCGGTTGGAGATCGCGATTATCAGAAGAAACATAAATACCACGATTGACGAGCAGAAAGAGCTGATCCTGGAACGGCACAGCCTGTCGAAGATCTACAAGGAAACGATAGCCGACTCCTTTTCCCTTTCGCTGGCAAAATACTTTGACTTTGAGCAGGAGATCCTGGCGCGGCTGGAAAGATGCGAAAAAAGCGCCATCCCCTCCCTATGGAAGCTGTTAAACCCCCTGTTTAGGCCCAACCCGGATCGGAAGCTGAACCTGCTGGCGCTTTTTGAACGCCAGGCTCGGCTCATGCAGGAGGAAGACACGGTCGCGGGAGTTACCGTCGAGGAACTGGGAGAAGACACCGAGCGCTTGAAAATCAAACGGATCAACGAAGCCAACACGGAGTTTGTCCGTGCTATCCTGGAGTTTGCAGCCGGCAAAAGGGCCGGGTTTAGATTCGGTGAATTGTTTGAATACCTAAAGGGCCGGGCTGATATTTTCGACCTACTGCTTGAAGACGACCTGGTTTTCAGGTCGATGCTAAAACTTTATGACTTGAACGTCATTGATCTCAAGGCCTGGCAGGCGCAGCGCGATGAGGTGGTGGCCAACGCTACCGGCGAGTTGGACGTGAGCTATTGCTTGTACTGCATCGAAAACAGCTGCCCGGACTTATACGGGGTGGCGAAGATAGCCATCCGGAAGCCGGATGACAGCGTATTTGAGCAGGAAATCTTATCCCGCCAGGGCGAGGCGCTGTTCAGCAGGCGCATCACCATCAGTGATTTCATGTTTGAGGTGAGCTTTGCATGAACCATTTAAACACTGCGTTAAGGATATTTAACAAGCTGCTGGACAAAGGGCAGCTTGACAGGGAGACTGAGGGAGATCTTTTTTTGGAGTTTCGCAACGCAGAGGTCAGGTCGGCCCTGGCGGAATTCGAGGAGGAGATGGACTTCCAGATCGTGGAGGCGTCCAGTACTTTGTATATGGTTCCGGATAGCGGGAACAGGTTGCTGGGTTTTACGACCAGGGATTTTAGGGAATGGGTCGCCTCCGACGCCAGGCTTGCCGACGCCTACCTGCTTTGCTATATTTCTATGTTCATCTTTTACCTGTTTTACGGCGGCCGGAACCGGAACCCCAAGCAGCGGGAATTTTTGCGGATCAGCAAGCTGATCGAGGAACTGGACAGCCGGTTTGCCATGGCCTTCGAAAACAGCGACCAGGCGACTGCGCTTGAGGAAAGGTACGCGGTCAATTTTATCAGGGTGGCGGA
>JALHFC010000196.1 GCA_022839445.1 Pelotomaculum sp.
CGCATTATTGAAGGGTACGGGCTGTCCGAAGCTTCGCCCGTCGTAAGCTTCAACCCGCTGGACAAAACAAAACCCGGTTCCATCGGCGTACCGGTACCCGGCGTATCCGTTAAAATCGTCGATAACGACGGCAAGGAAGCCGGACCGGGGGAAATCGGCGAACTCATTGTCCAGGGACCAAATGTAATGCTGGGTTACTTTGGGCTACCCGAAGAAAGCGCAAAAACCCTTCGCGACGGTTGGCTCTATACCGGGGATATGGCTTATCTGGACGAAGAAGGCTACATTTATATCGTCGACCGCAAAAAAGATCTGGTTATCGTCAGCGGCCTCAACGTGTACCCCAGAGAGGTGGAAGAAATCCTGTACCAGCACCCGGCCGTGAAAGAAGCCGCAGTCATCGGGGTTCCGGACAAAAAACGCGGCGAAAAAGTCCGCGCCTTCGTAGTAGTACAAGACGGCATGGAGCTGAACAAAAAAGAACTGCTGGCCTTTCTAAAAACCAACCTGGCCCAGTTCAAACTACCGCGGCAAACGGGCAAAATACTAAAAAAAGAACTGCGCCGGTTATACTCAGACTAACACCAGCCACGGGGACGGTGGCTTTGGCAGGTACCACTCAACCAGCCAAAGCCACCGTCCCCGTGGCAAGTTACGGTTGAAGGCTTAATGTTTGTAATGATATTGTCCTGCCGGCTCATATTTGTCACCTCTTCAGCCATTATTCTGTCAATATTCTAGCACGTTGTTTGTGGAATTCAAATAAATTTTTTATAATGTGTATTATTTCCAGGATAGCTGTGTACAGTGGATGGCCACTGGAAAGAAAGTGCCGGATTTTTATCGATTTATTGAATTATCCAACATTTACAAGTATAATAGACTTAATTCAAACAATGGGCGTTTGTCGTAAGGATAATGCTCATTGGTATCATTTATAAACAGGGCTAATATCTTAAAGGATTTCCCGCAAGTCGCGGGCGCTTATTTATATGGCTCTTGCTTGGAGGGCTGTAGACCGGACAGCGATATAGATATCGGTCTAGTATTAGAAGATATTAATATCAGTGATAGAGAAAAAGCACAGTTGGTGGCTTCCATAAATAATTTGTTTTATCCACTCGACGGGCATGTCTATGATATAGTATTGCTTGAACTTAATAACCCGATTTTTTGTTTTAAGGTTATTAAGGAGGGCCGGTTAATTTATATTAAAACTGCTGAAAGGATCGCTGACGTAATGGAAATTGTCAGTAGACATTATGCTGATTTATATCCCAGGTACAGAAGGGCTCTCCAGGAAATTATTGAAGAGGTAATTGCTGATGGCTGTTGATCAATTGCGGATTTCCAATAAAATAGCATTCATTCGCGAACAAGTTACTAGCATCGCAAACTTACTGGCTAAAAACAGCAAAGAATCAATCCTTTCTGACCCCTGGCTAATCAAAGGAATCAAGTATGCCCTCCAAACGTCAATCGAAGCCATGATTGATATTGCATATCATCTGTCTGCACATAAGTTTAACCATGCGCCGACTGAAGCTAGAGATGCCTTTAGAGTGCTTGCAGACGGCGGGATAATTTCTCATAAGGATCTCGTTATTTACGGGTCAATGATCGGTTTTCGCAATCGTATTGTACACGGCTACCAGGAAGTCTCTGCAGATCGGGTATATGAAATTGCAAAAAATGAACTTGGAGATTTTGATAAATATATCCGGCAAGTATCTGTTTTTTTAAGGGGCAAATAAGGATAACCAGCCACGAGAACCAGCCCTAACCAGCCAAAGTCACAGTCCCCGTCCCCGTGGCAGGTGCGCCGACCAGCCAAAGTCACCGTCCCCGTGGCAGGTCTAGGTTGAAAACATCATCCGTATACCTTCTTTTAAAAACTGGTTGCCTGTCTGAGACATGATGTTGGGTTTTATAATCAGATAATAAGTTGTACCCGGTTGATAGATGTGTTGGCGGTCGGGATTCAATAAAACTTTGGTTCCATCAACGGGAGACAACTGCACGGAAACGTTATCCAGTTGCTGAGTACCCTCGGGATCGAGAGTGATAATAATATTGCCGTCTATAGAAGCAGGATGCACCGGTTTGCTAAAGCTAATGGTCCAATCTTTATTTAGCGCCACGCCGGCCGGTGTTTCAGGCCAGTCCATGTAAGGTTTGGGGATCACCGTCACGATACAACTAGCTGTTTTATAATTGTCTTCCGTCAGGACACTGATAGTAGCGGTACCTTCACCCCTAGCTGTAACGACACCCGTTGCGTTTACCGTAGCCACGGTTTTGTCGCTGCTTGACCAGGTGACGGTTCTATTGGGGGCATCGGCGGGACTTATAGTTGCAATCAAAGTTTCACTGGCGCCGTTTACCAATGTCAGGTGAACGTGATTAAGTCTCACGGAATCGACAGGCACATCTTTCACGGAAAAGTCCAGCGTGTATGTCGTTATGCCTTTTGCGTCTTCAACCTTTACGTCAACCACCCTGGTACCGGGCTTTTCTTCTATGGTTGCGGTAACATAATTACTTGCCACAATATTTCTTTTTTCATCCTGGGCATAGAGAACAAACACGTGCGTGCCGTTTTCTGCACCGTAAATAGTTTTTAAAGGTGACGATTCATCTTCCAGGGTGTATAACGCCCAGTTTGGATAATAATAATCTTTTTTGTGAAGCGCAAGCATGTATGTTGCCGGACAATCAATTTTTACAGAATTCCAAGTGAATTCAATTTGGGGACGGTCCGACTGTGTAAGCTTTTTGACATTTTGCACCGAGAGCGACGGTTTTGGTAAGGCTTGCATTGTTTGCGGGGCCACGTGCATATATTGTTCCAGCCCTGGGACCTCCGAAGCAACGGGGAAAGAGGGGTTTTCCTGAACGGGCCCGGAAAACTTGTTCGCCGCCTTCGAGCCTAGAAGCTGGACATAATCCTCGGCCGCCAGTTCCTTAATGCACCATGCATGGCCACCCTCATAGTCATTTCTAATATTGGGATTGTTGGTAATATTCCTTGCGTAAGCATAAGGGGTGGTCCTCCAGTCGCTTTGCCCTAAAAAAACATTTTCTTTTACCTGCATATTATATATGGTATAGTGGTGGCCATATTCGTGAGCCAGTGTTCTG
>JALHFC010000028.1:0-5193 GCA_022839445.1 Pelotomaculum sp.
AGGGCAGCCTCCAGCATATCCCCGGAAATGCGGGTATCTTTGCCAATCACAATGCGGGCGCCGGAACCGCCCCGGGCCAGGATATGCGCGCCGGCCCGGCCCAGCTTAAAGGCCAGTTCCGGGGACAGCTCGCGGTTTGCCACACCCCTCACCCCATCGGTCCCAAACAATACACCCATTTATAAACATACCCCTCTTCTTTTGGGAACGATCTTTTGACACAACTTTTTATGAAGGCATAAAACAACCTTAATTAACAACTATACGACATTATATTCTCACAGTAAAGCACTGTCAATTCAATCATATCTTTGGTAGGGCGTAGCCAGTGTTAAAACCCGTGGAATAATATTCCCGGCCCGGGTTGTTCATGGTTTCGGCCCGGGTTGTTCAGCGCTGCCGTCACCCGGCGCCTGCTGGGGCGGGGTGTCGGTTTTGCCTACTTCCACCCGCACTGTCACCCGTCCGGGCTGGGCGCTGACCCCTTGGGGGGCCGATATGGCAACCTCTTTGGTGAAACTTTTATCGGCGCCGTTAACATCTACAGTTTCGGTTTTGATATTGGCGAGAGCGTCCAAAACGTCCGCCGGGCCGGTTAGCTGTACTGCCGCGGGTTCAGCTACGCTGCGCTTTACAATAAAACCGGCGGCTGGACGGCCAATTACCTGGGGTAATACGGGCACATTTTTGGTCAATACCGTGCTTACAATGGGAACAACCACGTTTACGGCAGTGGGGCTCAAGCTAACATTAGAATGCCCCACACTTATTTGTATTGTCTGCTCCACGTCTTTTGACGCCGATTGTATGTCCAGCACCGCCGTGGCCTGGTTGATCTCACTGATAACATGGGACGGCCCCCTGGCGACAACTGTACCGGGCCGGCACTCCGGCGCTAGGGCGGTGGAACCCTCGGCCGGGCTTCCCCGCAGGCTTACCGCAACGGGTATTTGTTTTTCCACCAGGCGGTCAATTGTCAGATTCACTTCCTCCGGGATCACTTGCGCTACACGCAAACCCGCGGGGGCGCTCACCTGGACGGGAAGGGCCATTTCCCCGGTTTTTCCTTCGGGTATATTGACAACGGCCCTAAAATCCCCCGGGGCAAGGTTGGTAAGCTGGCTGCGGTTCCCCTGCACCTTGACCCGGACGCTGTCGGGCATGCCGCCGGTAATTAAAATATCCTGGGTCGTGCCTGTGTGTTCCAGGTTGATGCTGATTACTTTATCCCTGAACGGGTTCTGCTCATTGCTTACATATATCCACAAAGCAAAGGCCAGGAGCAGGGAAAGCAGCCTCAAAGTATTATTACGCCAATCAATACGGGCCAAATCTACGCCCTCCTCGGCCAGAACGTTGACAGCGAGTGGGCGGCCTGGTTTATTAGAAGTCCGGTGAGCCTGGCCTGCAGTCCCGCCTCGTCATAATTCCTGGTAATAACACCTTCGACAGCCACCGATACGGTACCGGTTTCCTCAGAAACAATTACCGCCACCGCATCGGAATGCTCTGTGATACCGATCCCGGCCCGGTGCCTGGTGCCGAGATCGCTGGTCAGGTAAGGGTTTTCACTGAGTGGCAGGAAACACGCCGCCGCTATTGCCCGCCCGCCCCGGACAATCACCGCGCCGTCGTGAAGCGGCGTTTTCGGCACAAATATATTCACCAGGAACTCGGCGGAAACAATACCGTCAATTTTAACACCGGTGTCGATATGTTCTTCCAGGCCGGTTTCCCTCTCCAGCACAATCAACGCCCCCATCTTGTTTTTAGACAGGATAGTGGCCGACCTGGTGACTTCGGCTACTAGCCGTACCCGGTCGTATTCCCCCGATAGCAGTGATGTAGGGGCTAATAATTTGCCGCGCCCCAGCTTCTCCAGCGCGCGCCTTAATTCCGGCTGAAATACCACCGGCAGCGCCACCGCAAGCGCAGTCAAGGCCTTGCCTAAAAGCCAGCTAATAGTGTAAAGGTTAAAAACGCTGGAAAGGGCGGATATTACCAACAGGACGGCTATCCCTTTGAGCAACTGGACCGCTCTGGTCCCTTTGATCAAAAGCATGATCTTATACATAATAAAGGCAACAATTAAAATATCAATAACGCTGCTCAAATTGAATTTGAGCACTGCCTTTAAGTATTCCAGACTGGGGAGCCAGAATTGCTCCACAAAAAAACCCCCTTTTACCCGCCAGAAATATTATATCTCTAGATGAGAAGAAAAACCACAATGCTTTTATTTCGGTAAAAGAAAGGTTGTTTCCTGCTCGGGGACACAGGGGGACGGTTCTTTTGTGTTATAGGAGGCCGTAGGCAATGCTGTCTGCGAGGGCTTGCCAGCTGGCTTCGATGATGTTTTCGGATACGCCTACCGTGCCCCAGGAGCGGCGGCCGTCGCCGGTCTCAATATGCACCCGCACTACCGCGCCGGTGCCGTCTTTTTCGTCCAACACCCGGACCTTGTAGTCGCTTAAGTGCATAGATTTAATGCGCGGGTAAAAACTTTCCAGGGCCTTGCGCAGGGCGTTGTCAAGAGCGTTTACCGGGCCGTTGCCCTCGGCTGCGGTGTGTACTGTCTTGTCGCCCACTTTCATCTTGATTATGGCCTCGGAATAAGGCGGGCCGTTTCCCTTTACCTCTACTAGCAGGCGCAGGGTCTCCAGGGAGAAGGGCTCAGTATATTCGTTGTTGGCTTTACGCAGGAGCAGTTCAAAGGACCCTTCGGCGCCCTCGAACTGAAAACCCTGGTTTTCCAGCTTTTTTATTTCTTCCAGGATGCGCTTGCCCTCGGAACTCTGCTGGTCAACCTGCAGATTCAGTTCTTTATATTTGTAGAGCAGGTTGGATTTGCCGGAAAGCTCCGATACCAGCACCCGGCGGCGATTGCCCACTAGCTCCGGATCGATATGCTCATATGATTTCGAGTCTTTTAAAAGCGCGCTCACATGCACCCCGCCCTTGTGGGCGAAGGCGCTGGCCCCTACGTAAGGCTGGTGGGTATACGGGCTCAAGTTGGCCACCTCGCTGACATAGCGGGACAATTCGGTAAGGCGGACCAGGTTCTCCCGTGGGATGGTGTCAACACCGCACTTTAAGGTGAGGTTGGGAATGATGGAGCAGAGGTTGGCGTTGCCGCACCTCTCACCGTATCCGTTTACCGTTCCCTGCACATGAACCGCACCGGCTTGCACCGCCATAAGAGAATTGGCCACGGCCATTTCACAGTCGTTGTGGGCATGGATACCCACGGGGATGTTGAACCGCTCCACGACCAACGCCACAATCTCTTTTACTTCCATGGGCAAGCTGCCGCCGTTGGTGTCGCATAGCACAATCGTCGACGCCCCGCCCTCTTTTGCCATCCGAACAGTTTCCAGAGCGTAAGCGGGATTTGCCTTGTAACCGTCGAAAAAATGCTCGGCGTCACAAATGACTTCCAAGCCGCAGCTTTTCAGGTAGGCTATCGTATCTCTGATCATGGCCAGGTTTTCTTCCAGCGAAACGCCCAGGGCCTTGCGAACGTGAAAATCCCACGATTTACCGAATATGGTAGCTACCTGCGCCCCGGACTCCAGGATGGACCGGACATTGGGATCATTTTCAGTCGACTCGCCCGCCTTGCGGGTAGGGCCAAAAGCCGCAAGGCGAGCGGTTTTCAGGGCATGGCCACGGATTTGTTTAAAGAATTGCATGTCCTTGGGGTTGGAGCCGGGCCAGCCTCCCTCGATATAATGAAAACCCATCTTGTCCAAACTCAAGGTTATTTTAATTTTATCTTCGCAGGAAAAGGCAATCCCTTCCGCCTGGGAACCGTCGCGAAGCGTTGTGTCGTAAATTTGTACTAAAGACATGATCCTTCACCCTAACACGGAATAATGAGGCTTAAACTTTAATAAAAACCATTAAATCAACAAAGCCGGCTCAAATCCCCGCCAATACCTGCTCGATGATACGGTCACCCATCTGGATGGTGTTGACCAGTTCCTTGCCTTCCTCCATCAGGTCAGCGGTACGGTAACCCAAATCCAAGACTTTATTGACCGCACGCTCGATGCAGCCGGCTTCTTCTTCTAGATCCAGGGAAAAGCGCAACAGCATGGCCCCCGATAAAATGGTGGCAATGGGATTCACCCGCTGCATACCGGTATACTTGGGCGCGGACCCGTGACTGGGCTCGTAGAGACCGATCTTTCCGCCTAGGCTGGCTGATGCCAGCATGCCCAGGGAACCTGTCAACATGGAGGCCTGGTCGGTCAGAATGTCGCCGAACATATTCTCAGTAACCAGAACGTCAAACTGCTTTGGATTTTTAACGAGTTGCATGGCGCAGTTGTCCACGTACATATGATCCAGTTCTACGTCAGGATAATCCGCACCGACTGCGATGATTACTTCCCGCCAGTAGCGGGAGCTTTCGAGAACATTGGCCTTATCCACAGAGGTTACTTTTTTGCGGCGTTTTTGGGCCAGGCTGAAAGCGATGCGGGCAATCCTGGGCCAGGCTGAAAGCGATGCGGGCAATCCGGTCAATCTCCGGGGTTGTGTATTCCAGGGTGTCAACCACCCGGAAACCGCCTCCCGGTAATGGCTCTCTGTATTTTTTGCCGAAATATAGTCCTCCCGTCAGTTCCCGCACTACCATCAGATCAAGACCTGTGACTACCTCCGGCTTGAGGGTGGAGGAGTTCACCAGCGCCGGGAACACCTTGACCGGGCGCAGGTTGGCATAAAGGCCTAATCCTTTGCGCAACGGTAAAAGCCCTCCCACCTCCGGCCGCAGGTGGATCGGCAGTCCGTCCCATTTCGGTCCCCCGACGGCGCCAAGCAGGATACCGACGGCGCCAAGCAGGATAGCGTCGCTACGACCGCACAAGTCCAAGGTTTCTTTGGGCAAGGGATGGCCTGCCGCGTCGTAAGCGGCGCCCCCGATCAGGCCTTCGGTGAATTCAAACTCCCGGTTGAAGCGGCGGCCGATCGCTTCCAGTACCCTGACCGCCTGGACGGTTATTTCCGGCCCAATCCCGTCGCCCGGCAAAACTGCGATTTTAAACATAATATATTACACCAACTTTTTCTTAAAAAGTAATAAACTATAGATACAGTCCCTTTTTGTCCCAGGTGACAGCCAACGATAGCACTACTTTAATCGACAACCCATCCCGATCGGGGACATTCCTTCCCTTCTGCGACAAC
>JALHFC010000028.1:5248-18158 GCA_022839445.1 Pelotomaculum sp.
AACACATAACGCCGCAAACACCCCGGCAGGTACAATCCCACCGCAATATCGACTAATACAAGGAAGGTGTGTCCCCTTTCCTTATTCTATTGATCAAGCCGCCGGCGGTGATGATTTGTTGCATGAAGGGGGGGACCGGGGCGGCTTGGTAGGTTTTGCCGGTAGTGAGATTGGTGATCGTGCCGCTGCCGGCGTCCACCGTCACCTCGTCGCCTTCTTTGATATCTTCCGCGGCCTCAAACGACTCAAAAATGGGCAGGCCGATATTAAAGGCGTTGCGGTAGAAAATCCGGGCAAACGTGCCGGCTATTACACATGAAACTCCTGCGGCCTTGATTGCCACCGGGGCGTGCTCTCTGGAGCTGCCGCACCCGAAATTCTTGCCGGCTGCGATAATGTCGCCCGGCTTGACTTGGCTAGGGAAAGCAGGGTCGGCGTCTTCCATGCAGTGCCTGGCCAACTCGGCCGGGTCGGAGGTATTGAGATAGCGTGCCGGAATAATGGCGTCGGTGTCAACATCCGAACCAAACTTCCACACTTTGCCTTTCAGCAACATCTTTTATTTCACCTCCCAGGGGCCGGCGATGCGGCCCATTACCGCCGAGGCGGCGGCAACTGCCGGATTGGCAAGGTAGACCTCGCTCTCCGGGTGTCCCATCCGGCCTACGAAATTGCGGTTGGTAGTAGAAACGGCACGCTCCCCGGCAGCCAGGATACCCATGTGCCCGCCCAGGCAGGGCCCGCAGGTGGGGGTGCTTACGGCGGCGCCGGCTTCGATAAATGTTTCGATCAGTCCCTCTTTCAGCGCCTGCAGGTAGATGTCCTGGGTGCCGGGAAGGATGATCAGGCGCACGTTTTTATGCACTTTCTTACCTTGAAGCGCCTTTGCGGCTTCCCTTAAGTCCCCGATGCGACCGTTGGTGCAGGAACCGATGATCGCCTGGTCAATCTCCACGTGGCCGGCCTCGCTCACCGGCCGGCTGTTTTCCGGCAGGTGAGGAAAAGCCACCTGGGGCTCAATCCGGGAAGCATCATAATGGTAAACTCTAGCATACTTTGCGTCCGGATCGCTCCGGTAAAACTTGTAGGGGCGCCTGCAGCGGCCCTCGACGTAAGCGCGGGTAATTTCGTCCGGGGCGATAATACCGTTTTTACCCCCGGCCTCAATGGCCATATTGCACATGGTAAAGCGCCCGTCCATGGACAGGTTTTCAATAATAGGCCCGGTAAACTCCATAGCCCGGTACAGCGCCCCGTCCACCCCGATGTCCCCGATGGTGTGCAGGATCAGGTCCTTGCCGCCCACCCAGGGTTTAAGTTCCCCTTCAAATTCAAACCTTGTGGACTCCGGCACTTTCAGCCAGGTCTCCCCCAAAGCCATAGCCGCAGCCAGGTCGGTGCTGCCGACACCGGTGGAAAAAGCGCCCAGAGCGCCGTATGTGCAGGTGTGCGAATCAGCGCCGATCACCAGGTCACCGGGCCCGACCAAGCCCTGCTCGGGCAGCAGGCAGTGCTCGATCCCCATGCGACCTACCTCAAAATAGTTGGACAAATTGTGCTTATGTGCAAAATCCTTTACTAGCTTGGCTTGCCCGGCCGACTTGATATCCTTATTGGGTACGAAGTGGTCGGGAACCAGAGCTATACGCTCCTGATCAAACACAGTATCGACGCCGATTTTTTCAAACTCTTGAATGGCTACCGGCGCTGTGATATCGTTTCCTAAAACCAGGTCAACCCGGGCGCTGATTAGTTCTCCCGGCGTCACCTTTTCCTTCCCGGCGTGGGCCGCCAGGATCTTTTCCGTAATTGTCATCGGCATTTTATGCTCACCTCGTCTTTATAGGCCTATTCTCTGGCTTTGGCCTGCTTTGTCTCGCAAATCAGCTTGTTTACAGCATTGACATAGGCCTTGGCGCTGGCCTCCAGGACGTCGGTGCTGATGCCCCGGCCCATGAAAACTCTCTTGCAGATGGCGTCAACCGGACCATTGCCGCAGGCCGCTTCCTCCATAGTGTTGCCGTTTTGCTTCAAACCTATTGTAGCGGTAGGCACAATAGAGGTGCCGCTGGAAATATGCAGGTACACCAGCGAATAGGAGTCCGGCATGCGGCTTATTACTTCCTCGGCGATAGCTTCGATATCCTCGTCGGTAACGTTCATTTTTTTATCCGACAATTTCTTAAAACTAGTAAAGGCGTTGTTTAACTCTTCCTTGTTCAGGTAATAGCCGAGGTCTTCCAAGCGCTCTTGAAAAGCATGCCTGCCCGAGTGCTTGCCCAGCACCAGGTTGCTCCTGCTGATCCCTACCATGGCCGGACTCATGATCTCGTAAGTAGTGCGCTCTTTGAGCATGCCGTCCTGATGGATCCCTGCTTCGTGGGCAAAGGCGTTGTCGCCCACCACTGCCTTGTTGGCCTGGACCTTCATCCCGGTCAGAGTGCTCACCAGCCTGCTGGTCCTGTAAATTTCCTTCGTGTGAGTGCCGGTGTAAAACCCAAACAGGTCCCGCCTGGTGTGGATGGCCATAATTACTTCCTCAAGGGCGGCGTTGCCGGCCCGCTCGCCGATCCCGTTAATGGCGCCCTCCACCTGCCTGGCGCCGTTTAATACGGCAGCCAGGGAATTGGCGACAGCCAGGCCGAGGTCATCGTGGCAGTGCACGCTGACAATAGCTTTTTCTATGCCGTTCACTTTATTGCATATATCACTAATTAGCTTTCCCCACTCCACGGGGATGGCGTAGCCGACTGTATCCGGTATATTGACGACCGTAGCGCCGGCGGCGATCACCGCCTCCAGCACCCGGCACAGAAAGTCAAAGTCGGAGCGGGCGGCGTCTTCGGGCGAAAATTCTACGTCGGACGTATAGGCCTTGGCGTGTTTCACCGCCGCCACAGCCGTTTCCAGCACCTCTTCCCGGCTCATGCGCAGCTTGTGCTGCAAGTGGATGTCCGATGTAGCAATAAAGGTGTGTATCCGCGCCTGTTCGGCCTCCTTTACAGCTTCCCAGGCGCGGTCTATATCTTGAAAGTTGGCTCTGGACAGGCCGGCCACCGTCACGCCCTTTACCTCACGGGCAATGGCGCGCACGGCCTGAAAGTCCCCGGGAGAAGAAATGGGGAAGCCAGCTTCAATGATATCAACTCCAAGCCTGGCCAGTTGCTTGGCTATTTGAAGTTTTTCAACGGTATTAAGGCTTACGCCGGGAGATTGTTCTCCGTCTCTTAAAGTGGTATCAAAAATATAAACGCGCTGGCTCATTCCTTGACTCCCCTCCATATCTATCTATATTTAACCAATTGCTTCACTGATGTTCGACCCGTTTAAGACCATAGGGAGGACGTTTTCACAATGGTCGACGATGCAGTTTACCATAACCGGCGCCGCAGACGTCAGTATTCGCGGCAGCAATTCGGTCAGTTGCGAAGGGCTGTCCACAGTATACCCTTCCATCCCATAGATCCTGCCGAGCGCGGCAAAATCAGGGTTAAACTGTATATCTACAGCGACATATCTTTTATCATGATAAAATTCCTGCAGCTGGCGGACCATGCCCAGCCGGCTGTTATTAATAACAAATACTTTTAACGGCAGTTTCTGCTCGGCCGCAGTCCCTAGTTCCTGCATGGTCATCTGCAACCCGCCGTCGCCGACGATTGGGATCACGGTCCGGTCGGGCGCGCCTAGTTTAGCGCCGATGGCGGCCGGCAGGCAAAAACCCATCGCCCCGAGCCCGCCGGAAGTTATAAAACTGCGGGGTTCCGAGAACCGCATGTACTGGGCCGCCCACATCTGGTGCTGCCCGACATCGGTAACCACGATAGCGTCTTCACCTTTTAGCTCATTTATCTTTTCCATCACAAATTGAGGCTTTAAGCTGTCGCCGCCCTGGTTGTAACGCAGGGGATACTCCTCTTTTAATTGCCGGATCCTTTCCACCCACCGCGCGTTGTCCTTCTTTTTAAGGTGGGGCAGGATGGCGCCCAAAACCGATTTCACATCGCCCACAATGGGCAAATGGCTGCGCACGTTTTTACCGATCTCGGCGGGATCAATGTCGATATGGATAATCCGGGCTTTAGGCGCAAACCCGCTGATCTTGGTGACAACCCGGTCATCAAAGCGGGCGCCGGCAGCGATCAGGCAATCGCATTCCGTTACTGCCTGGTTGGCGTACCGGGTGCCGTGCAACCCGAGCATCCCTAGAAACAGCGGGTGGTCGCCGGGAAAACAGCCCAGCCCCATCAGGGTGTGGGCAACCGGCGCGGAAATAGTTTCCGCAAGTTTTTGCAACTCACCGGCAGCGTCTGCGATCCGGACCCCCCCGCCCGCGTAGATCGCCGGACGCTCCGACTCCATGATTATCTTGGCGGCCTGCTGCACCATCGCCGCGTGCCCCTTGTAGGTAGGTTTATAACCCGGCATATTCACGGTCTTGGGGTACTTAAACTCAATCTTGGCCTGCGCTACATCCTTGGGCAAGTCAATCAACACCGGTCCGGGACGGCCGGTGGAAGCAAGATGAAATGCCTTTTTTACAATAGAAGGCAACTGTTTGGGATCCTTCACCAGGTAGTTATGCTTGGTAACCGGTAATGTGATCCCGGTTATATCCACCTCCTGGAAAGCATCGGTGCCGACCAGGCTGGTGGCCACCTGGCCCGTAATCAGCACCAGGGGCGCCGAATCCATGTAGGCGTTGGCTATGCCGGTAACCAGGTTGGTGGCGCCTGGCCCTGATGTGGTCAGGCAAACCCCCACCTTCCCGGTCACCCGGGCATAACCGTCCGCCGCGTGGGCGGCGCCCTGCTCGTGCCGGACCAGGACATGCTTAATGGTAGTATTATTCAGGGCATCGTAGACAGGGAGGATTGCCCCGCCCGGGTACCCGAAAATTATCTCCACATTTTCCTGCTCTAAACAGCGGATAAGGGCTTCCGCAACGGTGATTTTCAAACTACATTCCCCCCTTATGCCGGTACCTTGTTGCTGGGTAGCAAAGCCCTATTTATTTTTTCAGCCAGGGCATCATGGCGCGAAGCTCGGCGCCGACTTTTTCTACCAAAAGTTCTTTTTCCCGCTTGGCTATGGCATTGTAAACGGGACGGTTGGCTTGGTTTTCCAGGATCCATTTCCGGGCAAACTTGCCGTTTTGCACTTCAGCCAGAATCTTTTTCATTTCCTTGCGTGTTTCTTCGGTGATGATCCTTTCACCGGACACGTAGTCACCGTACTCGGCGGTGTTGCTGATCGAGTAACGCATCAGGCTTAAGCCCCCCTCGTTGATCAGGTCGATAATCAGCTTCATTTCATGAAAACACTCAAAGTAGGCCATTTCCGGGGAATAACCCGCTTCCACCAGCGTATCAAAGCCGGCTTTCATCAATTCAGTGACGCCGCCGCAGAGCACGGCCTGCTCACCAAAGAGGTCGGTTTCCGTCTCCTCTTTGAATGTGGTTTCAAACACCCCGGCCCGTGTGCCGCCGATACCCTTGGCGTAAGCCAGGCCCAATTCCTTGGCTTTGCCGGTGTAGTCCTGGTAAACAGCAACCAGGCTGGGGACCCCTTTGCCCTCCTGGAACATCCGGCGCACCATATGGCCGGGTCCCTTGGGCGCCACCATGAAAACGTCTATGTTTGCCGGCGGCACAATCTGGCCGTAGTGGATGTTGAAGCCGTGGGAAAACATGAGGGCGTTACCTTCCTTGAGGTAGGGCTCGATCTCAGCCTTAAAGATCTGCGCCTGCAGCTCATCAGGAACTAAGATCTGGATAATATCGCCCTCTGCCGCCGCCTCCTTAACAAGCTTTACTTCCAGACCGTCTTTTTCGGCCTGCTCCCAGTCCGGCAAATCCCGGCGCAATCCGACGACAACATCCAGCCCGCTGTCTTTAAGGTTTTGCGCCTGGGCGTGTCCCTGGCTGCCATACCCGATGATGGCGATCTTTTTACCCTTTAACAAGCCTAAGTCCGCGTCTTGATCATAGTACACCTTTACCATTAATTTACATCCCCCTCTTTTTGGCTGTTATTTTTAGAACTGGATTTAGTGCCCCGCAACATGGCTATTTTTCCTGTTCGGACCAGTTCTTTGATCCCAAATGGGCGTAGCGAGTCTTCAAACGCGTCTATTTTACCCTCGTTCCCGGTTATCTCTACAGTCAGGGTTTTTAAACCCACATCTACAATGCGGGCGCGAAAAATATCCACCAGCTGCATGATTTCCGCTCTTTTCGAAGCGTCGGCGTGGACCTTGATCAGGACCAACTCCCGGTCAACGTAGGCGTCCCTGGTGATGTCGCTGATTTTAATCACGTCCACCAGCTTGTGCAGTTGCTTGTTTACCTGCTCCAGGTAGCGGTCGTCACCCTCCACCACAATGGTCATCCTGGAAACGGAGGGGTCTTCTGTCCTGCCAACCGCCAGGCTGTCAATGTTAAACCCGCGGCGGCTAAAAAGCCCGGCGACCCGCGCCAGCACTCCCGGATTGTTTTCCACCAGTACTGCCAGGGTATGTGTCATATATATCTCCCCTTATCTTATCCCAGCATCCTGTCCAGCGATTCGCCCGGCGGGACCATGGGCATCACGTTGTCTTCCCGGTCCACGACGAAGTCGAGCATGACCGGTTTTGAGGAGCGGATAGCCTGCTCTAACGCCGGGACCAGTTCGCTTTTCTTTGTCACCCTGATCCCCTCGGCCCCATAAGCCTCGGCCAGCTTGACAAAGTCCGGGTTTAAAAGCTCGGAGTGGGAATACCTGCGGTTGTAAAACAGCTCCTGCCATTGCCTGACCATGCCCAGATAACCATTATTTATTATAGCTACGTTGATTGGAAGCTCATAATTGACCGCCGTGCAAAGTTCCTGGATGTTCATTTGAATGCTGCCGTCACCGGCGATATCAAAAACGGTCTCGCCCGGGCACCCTACCTGGACGCCGATTGCCGCCGGCAGGCCATATCCCATGGCGCCCAGACCGCCGGAGGAAATTAACGAGCGGGGTTTGGTAAATGAATAATACTGGGCGGTCCACATCTGGTGCTGGCCCACGTCGGTCGCGATCCGGGCGTCGCCCCTGGTAAGGTTATATATTTCACTGATAACGGTCTGGGGTTTTAATTTCCCGTGATCGCAATGGCTCATGGGATACTCTTTTTTCCAGGCCAGGATTTTATCCCGCCAGGCTTCCCCCAGCCTGGGCTGCAGCGCCTCCAGCAGTTGGTTTAACACTCTTTTAACATCCCCTACAATGGGGATGTCCACTCGCACGTTTTTCCCAATTTCCGCGGGATCGATATCAATATGGATAATCTTGGCCATAGACGCGAATGTTTCCAGTTTACCGGTCACGCGGTCGTCGAAGCGCGCCCCCACGGCAATCAGCAGGTCGCAATCGCAAACTGCAAAATTAGCATATTTTGTCCCGTGCATCCCAAGCATGCCCAGCGACAGCGGGTGGTTGCCGGGAAAGCCTCCCAGCCCCATTAAAGTAGCGCAAACGGGCGCCATCAGCATCTCCGCCAGGCGGAGCAACTCATCGTGCGCCCCGGAAATGACTACACCGCCGCCTGCGTATATCAACGGCCGTTCGGACCCGGCAATCGCTTCCGCCGCCTTCAGCACTTGCCGCGGATCGCCGTCGAGCACAGGCTGGTAACCAGGCAGGTTCATTTCTTCCCGCCCGTTATAATCGGCTGTCCCGGCTGAGACATCTCTTGGGATGTCTATAAGCACCGGGCCGGGCCTGCCGGTGGTGGCGATATGGAACGCCTCTTTGACGATTTGCGCCAGCTCGGACGTGTCCTTGACCAAGTAATTGTGTTTTGTAATCGGCATGGTAATGCCTGTAATGTCCGCCTCCTGAAAAGAATCCCGGCCAAGTAAGGACTGGGAAACCTGCCCCGTGACGGCCACCAGCGGCACCGAATCCATGTAAGCGTTGGCAATGCCGGTAACCAGGTTGGTAGCGCCCGGCCCGGAAGTGGCCAGGCAGACACCCGGCTTTCCGGTAGCACGGGCATAGCCGTCTGCGGCGTGCGCCGCGCCTTGTTCGTGACGGGTCAGTATGTGCCGGATATCGGAATCATACAAAGCGTCGTAAATCGGCAAGGCCTGGCCGCCGGGATAACCGAAAATGGTGTCCACCCCTTCGGCCTGCAGGCTTTTTAACAGGATTTGCGCCCCGGATAATTTGTTTGCGCACATGGCTGTCATTCCTTCCTAAATACTGCCCCCGTGCTGGCAGAAGTAACCTGGCGGGCATAACGGACCAGGTAGCCTTTTTTGATCTTCGGCTCGGGCGGCTGCCAATCTTTGAGACGGGCCTCTATTTCACCGTCGCTAAGCGCCACGTTTAAGGAGTTGTTTGGTATGTCAATCTCAATTATGTCGCCTTCTTTAATAATTGCCATTGGCCCGCCGTCCGCCGCCTCGGGGGAGATGTGGCCGATGGAGGCACCACGTGTCGCCCCTGAAAAGCGCCCGTCTGTCAAAAGGGCCACGTCCTTATCCATCCCTAACCCGGCAATGGTGGAGGTCGGGGTGAGCATTTCACGCATGCCAGGACCGCCCTTGGGCCCCTCGTAGCGGATCACGATCACGTCGCCTTTGTTTATTCTCCGGTTGGAAATGGCCTCACACGCCTCTTCCTCGGATTCAAAAACCCTGGCCGGACCGCTGTGCTTTAGCATTTCCGGGGCCACGCCGGCTTTCTTGACCACCGCCCCGTCCGGGGCCAGGTTGCCGCGCAGGATGGCGATGCCGCCGCTGGGGCTGTAAGGTTCCTCTACACTGCGGATAACATCCCGCCGCGATACTTCTTTTCCCTGGATGTTGTCGCGTACTTTGCCTGAAACCGTAAGAGCCTCCAGGCCGATGAGCCCCTTCTTGGAAAGTTCAGCTATTACCGCCCCAATCCCGCCGGCCTCGTCAAGGTCCTGCATAAAATGCGCCCCGATCGGGCTCAGCTTGCAGAGATTAGGCGTCCGCTCGCTGACTTCATTTACCATATCCAGGCTTATTTCCACACCGGCCTCATGGGCGATAGCAGGCAGGTGCAGGATGGTGTTGGTGGAACACCCCAAAGCCATGTCAACAGCCAGGCCGTTTAAAAACGCCTCTTTGGTCATAATGTCGGAGGGGCGGATATCTTCCTCCACCAGTTTCATAATCTGGACGCCCGTCTGTTTAGCCAGGCGCCTTCTGGCGGCAGAAGCAGCCGGCACAGCGCCGTTCCCCGGCAGGGCCATACCTAAGGCTTCGGTCAAGCAGTTCATCGAATTGGCGGTGAACATCCCGGAACAAGAACCGCATCCCGGGCAGGCCGCCTCCTCAACCTCGTGCAACTCCTGCCCGGTCATGCTGCCCGCGTATACCTTTCCTACCGCTTCAAACAAGTTGCTTAGGGAGATATTATCCCCCTTGTACCTGCCGGCAAACATCGGCCCGCCGCTAATCACAATAGCCGGGATGTTTAGCCTGGCGGCCACCATCAGCATCCCCGGCACCACCTTATCGCAGCTGGTGATCAGCACCAGCCCGTCAAAGGGGTGGGCCTCGGCCATCACCTCAATGCTGTCCGCAATCAGTTCCCTGCTGGCCAGGGAATATTTCATGCCGGTATGGTTCATGGCAATACCATCGCAAACCGCTATCACCGGGAACTCAATCGGCGTCCCCCCGGCCATATACACACCCGCCTTGACTGCCTTGGCCAGATCATTTAGGTGGACATGCCCCGGCACAATTTCATTAAACGAGTTCACGACACCAATCAGCGGGCGTTCAATTTCCCGGTCAATATAGCCCAGAGCCTTAAACAAAGAGCGGTGCGGCGCCTTCTCCACACCTTTTTTCATCACATCACTACGCAAAGTTTTCTCCCTCCCTCAACTTTTCTTATTAAAAAAGGCCGGTATACACCGGCCAAATCGCCCGTATAAAATTGGCAAAAATATTATTTTATTTAGCACCGGTCTCACCGGGATAAATAAGGGGGCCGTCTACTTTTGTTAGCTCGCGGAAAGCCTCAATCAATTCCCATGTCATAACACCGGGCTGCCCGTCGGCTATAATCCGGCCGTCAACCTTCACGGTAGGAATAATCTCAGCCGCGGTACCGGTCAGGAAGCATTCATCCGCAGTATAAACGTCAAACAGGGTGAATACCTTTTCTTCCACAGGGATGCCTTTGCCGCGGGCAATGTTCATCACAGTGTTGCGGGTGACGCCTTCCAGGAGCCCCACATAGGTCGGCGGCGTGATCAGCACGCCTTTTTTTACGATAAATATGTTGTCCCCGGTAGCTTCGGCCACATAGCCCTCGGCATTCAGCATGATCGCCTCCGGCACCCCGACCAGGTTGGCCTCTATTTTAGCATAAATGTTGTTCAGGTAGTTCAGCGACTTCACCCGGGGAATGCAGGCGGTGGGTATATTCCGGCGGGTGGAGACGGTGATCACTTCCAGCCCCTTCTTGTATAACTCATCCGAGTATAGCTTGATAGACGCGGCAATACAGAAAACTGTCGGCCTGGGGCACTTGAGCGGGTCAAGACCGAGATCACCCACACCACGGGTTACCACCAGGCGAATATAGGCGTCGCGCAGATTGTTGCGCCGCAAGGTTTCCAACACTATTTCCTGCATTTCATCCTTGGTAACAGGTATCTCCAGGCAAATAGCCCTGGCCCCTTCGTAAAGACGGTCCAGGTGCTCGCCCAGCTTGAACACCCTGCCGTGATAGGCGCGGATGCCTTCAAAAACGCCGTCGCCGTATAAAAGGCCGTGGTCAAAAACTGATATAACCGCTTGCTCCCTGGGTAAATATTTCCCGTCAAGGTAAATAATCAACGCTCTATTCCCCCTAAACATATAATTATTATTTATAAAAATAAAACTTTTTACTTATAAATAAAATAAACAAAACCTCCCTGTCCGGCAGATTATATAACCTGCCAGGGACGAGAGGTTTTAAAACCTTGCGCGGTACCACCCTGCTTGCCC
Source organism: Pelotomaculum sp. (assembly GCA_022839445.1). Taxonomy (GTDB): domain Bacteria; phylum Bacillota; class Desulfotomaculia; order Desulfotomaculales; family Pelotomaculaceae; genus JALHFC01. The sequence goes on from JALHFC010000028.1 coordinate 16,258, forward strand.
CCGTCCGTACAAACGGAAGCCCCTTAAAGTGCGCATCACAATCGCACCGGCATTTGTAACGGGCGCCTAACCCGGCCCGGCCTACTTAGGACCTTTCAGCCTGCGGCTCCGGGGTGATGTCGGCCCTGCGCCTTAAGCGCCGGTTTTCAGCAACCCGGCTCTCTAAAGCCTAACTGCGCAGCCCTGGTCCCCTTCACAGCCTTTTCTTTATATAACTTGCTATTCAGTATACAAAATAAACTAGCCATGTGTCAAGGTGTTTTTTTGGTGATAAGGTACGGGGACACACCTTCCGGGGGTAGCGATCTTGTGGGGGTAAAGTTGTTGGGGGTAGTTTGCTTGTATTTAGGTTACCGTTTGAGGGAAGGTATGTCCCCGATCGCTGGCGGGGGATTTGATTAAGGGTTAACAAGGTACGGGGATACACCTTCTGGGGGTAGCGATCTTGTGGGGGTAAAGTTGTTGGGGGTAGTTTGCTTGTATTTAGGTTACCGTTTGAGGGAAGGTATGTCCCCGATCGCTTGGATTGGCGTGGAAAGAGTAGCCAATTTTCTTTTATCTTCATATATTATAGCGAAAATATAAATAGGAGGAGTTACGATATGGACGCTAAGACTGAAGGTATGATGGACGGCATGATGGACGGCATGATGGACGGTATGATGTGCCGCCACGACCCCCGTAAATTATTTGAAAAAATAATTCAGATTGAGCAGGCCAAAGTTTCCCTCTACAGAGAGCTCGCCCAAGATGCGCCCAACGAGTGCCTAAGGCAGGGGATCACAAATATGTTCGATATGAGCCAGTGCAGCGCTAAAATGTTCACCAAGATAGCCGAAGCTTATGGTTTTACAAATGACCCGCCGGCAAAGGCTCCCGTACCTGGTTTGCCGCCGTACTTTTTCGCCGAAGAAAAGAAGGAGTAATTTTAAAGCGCATGGTTTAAACCACTATAAAAATTTGGAAGGGAGTTTTAAATGTGCATGAGTGGTTAAAAAAAGTCAAGGAGGCTTTAAAACTGGAACTGTGTCAAATCCACCACCTGTCCTGCCTTGCCATGATGGCCCCTAACGAGGCGGCTATGATGCCGGTGCTGGACATTATGGATGTGGACCTGCAAGGGGCAATGACCTGGAATTGCATCCTTTGCGCTTTTTGCGACATGAAACCGGTTGGCCCGCCTCATCCCGGCATACCCGTATGCCCCCCGGAAATGGGTAACTGGCCTGTATGCTCACCGGGAGCGGGCGCGGGCGTGGGCGCCCGCTTCGCCAGGCCATGTGCCCGGCTTTTAGTTAAACCGCCTCTAACGGGGCGGTTGTTGCTTTCCTTCCAGCTTATGTTTAACAGACCGGAAGGCCGTCTTCTTAAACAGTAAGTCCGTTTTTATTTTTACCTTCCATGATTTGCACAAACACTTCCACCAGGTGAGGATCAAACTGGGTCCCGGCGCATAATTTAATCTCTTCCAGCGCTTTTCCCTTTGTCATCGCCTCCCGGTAAGGCCGGTCGCTGGTCATGGCGTCATAAGCGTCGGCAATGGCCAGGATGCGGCACTCCAGGGGGATATCTTCCCCTTTTAGGCCCAGGGGGTAACCGTTGCCGTTCCACCATTCATGGTGCTTTAAAATCCAATCGGTGATCGGGATCAAGTCAGTCGCCAGCATTGCGATGCGGTGTCCGATCTCGCAGTGCCGCTGTACCTCGATATATTCTTCGCAAGTGAGGGCATCGGGCTTGTATAGCAGGCTGTCCGGCACTCCCACCTTGCCGATATCGTGAAACTTGGCCAGCAGGCGCAAATCAGCAATCCGGCTTTCAGCCAGGGAAATACCCGTGGCCATATCTGTCACCAGGTCTTGTAGCCGCCGGGCGTGGCCCCCGGCAATAAAGTCCCTCTC
>JALHFC010000197.1 GCA_022839445.1 Pelotomaculum sp.
CTGGCGGGATTTGGCAAGGCCAGCGAAATGGTTTTTCTCGACCCCGTTTATGACGCGGAGCAAGCTCACGCGATGGGCCTGGTCCACCGCCTGGCCGAACCGGAAAAGCTCATGGAAGTCGCTTGCGAGTGGGCGGAAAAACTGGCCGCCGGGGCGACAAAGTCATTTGCCATCGCCAAGGCCAACTTGAACCACGCATTTTGCGCCCTGTTGGAGCGACAGTTGGAAGTGGAGCGCCAGGGCGTGCTCGAAGCTTCCCAAACCAGCGATTATAAAGAGGGGCTGGAGGCGTTTTTAACCAAGCGCAGCCCGTTTTTTAAGGGGCGTTAACCCCCCCATTTAAGACTTTTGGAGGTCAAAAAGATGGATATAATATCCGCCATCGGTAATACGCCGCTTGTAGAGATAAAAGCGCTGACAAACGGCCAGGGAGCGAAAATATTTGGAAAGCTGGAAGGCTGCAACCCGGGCGGGTCGATCAAAGACCGCACCGCATATTTCATGATCTGTAAAGCAGAAGAATCCGGCGAGCTTACTAAAGGCAAAATAATACTGGAACCGACGTCAGGCAATACGGGTATTGCCGTGGCGATGATCGGCGCCGCCAAGGGATACCGGGTGAAACTAGTGATGCCGGGCTGCGTAAGTATGGAAAGGAGCCGCATTCTTGAAGCATTCGGGGCAGAAGTGATCCTAACCCCGGCCAAAGAAGGCACCGACGGCGCCATTCGCGAAGCGCGGCGGATTGTCCGCGAGGAACCGGACAGGTACTACATGCCCGACCAGTTCACCAACCCATACAACACCCTTGCCCATTACGAAACTACCGGCCCGGAAATATTCAGGCAGACCGAAGGGAAGATCGACGTGCTTGTCGCCGGCATGGGGACGACAGGCACACTGATGGGTATAAGCAAGTACCTGAAAGAGAAAAACCCCGGCGTCAGGATTGTCGGCGTAGAACCCGTCCGGGGCCATGCCATACAGGGGCTTAAGAACATGGAAGAAGCTATGGTGCCAAAAATCTACCACCAGGAGATGCTCGATGAGAAAATCACGGTGGAAGATGACGAAGCGTTTGAAGTAGCCAGGCTGCTCGCCACAAAAGAAGGCATATTTGTCGGCATGTCAAGCGGGGCCGCCGTGGCCGGGGCTTTAAGGATGGCAAAGGGCGCGTGTAACGACACGATTGTAGCGATTCTGCCCGACCGGGGCGACCGTTACCTGAGCACAACGCTTTTCCGTTCCATCTGCGCGAAATGCTCCCCCTAACAGGCGCGGAAATGCAAAATGTGAGGTGTATTAGTTGAAAGTAATCGTGAATATAGACGGGGGTAGCCGTGGCAATCCCGGCCCGGCTGCCGCCGCCATGGTCATTGCCGACGGGGAAGGCAATGTAATGGCGACAAAAAGCAAGTTCCTGGGGCCAGGTCTAACCAACAACTTTGCTGAGTGGAGCGCCTTGGAAGGCGCCGTTGACGCTTTGGCGTACCTGACCGGCGAGCAAGAAGACGGGCTGGAGGCAGAGGTGCGGGCGGACAGCGAGCTGGTAGTGCGCCAGTTTAACCGGCAATACAAGATCAAAGAGCCCAGCTTAAGGGAAATTGCCGAAAGAGTTTGGGAAACCGTGGCCATAACCCCCGGCTTAAAATTGACAGTAAAGCATGTGCCCAGGGAGGAAAACGGGCTAGCGGACGCGGCCGTAAACCAGGAACTCGACAAATATATGGAATGGTTAAAAAAGGAAAGAGAAACAGTAAACTTTCCGCAAAAACCGTCGAAAAACTAGCCCGGCCTGGAAGGAAGATGTGTGTACAGCGAGAATTAGGACTATATAAACGAAATAATTAGAAGGAGGGGTCAGGCATGGAAATTTTTAAGAAGTTTGGTGAAGGCGCTAAAACCATTGGCGAGGGTGCCAAAACAATCGGCAGGAAGTCCAGCGACCTCGTAGAATCGGCCCGGCTGAAGTATGAAATGGCGAAGTTGGAAAAAGAAATGGAGAACAACATCTCT
>JALHFC010000198.1 GCA_022839445.1 Pelotomaculum sp.
AGGTGGTCGACAAGGTCCAGGAAGTAAGGCTTTATATCTTCCCGGATGTCGAAATAAGGGTGCCCGCCCGCGTTAATGCTTGTAAAAATCCTTTTCTGGGGCAAGACCGTGCGGCGCATGGTCAGGATAGTCCTTTTCAGGGAAAGGAATTCCTCTGTAATCTCTTTGCTGGGCCGCTCATAAATTTCATCTTCCAGCTCGTCAATACGCACACCAATCCGCTCCAATATGGGAAAGAACTCGTCTGTGTTACCGTCTATAATGGAGTACAGAAAAAACTCCATCCCTTTGTTCAAGTAGATAGGGCTTTGCAGGCTGATCCTGGCCATCCTGCCCAATACCGGCAGAGTCTGCCTGTGAACGGTGACTGCAAAATTGGGCCCTAAAAACACATCCAACTGGACCAGGGCGATTTCTTCTTCGGAATCCTCGTCATAACGGAGAGCGTGCATTACAAAAAAGTAGTAGTCCTCATAATTATCCAGCTTAGCGCGGGGACTGTAAGTCAGGCAGTCCTCCACGGCCAGCGGGTGGAAGTTAAAAATCCGGGCTACATCTTTTATCTCCTGTTCGGTGAAATTATATAAATCCACCCACAATAAATCCTCTTCATGCTTTAAAAAATTATCTTTTTCATGTAAGTTTACATCATGATGCATCCGTTTTTCGTCATGGCTGTAAAAATACGTTTTAATCATCCTCAACACCCCAATCTGTCAAAACATCTCGTAAATAATTTCTATAGAAAAAAAGCGATACAATAGCAGCAGCAAATTTTCTATGACCTGGGTATGGATCATCCATATTATAACCTCCCCTCAAGAACAAGAACAAATTCGCCCTTCGGCGACCTGCCAGCCACGGGGACGGTTCCCTTGGCTGGTATACCGGCCAAGGGAACCGTCCCCGTGGCTGGCATATACTTTCCTTAACAACAAAAAAACCTTCAACAATAGAAGGCTTCCCAAATAATATTTATAGACAAACCTTCTCCACTCGTCGAAGTTTTGACACATACGCAGCTAGAGGATAGACCTCAGCCACATTAGATAAAACCTTAAGCCGGCAGTACCTGTTAACCCGTGGGCGTCTCTCGACATTTCCGGGCAGTGGCATATGTCTACGTAGTAGCCTCACCTAACGAAGAAATATATTATGTTTACCTTTTAAAGAATATGGCATCAACGGGTTATATGTCAACTGTAATTTAATCAAAATTTTCCGCGATATATCTGTGGTTTCGAGCAATCTGCGCACTTTGCCGCAAAAACGCCATTAACCTGCCTCGTCCATAAAACGGGCTGGCAAACCGGTGACGTGGCGCCGGTACCCGGCGGTCCCACGGCAGTTTGACAAACCTGGCACTTGGTAGGATACCGCTTGACATGACTTACGAAATGGCCTGCGGCAGCTCCTTTACAAACCCGGCCAGCAAAGCCACGGGGTCCTCCCCCTCCTCCGGCCGGCAGTAGTAGAGGCGATCCGGAGAGATGCCGGCGCCCGAAAGTATGCCCCTCGCACGAGATATGACCCCATCTGCCGGGGTAGCGTCACCGGCATAACGGCACCGGCCGTTCCCGCAGGCAACTACGGCCACCCCCGCCGCCCCGTTTTCAAAAGCCTTCAGCAACCATTCCAGGCGGACGGCGCCCGCTGTGGGTACTTGCACAACACGCGCCCGGGCAAGGCCAGGTACTTTACCGGCGCCTACCAGGCCGGGGTAGCCGATGTAGGTCCCCCGGCAAGCAAAAATAACCACATCGGCACTTAAAGAAAGTGTCAGAAGCTTGCTTAGGACTACTCCCTCGTCCAAAACCCCAATGGTGATAGCCCCGGCAGGGCAGGACGCCGCGCAAATGCCACAGGCCAGGCAGCTTTCCAGTGGTATGCCGGCCCGCTCCTTCACCACCGGAGCGCCATATGGACAAACCCTGCGGCAAGTCAAGCAGGCCACGCACTTTTCGTCAGCCACCATCGCCCCCTGACCGCAGCTCAGGCAGCGACCGGCNNCCGCCGGGAGTGGCCCCACAACTAGGGTTTCTTGTTCTTGTAGAGCTGTTTTTACACCCTTTAGATAACGATCAACAACTACGGCGACCCGGTGACCGGAAGCCACGGCAGCGATAGCTGAGCCCGGCCCTTCGGCCAGCTCGCCGCAGGCAAATATCCCTTCAATACTGGTGGTAAGCAGTTGCCGGTCCAGCGCCAGGCAGCCCCCGGCGCCGGTCTCCAGGTCGCTCCCTGCCAGGAAAGAGTTGTCCGGGCTCCTTCCGATAGCCAGGACAACAGTATCGCCGGGTATAGTTTCAACAACGCCAGGTACAAAAGAAGGGTTAAACCTTCCATCCTGGTCAAACAGAGTATTAACTTTCCGGACGACAAGTCCGGCAATTGAACCTCCCTCAACCAGTATTTCTGCGGGACCGAAACCGGGGAAAATTTTGACTCCCTCGGCTAAGGCGCCTTCTACCTCCCAGGCGTGGGCAGGCATGCGAT
>JALHFC010000199.1 GCA_022839445.1 Pelotomaculum sp.
TCCATGAAGCCGAGACCGGTAGCGCTGCCGATCATGATGTTCGGCGGGTCGCCGATTAGTGTGGCCGTGCCGCCGATGTTCGAGGCGATTATTTCAGCGGTTAAAAACGGCAGCGGGCTGATCTCAAGCTGCCTGGCGATGGAAAAAGTAACAGGTACGATTAAAAGTACGGTGGTTACATTATCCAGTAATGCCGACAGCACGGCCGTGACCAGAGACAGGGCGGCGATGATCGCCAGGGGATCGCCTTTAGAGCTTTTGGCGGCCTTAACGGCCAGGTATTCAAAAATACCCGTCCGCCTCGTGACGCCGACGATGATCATCATGCCGACCAAAAGTCCGATCGTGTTGAAGTCGATGGCGAGTACTGCTTTTTCCGGGACGATGATTCCTGTTATGACTACCAGCGCCGCCCCGACTAGGGCTGCCACCGTCCGGTGAATTCTTTCCGAAACGATAAATGCGTAAGTGACTAAAAAAACCGTGACAGCTGTTATAACCTGATATTGTTCATTCAAAGCCTTACACCCCGTTATTTTTTATAAAAAATACAGGGTGAGATGTCATGGCCATGACTTCCCACCCCAGAAGCCTAAATTCCTTGAAACAAACCCGGATCGATTTGTCCAACACAGAGAATGCTTATAAATTAAACTGTCAATACTTTATCATAATAACTTCATTTAGATCAAGGGCATTGCCGCCTCTCTCGCTATTTTTCTCCAAAAAAATATCCGGTTCGCGGCCGGCTCTGCAGGAATTAAGAAAAATCAGCAGAAAAATATATGAAAAAGGGACGGTGTACTATGATCAAAAAGATTCTTGTTGCATACGACAACGGGATCAAATCTCAAAAAGCCCTGGAGATGGCCGTGGACATCGCCCGGCTCAGCCAGGCCGAAATTTACATCCTGACATCTGTAAAGATGCCCCAGTTTATTACGTCCGTGGCTAGCCGCGAAATGCTAAACAGGCTGGAGGAGCAAAGCCAAGAGTATTTTGATAATATACTCAATGATGCTGAAGAAAAAGTTAAAAAAGAAGGCATAACGGTGCGTACCGTGATCCTCCAGGACAGCCCCGGTGAAGCCATAGTGCGCTTTGCGGAAAAAGAAAATATAGATCTTATTGCCATTGGTTCCCACAACCGCAAACCTGTAGAAAGATTTCTGCTGGGATTGGGCAGCGTTTCCAGCTATGTGATCAACCACGCCCCATGTCCCGTGTTGATAGCCAAGGTATAAGGTTGTAGCGCCCGCATTTTTAGAAAGATGGGGAATTTTTAGTGCATTCTGCAAACCAAGTTGCATTTGCCGGCGTCATTTTTTTAGGAACTTACGTACTTTTAATCACTGATAAAATACACCGCACCATTGTATCGCTTTGCGGCGCGGCGTTGATCCTGCTATCCGGCGTTATCACCCAAGAACGGGCGATCCGGGCTATTGATTTTAATACTATCGGCCTTCTCGTCGGTATGATGGTTATTGTGGGGATCACACGCAGGACGGGTGTTTTTGAATACCTGGCGATCATTTCGGCCAAATGGGCCAGGGGCGAGCCGGTACGGATCATGTTCGCCCTGTCCGCTGTCACCGCAGTCCTGTCGGCCTTTCTGGATAACGTTACCACAGTGTTGCTGATTGTGCCGGTAACATTCGGTATCGCCAAACAGTTGAAGATCAACCCTGTGCCTTTCCTGTTCGCTGAAATAATCGCGTCGAATATCGGCGGCACCGCTACCTTAATCGGTGACCCGCCTAATATAATGATCGGCAGCGCTACGGGTTTGGGATTTCTGGACTTTGTTTTTGCCCTGGTTCCGGTAATTATCGTTGTATACATAGTCAACATGATTTGGCTGAAAGTCCTTTATGGAAAAAAACTTGTTACCACACCGGACTTGCAGGAAAATGTGATGAAGATGGACGAAAAAGAAAAAATTAAAGACATGCGGTTGCTAAAGAAATGTCTTTGGGCCATCGGGTTGACCATTACCGGTTTTATGGCGACCGTTGCCCTGTCCGGGGCGGCTGTACTGCTACTGGTTACGCGGGAAGAGCCCGAGCGCGCTCTAAGCGCCGTGGAGTGGCCCGTTATTTTTTTCTTCGCCGGTCTTTTTGTCGTGGTAGGCGCCCTGGTGGAAACAGGAGTGATTGAGTATATCGCCCGGCACGCGCTGCAACTGACAGGCGGCGCTATAGTGTCCACCGGGGTCTTGATCCTTTGGTTGTCTGCCATAGCCTCGGCCTTTGTAGACAATATTCCATTTGTAGCCGCCATGATCCCGCTCATTCAGGATATGGGCCGGCTAGGAGGCATCCAAGACCTTAATCCCTTGTGGTGGTCCCTCTCCCTGGGCGCCTGCCTGGGCGGTAACGGTACCCTGATTGGCGCCTCGGCTAATGTGGTG
>JALHFC010000200.1 GCA_022839445.1 Pelotomaculum sp.
AAGAAACATCTTCGGGTTGTGAGGTTAAGCGACTAAGCGTACACGGTGGATGCCCTGGCAGTCAGAGGCGATGAAGGACGTGCTAATCTGCGATAAGCGTCGGTAAGGTGATATGAACCGTTATAACCGGCGATTTCCGAATGGGGAAACCCAGTGTGATTCGTCACACTATCATTAACTGAATCCATAGGTTAATGAGGCGAACCGGGGGAACTGAAACATCTAAGTACCCCGAGGAAAAGAAATCAACCGAGATTCCCCCAGTAGCGGCGAGCGAACGGGGAGCAGCCCAGAGCCTGAATCAGTGTGTGTGTTAGTGGAAGCGTCTGGAAAGGCGCGCGATACAGGGTGACAGCCCCGTACACAAAAATGCACATGCTGTGAGCTCGATGAGTAGGGCGGGACACGTGGTATCCTGTCTGAATATGGGGGGACCATCCTCCAAGGCTAAATACTCCTGACTGACCGATAGTGAACCAGTACCGTGAGGGAAAGGCGAAAAGAACCCCGGCGAGGGGAGTGAAAAAGAACCTGAAACCGTGTACGTACAAGCAGTGGGAGCACAGAGCAATCTGTGTGACTGCGTACCTTTTGTATAATGGGTCAGCGACTTATATTCTGTAGCAAGGTTAACCGAATAGGGGAGCCGAAGGGAAACCGAGTCTTAACTGGGCGTTAAGTTGCAGGGTATAGACCCGAAACCCGGTGATCTAGCCATGGGCAGGTTGAAGGTTGGGTAACACTAACTGGAGGACCGAACCGACTAATGTTGAAAAATTAGCGGATGACTTGTGGCTGGGGGTGAAAGGCCAATCAAACCGGGAGATAGCTGGTTCTCCCCGAAAGCTATTTAGGTAGCGCCTCGTGAATTCATCTCCGGGGGTAGAGCACTGTTTCGGCAAGGGGGTCATCCCGACTTACCAACCCGATGCAAACTGCGAATACCGGAGAATGTTATCACGGGAGACACACGGCGGGTGCTAACGTCCGTCGTGAAGAGGGAAACAACCCAGACCGCCAGCTAAGGTCCCAAAGTCATGGTTAAGTGGGAAACGATGTGGGAAGGCCCAGACAGCCAGGATGTTGGCTTAGAAGCAGCCATCATTTAAAGAAAGCGTAATAGCTCACTGGTCGAGTCGGCCTGCGCGGAAGATGTAACGGGGCTAAACCATGCACCGAAGCTGCGGCAGCGACGCTTATGCGTTGTTGGGTAGGGGAGCGTTCTGTAAGCCTGTGAAGGTGTACTGTGAGGTATGCTGGAGGTATCAGAAGTGCGAATGCTGACATAAGTAACGATAAAGCGGGTGAAAAGCCCGCTCGCCGGAAGACCAAGGGTTCCTGTCCAACGTTAATCGGGGCAGGGTGAGTCGACCCCTAAGGCGAGGCCGAAAGGCGTAGTCGATGGGAAACAGGTTAATATTCCTGTACTTGGTGTTACTGCGAAGGGGGGACGGAGAAGGCTATGTTGGCCGGGCGACGGTTGTCCCGGTTTAAGCGTGTAGGCTGGTTTTCCAGGCAAATCCGGAAAATCAAGGCTGAGGCGTGATGACGAGGCACTACGGTGCTGAAGCAACAAATGCCCTGCTTCCAGGAAAAGCCTCTAAGCATCAGGTAACATCAAATCGTACCCCAAACCGACACAGGTGGTCAGGTAGAGAATACCAAGGCGCTTGAGAGAACTCGGGTGAAGGAACTAGGCAAAATGGTGCCGTAACTTCGGGAGAAGGCACGCTGATATGTAGGTGAAGTCCCTGCGGATGGAGCTGAAATCAGTCGAAGATACCAGCTGGCTGCAACTGTTTATTAAAAACACAGCACTGTGCAAACACGAAAGTGGACGTATACGGTGTGACGCCTGCCCGGTGCCGGAAGGTTAATTGATGGGGTTAGCGCAAGCGAAGCTCTTGATCGAAGCCCCGGTAAACGGCGGCCGTAACTATAACGGTCCTAAGGTAGCGAAATTCCTTGTCGGGTAAGTTCCGACCTGCACGAAT
>JALHFC010000201.1:0-2500 GCA_022839445.1 Pelotomaculum sp.
CCAGCACCGGGCAGGTGTCAGTCCCTATACTTCGGCTTACGCCTTATGCAGAGACCTGTGTTTTTAGTAAACAGTCGCCTGAGCCTGGTTTCTGCGACCACCCTTAGCTCCATATGATTTACACTTCACCAGAGTGGCACCCCTTCTCCCTAGGTTACGGGGTCAACTTGCAGAGTTCCTTAACGAGGGTTTTCCCGCTCACCTGAGCCTTCTCAGCTAGCCCACCTGCGTCGGTTTCGGGTACGGGCAGCCTATACCTCCCTAGAGGCTTTTCTCGACAGCCGAGCTTCAATGACTTCGATCCCGTGGGATCTCCCCATCAGACCTCAGAAATAGCGCCTCGGATTTGCCTGAAGCGCCTTCCTACATCCTTGGACCGGGTATTCCATCACCCGGAGCACCTAGCTTTCTGTGTCACCCCTTCAGTTATAACGGCATAGGCCGGGGCAGGAATGTCTACCTGCTGTCCATCGACTACGCTCTTCAGCCTCGTCTTAGGTCCCGCCTAACCCTGGGAGGATGAACCTTCCCCAGGAAACCTTGGGCTTTCGGTGAGTACGTTTCTCACGCACTTCGCGTTACTCATGCCGACATTCTCACTTCCATACAGTCCACGCGACCTCGCGGTTCGGCTTCACCCCGTATGGAACGCTCCCCTACCGATATATACTCACTAGCACATATCCCGCAGCTTCGGCAGTATGCTTAGCCCCCTACATTTTCGGCGCAAAAGTCCTCGACCAGTGAGCTGTTACGCACTCTTTAAAGGGTGGCTGCTTCTAAGCCAACCTCCTGGCTGTCCAGGCACTCTCACATCCTTGCCACACTTAGCATACACTTAGGGACCTTAGCTGACGGTCTGGGCTGTTTCCCTCACGACCACGGACCTTCTCACCCGTAGTCTCACTCCCGCAATACAGATATGGTATTCGAAGTTTGGTTGAATTTGGTAGGACCCCAGTCCCCCGCATCCATCCAGAGCTCTACCCCCATATCTGAACTCGCAAGGCTGCACCTCAATGCATATCGGGGAGAACCAGCTATCACCGCACTCGATTAGCTTTTCACTCCGATCCACAGCTCATCCAAATCTTTTTCAACAGATACTGGTTCGGTCCTCCATCCGGCTTCACCCGGACTTCAACCTGGCCATGGATAGATCGTACGGCTTCGGGTCTATTAAACGAAACTAACGCCCTATTAAGACTCGGTTTCCCTACGGCTACAGTGCTAACGCACCTTAACCTCGCTACGTCTAATAACTCGTCGGCTCATTTTACAAAAGGCACACCGTCACGCTCATAACATCGCTGCCACTCGCGCTCCGATTGCTTGTAGGCACACGGGTTCAGGTCTATTTCACTCCCCGCCAGGGGTGCTTTTCACCTTTCCCTCTCGGTACTGATTCTCTATCGGTCACCAGCAGTATTTAGCCTTGGATGATGGTCCACCCTGATTCAACCGGAATTCCACGTGCTCCGGCCTACTCGGGAGATCCTCTCAGAGGTCGTTACCTGTCGCCTACTGGGCTATCACCTTCTATGGCCTGCTTTCCCAACACAGTTCGGCTAGATAACAACTTTGTAACTCCAACGTCAGCCTGCGGGCTGACATGAGGATTCCCACAACCCCGACAACACAACGACCGCAGCCTTACATGCCATCGGTTTAGGCTATTCCCCTTTCGCTCACCACTACTCAGGGAATCTCTTCGATTTCTCTTCCTCCGGCTACTGAGATGTTTCACTTCGCCGGGTTCCATCCACTTATGGACGCCTGGATTCCTCCAGGCAGGTTGCCCCATTCGGACATCCGCGGGTCAAAGGCCGCTTGCGCCTATCCGCAGCTTTTCGCAGCTTGCCACGTCCTTCGTCGGCTGCTGGTGCCAAGGCATTCACCGTATGCCCTTTATACCTTATTCTACTTACTTTCCCTCGATTACTTCCCTCTATTCCTATGTCAAGGTGCAAAAGCGAAACATGATCGGATTTGAACCGACGACTTCCTGCGTGCAAGGCAGGCGCTCTCCCACTGAGCTACATCCCCATAAAAATGGTGGGCCGAAGAGGAGTCGAACCTCTGACCTCACGGTTATCAGCCGTGTGCTCTAACCAACTGAGCTATCGGCCCATCACAAGATGGAAAAACAGTGCGCAAACTAAAGCATAGCATAGCTTTATCTAAAAAGCTATTATTTCTCCTTAGAAAGGAGGTGATCCAGCCGCACCTTCCGGTACGGCTACCTTGTTACGACTTCACCCCCCTCACCAGACACACCTTAGACGGATCCTTCCTGTGCACCCAACTCGGGTGGTGTGACGGGCGGTGTGTACAAGGCCCGGGAACGTATTCACCGCGGCTTGGCTGATCCGCGATTACTAGCGATTCCTCCTTCATGCAGTCGAGTTGCAGACTGCAATCCGAACTGAGACCGACTTTGTGGGATCCGCATACCTTCGCAGGCTAGCTTCCCGCTGTATCGGCCATTGTAGCACGTGTG
>JALHFC010000202.1 GCA_022839445.1 Pelotomaculum sp.
TTTTTAGGCAAGTTGCTCGAGCACGGCTATCCCTTCCTGATTGGTAGTTTGGTGAACGCTACACTGGCAGGTTTGGCGGCATATTATGCCCTGTTATTCATCATTGGGCGGAGGCGTCGCCGCAAGGACGCATAAAAACTAAATCTTTGGTTATTAATTAATAAATACACCCATATGTCTGGGGGGGTGCCTTTGAACTATTCAGATCTTGAAAACAAGACAATGGTTGAACTCTACAAAATTGCAAAAGAAATAGAACTGCCCGGCTACTATAAGTTAAGAAAAAAAGAGCTGATTTTTGAAATCTTAAAAACTCAAACAGAAAAAAACGGTTTTTTGTACGCGAAGGGCGTCCTAGAAATCCTGCCCGACGGGTACGGGTTCTTAAGGCCATTTCAATACCTTCCAAGTTATGATGACATCTACGTGTCCTCATCTCAGATTAGGCGCTTTGATATGCGCACAGGTGACCTGGTAGCCGGCCAGGTGCGGCGCCCGAAAGAAAGCGAGCGATACTTCGCCTTATTGAGGGTTGAACAGATTAACGGTATAGATCCGGAAGAGGCTGCGGAAAGACTCCATTTTGACGGGCTCACTCCACTTTACCCCCAAGAGAGGATTACTTTAGAAACGGAAAGGGAAAAGCTGTCGACGCGGATTATCGACTTGCTTGCCCCGATCGGAAAAGGGCAGCGCGGCTTGATCGTGGCCCCGCCCAAGGCCGGTAAAACCATTCTCCTAAAGGAAATAGCCAACAGCATCACTAGAAACCACCCGGAAATGTATCTTATGGTCCTTTTAATCGACGAGCGACCGGAGGAAGTCACCGACATAGAGCGCTCCGTGAAGGGCGAGGTAGTTAGTTCCACTTTTGACGAACCACCGGAGAACCATGTCAAAGTAGCGGATATGGTCTTGGAGAGGGCCAAGCGCCTTGTAGAGCACAAACACGATGTAGTGATCCTTTTGGACAGCATTACCCGCCTGGCCAGGGCCCATAACCTGGTTGTGCCCCCTAGCGGGCGTACGCTTTCCGGCGGTGTAGATCCGTCCGCGCTGCACAAGCCCAAGCGGTTTTTTGGCGCCGCGCGCAACATAGAGGAGGGCGGCAGCCTGACTATCCTGGCCACAGCTTTGATTGAGACCGGAAGCAGGATGGATGATGTTATTTTTGAAGAATTCAAAGGAACCGGAAACATGGAGCTAATCCTGGACAGGCGGCTGGCTGAAAGGAGACTTTTCCCGGCGATTGACGTCCTGCGCTCAGGAACGCGCAAGGAGGAACTCCTGCTTTCCAAAGATGAACTGGAGATGATCTGGCAGTTCCGCAAGGCCACCAGCGGGGCGCTTCCCTGGGAGGCCACGGAAATGCTGATGGAGCAAATGAAGCGCACGAGGACGAACCACGATTTGCTGCACGCCTTCCGTCACCTGCGCCGCGCGGAGGCTATTGCGACCGGGCGGGAACCAAGCCGTAGGGGCATTTCACCGTAATAAAGATGGGATAAAGTATAAAAATCACCTTTTTTGGTAAAGCTATGAATTGATTGCTTTAAAAAGGGGTGATTTTTTAAATGAAAATTTGGGAACGAGTGACGAACAAAAAGAACAAATTTATGTTTGCCGTAGTTCTTGCTGCGTCCGTTATCTTGGCAGGCTACCCGGCTTTTGCCCGTTACGATGAAATGTTGCTGGAAAACGCGCCTTATGTTTCACCACCGGTTGTAACAGGTCTAGCGGCGCTGGATCTACCGGATCTGTATGAAGTGAGGCACGGGGATACTTTGACGGCTATTGCTGGAAAAAGCGGGCTCCCTATCGAAACGCTGGCTATGGTGAACGGGCTGCCGGATCGCGATAAGATCCAAGCCGGTCAAGTTTTAAAAATACCGTCTGACGACACCCGGCATTGTGTGCAGCCAGGTGAAACATTGTGGGAGATCGCTAGAATGTGCCAGGTAGATGTTAA
>JALHFC010000029.1 GCA_022839445.1 Pelotomaculum sp.
GTGGCCCTGCCCGGTAAGGCCGGAACAATATCGGAAATAGCACTGGCGTTAAAGAACCGGAAAAAAGTAATATTGCTAAATTTCAATACCGGTGTGCTGTTTGACAGCTATTGTGAGGAGGGCCTTTTGGCGTTTGCCGGTAGCCCGGAGGAAGCCGTCCGGGTAATCAGGGGAAACCTTTTGGGTATGAGATAATTTTGATGCGTTAGCTATGATCCGGCCGCTAAAAACAGTTGCTATAAAACTATCGCGATACGGTCCGCAAGCCTTTACTTGCTGTGGGGGACAGTGTAAAAGGGGCGGCGCTAAAATTCTTGCATTTAAACGAGTTTAAATGTATAATAGTTTACGCACAGCGTAAAGTGTGCCAAAAGAATAAATTTTTTTTAACGTAATGCATGCGGAGAGATGGCCGAGTGGATGAAGGCGCACGCCTGGAGAGCGTGTGGGCGGGTAACTGTCTCGTGGGTTCGAATCCCACTCTCTCCGCCATAAACTTAACTATTTTAAAAATTGGCCGTGCTAGACGGGGAGGTAGCGGTGCCCTGTACCCGCAAACCGCTGTAGCGGGGTTGAGTACCTGCCCTAGGGTTTAGCTTGTGGGGCCCGGCGCCTGTAAGGGGCGTAGACGATTGGGTCTCGTGCGACGGAGCTTCCCGAACCGTGTCAGGTCTTGACGGAAGCAGCACTAAAGGAAATCCTCCGGGCGCCGCGAGAGTGCCTGGTCCGAGTTACCTGCAGGTGTACCGCCCGGAAGTTATTATTCGAAGGCAGGCGCACGGCCTAAATTTTGAACCGCCCCCAACTTGGGAGGCGGTTCTTTTATAACGCAAAATTTTTTCTGGCTGCTTGTTACCCTAGCCTTATACCAATGTGCTATTGTTAAACAGGAAAACTAGTTTGGTGCAGCGAACTATAATAGGCAAGCACCTGCAAAAACCAATTTAGTAGAGGGAAGTTATCATGAGTTATCTGGCATTATACAGGGAATGGCGTCCCCGGACATTCGGGGAAATTATCGGGCAGGACCATATTACGCGCACGTTAAAAAACGCTGTAGAAGCCGGTCGGGAGGGCCATGCTTACCTTTTCTGCGGGACGCGGGGTACCGGTAAAACCACGGCCGCCAAGGTGCTGGCCAAGGCGTTAAATTGCACCCGCCGGGAAGGGGCTGAGCCTTGCAATAGTTGTGATAACTGCAAAACCATAAACGAGGGAATTTGTGTCGACGTGGTGGAAATAGACGCTGCATCCAACCGGGGCATCGACGAGATCAGGGACCTGAGAGAGAAAATCAATTTTTCCCCCACTAGAGGGAGATACAGGATATACATCATCGACGAAGTGCACATGCTTACCAGTGAGGCTTTCAATGCCCTTTTAAAGACGCTGGAGGAGCCGCCCCGGCACGCCATAATGATCCTGGCCACCACTGAGCCTCACAAGTTGCCCATGACCATATTGTCCCGCTGCCAGCGCTTTAACTTCAAGCGTATTCTTCCAGCCGACATCATCAGAAGGCTGAAAGAGGTGGCCGGCGGGTCGCGCCTGGAAGTGGAGGAAGAGGCCTTGAGGCTGATCGCCAGGGCGGCGGACGGGGGACTGCGGGACGCGTTGAGCATCCTTGACCAGGGGGCTGCCTTTGGGGGAACGAATATAACGGCTGAGGATATTCACAGCATACTGGGAACGGTGCGGGCTGATGCGCTGGGCCGGATGTCCGGTTACCTGGCTGCCGGCGAGACAGGCGAGGCGCTGCGCCTGGTAGCTGAATTAACGGACGAGGGCAAGGATTTGCGTCTTTTTGCCAGGGAAATGGCCGGTTACCTGCGGGCGCTTCTTTTGGGGAAAATAGATCCGGGTGCTTCGGCCGGTGAGGTGTGGGACGAGCCTGGCCGGATGACAGCTCGCGCCGCGGAGTTTGCGCAGGAGGGACTAGCGCGTGTTGTGGATGTAATGGTGCGTACAGAACAGGATATGAAAAACAGCGCACTTCCGGGCATCGTCCTGGAGCTGGCGCTGGTCAAGGCTTGCCATCCCGTTACGGGCGAGGACGTCGCCTCTTTGTATGCCAGGCTGGAGGCTGTGGAGGAAAAGTTAAAAACGTTGACTAGACCCGGCGTAAAAACTGAAAAAGTACGGCCGGTGCCTTCCCCCCTGCCAATGAGAGGCGGCGCTTTACAAGATAAAGCAAAGCCACCTGTGAGGCCACCAACTTTGCCGGAGCGGCGTGAGGCGTCCCGGGAAGTAGCGGTGGCTACAGAGACGGGCGCGCCGGAAGAAGATATTTCACTGGAACAGATTAAAGAGTCCTGGGGTAGGGTTTTAGACACCCTGCGAAAGGAGCGCCTGCCCATTAGCTCCAATTATTCAAGGACAATACCGCTGGTGGTAAAAAACAGGGGCC
Organism: Pelotomaculum sp.; assembly: GCA_022839445.1. GTDB lineage: Bacteria > Bacillota > Desulfotomaculia > Desulfotomaculales > Pelotomaculaceae > JALHFC01. The sequence goes on from JALHFC010000029.1 coordinate 2,408, forward strand.
TTGTGGTAGGTTTTCCCGAGGGTGATACGCTGGGCAGGGAGATGGCGGATCAGACGGAAAACAAAAAATACTTCGAAGAGCTGCTAGGCCGGGTTTTTGGTGGCCAATGGCGGGTAGCTTTTATGTTTTACCAGAAAGTCGAAGCCGGGTCGCCTGGCAAGGGGCCGGTTCAAAAAGGGCCGGCTCCCGAGGAGCCGGTTCCAAAAACGCCGGTAGCGGATGTAAAAAGGCGCTTTGGTGGAGAGGAAATAAATCTGGATGACGAATATAAAGATACACTGTTTTAAGGGGTTCTTGGTTGATTAAACCGAAGGGGGGAATTAAAAAATGATGGGTGGCAACATGAACAAAATGATGAAGCAGGTCCAGAAGATGCAGCAGGAAATGGTTAAGCTGCAGGAAGAGTTGGGCAACCGGACGGTGGAAAGCACAGCCGGAGGCGGGGTGGTTAAGGTGGTAGCCAATGGAAAAAATGAAATCATCTCAGTTGAAATCAAGCCGGAAGCAGTTGACCCGGAGGATGTAGAAATGCTGCAGGACCTGATCCAAGCGGCTGTCAACGAGGCCCTGAAAAAGGCGCAGGACATGGTGTCCCAAGAAATGAGCCGGCTTACCGGCGGTATTAAAATACCAGGCTTAATTTAATAATGAATTATTATGCAAAACCGGTAGCCCGGCTAATCGATCAATTGTCCAGGCTACCCGGCATCGGCCCCAAAACGGCGCAGCGCCTGGCTTTTCATATTTTAAACGCCCCGCCGGAAGTAGCCATAAACCTAGCCAAGGCTGTAGCGGAGGCCAGGAGTACGGTGCGCTATTGCCCGGTATGCGGGAATTATACCGATGAGGCGCCCTGTTTGATCTGCCGGGACGAGCGGCGTAGCCGTGATCTGCTTTGTGTGGTGGAACGCCCCAGGGATGTGGTGGCGATGGAAAAATCCAGGAGCTTCAAGGGCCTTTATCACGTGTTGCACGGGGCCATATCGCCGATGGAAGGGGTAGGCCCGGAGCACCTGCGCATTAGGGAACTGCTGAAGCGTCTTGAAAGCGGGGGCGTAAAAGAGGTAATACTGGCAACCAACCCTAACGTAGAAGGCGATGCCACCGCCCTTTACCTGGCCGGTCTAATTAAGCCGCTGGCAGTTAGTGTTACCAGAATTGCCCATGGTTTACCCGTGGGCGCCGACCTGGAATACGCCGACGGTGTGACGCTGGGCAAGGCGTTAGAGGGAAGACGGGAAATGAAATAGGTATATTTTTCATTCCGGGCCATATAATGTCTTAGGAGGTGTCTGGCCTTGGAGTGGAAACATGTTTTAATAGGGTTGGCCGGGCTTTTAGGTATTTACCTGATCGGCACGGCTATATTTCGCCCTTTGAGATTTCTAATTGGCTTGGCTGCCTGGGCTTTGCTAGGTTGCCTGGTAATGGTGGTAATAAATGCGGTGTTCGGCCCGTGGGGTTTTCATATCGCCATTAATCCGGTAACCATACTGACTGCCGGTATCCTTCAACTTCCGGGGATTGCCCTGCTGGTGGCGCTTAATTGTTTTATGGTGTAAGACATATTGGGGAAATATGATTATAATAAAGTGGAACAGTTGACATTGTTCCACTTTTTTTGTTGTAGTGGGTCTTATTATCCTTAATTATTTAACAGCCTTCCAGGAACTACTTTTTCACCAAACGACAGCCCTGTTCATATTTTAAATTAAGATTTTTTAATCTACCGAAAAGGGTAATACTATCCGTTAAGGTGGTGAAAGAATTATGGCTGTAAATTCTTCCGCATGCATTCTTTGCCGACGGTTCCAGTGGGATGGCAAACACGGCCTTTACCTTAAAGGGCATTACATTTGCCCGGAGTGTGAGGCAAAATTGGTATCCCTTTCTAAAAATGACCCAAACTATGAAACCTATATCACCGGGTTAAAGAAAATCTGGTCCATGCCGGGCGCGTGAGACTTGCTACCGTGTCATGCTTTTTTTTCTCCAAGGCGCGTAAACCTGTGCGCCAGTTCCAGATCCTGCCTGATAAGGTATAGGGTGGACGACTTAACACCGGTTTTAGCGGAAATTTCATGATCCGATAGGCCAACCTTCCATGCCCTGATCAGCCTACCCACATTGGTGCGGTATTTTTTTGACAGGGCCTTTTCATCTGCCTTCCAGTTTGTAGCTATCAGGGACCACCTCTTTTAAATATTTTTATGTTATTATTTTAGCCGGAAACCCGCCTGCTATAACGCAAAACTTATGGCAAAAGCTCAGGATAGGCTTGGTAACACCACATTATTTATGATAAAATTATTAGATTAGTAAATTTTACTAAACTTAAGGGGGGTTCTGTTTGGTAGGTAACGACCGTGCCCCGCTCTTTGAGGCTCTATTAAAACATATATCAAGGAATCCATCCCGTTTTCATGTGCCCGGACACGGGCAGGGCAGGTACCTGCCGGGTGAATTATCGGCGCCTGGCGGGCGGTCGTTGTTTTCTTTGGACTTAACTGAGTTGCCGGGGACGGATGACCTGCACAACCCCGGCGGGCCGATTGCCCGGGCGCAGGAACTGGCGGCCGGTACCTATGGTGCCGGCAGGAGCTTTTTTTTGGTTAACGGCTCTACAGTGGGGATACAAGCGCTGATTACCGCGGTTGTAGGGCAAGGAGAAGTGATTGTTCCTAGAAATGCCCACCGCTCGGTGTTGGGCGGGCTGATTGTTTCCGGCGCCGAGCCGGTTTGTGTTGCTCCGGAAATAATTCCTGACTTCGGAGTGGATTGCGGCGTAGCGCCTTTGACAATCAGCCGGGCGTTGGAAGCGCATCCCCGGGCGGCGGCGGTCCTGGCGGTGCGGCCCAGCTATTACGGTGTGGCGCGGGACCTGGAGGAGCAGGTCGCGGTTGCCCATAAAAGGGACAAGCCCTTGCTTGTGGACGAGGCGCACGGCGCTCACCTGCGCTTTCATCGTAGCTTACCCAATGACGCTATGGCCGCCGGCGCGGACGCTTCCGTCCAGAGCACACATAAGCTAGGAGGGGCGCTGGGGCAAAGCTCAATGCTCCATCTGCAAGGGCGGCTTGTTGATGGTGATAATGTCGCGGCTGCTTTGAGCCTGCTGCAAACGACAAGCCCTTCTTACATCCTGATGACTTCCCTTGACTTGGCCAGGCGGCACATGGCCCGGCAGGGTGAAGCGCTTTTGGAAAGGGCGCTTGAGCTGGCGCGGCAGGTGCGGGAGCGGCTAACCGGGGTTGTAGGCATACGGGTTTTAACGGAGGACTGCCTGGCGGAATCCGTGGGGCTGGATAAAACAAAGCTGGTTATTTCAGTGCGGGGGTTGGGCCTGACCGGGTACCAGGTAAGCAGTCTATTAGCGGAGCGTTACAATGTTTTTGTGGAAATGGCCGACGCCGCCAATGTGGTAGCGTTTGTTTCCGCCGGCGCGACAAAAAAGGATTGCGACGCGCTGGCGGGTGCGCTGGAGGACATTGCCATAAGGGATAGGCTTCCGGCAGCGTTAGCTCTTCCCGGTGCGCCACCCGGTTGGAATAAAAGGATGAAGCCCAGGGACGCTTGGTTTTCCCCGTCCCGGCAGGTCCCTTTGGCCAAGGCCGGAGGGATGATCTGCGCAGAGGCGGTAGCCGTTTACCCGCCGGGTATTCCTGTTGTGAGTCCTGGGGAGGAAATAACGCCGGAGGTACAGGAATACCTCATGCTGATAAGTAGTATGGGACTACCCTGCCACGGGCAGTTAGATTTGACGCTAAAAACAATCAAAGTTGTGGTAGAATAAAGAGGCGGATTTAAAGCCAATTTTTTTGATGGACTCCTTGGTGAAACGGGGTGGAAAGGACTGTAATGCTAGGCAAGTTTATTGTTTTCGAGGGTATTGACGGCGCCGGAAAGACCACCCAGCTTGATCTGCTAGGCCGGGAGCTAGAAAACAGGGGTTACCCGGTGGTATATACCAGGGAACCCGGCGGCACGAGAGTGGGGGAATTAATCCGGGAAATATTGTTAAACCCCCTGTATGGCGAACTGGCGCCCCGGGCAGAGGCTTTCCTGTATGCTGCAGCTAGGGCGCAGCTCGTGGCGCAAGTTATTATTCCGGCGCTGGAAGCTGGAAAGATAGTATTGTGCGACCGTTTTGTTGATTCCAGTTTGGCCTACCAGGGGTTCGGGCGGGGTATGGACATCCTGATGCTGGAGCAAATTAACCGGCCGGCTATAGCCGGGCTTGTCCCCGATTTGGTATTGCTGCTTGATTTTTGTTGTGATGACGCAATTGACCGGCTGAGCCGGTCCGGGCGGGGCGCCGACCGGATCGAGCAGGAGCAGCAAGAGTTCTACCGGCGGGTCCGTTTGGGTTACCTGTCCCTGGCGGGCCGCGAGCCCGGCCGTTATAATATTATTGACGCCAACAGACCGGTAGACCTGGTACTGTGTGATATTCTCAAAGCAGTAGGGGAAGTGTTGAATGAGGTTACTGAAAGAAATAACCGGGCATAAACAGATTGTAAGGTCGCTTTTGAATACCGTGTTGTGGGGCCGGGTGGCCCATGCCTACCTTTTTGCCGGTCCTGCCGGGGTGGGCAAGGAAACAACTGCCCTGGCTTTTGCCCGGGCGCTTCTTTGCGCGTGCCCTGTCGACGGGGACGCCTGCGGTATGTGCCGGGAATGCCGCCAGGTAGAGGGTCGGAACCATCCCGACCTTTATTTTGTCCAGCCTTCCGGCTCTTCGATTAAGATTGATCAGATCAGGGGAGTCCTGCGCGTGGCGCCCTACCGTCCTTACCAGGGCGGCCGGAAGATTTTTATCGTCCGGCAGTCGGATCTAATGACGAGGGATGCCGCCAACTGCCTGCTTAAAACATTAGAGGAACCTCCCGCAAGCACTGTTTTTATTTTGCTGTCCGGCCGCCCTCAGAACTTGTTGTCTACAATCCTGTCCCGCTGCCAGCAGGTTTTCTTTAAAAGCCTGCCTGTTTCCGATCTAATCCAGGGCCTTATAGACTGGCACGGCCTGGGGGAGGAAGACGCCCGCCACGCCGCCGTGCTGTCGGGCGGCAGCATGGGCCGGGCGCTTGTGTGTGCTTCCGGTTCCCAACAGGAGGAGCGGCGCGAGGCCCACAATTTAGCAGGGCAACTTAAAGAATGCGGTCCCTGCGAGGCCTTGGAAATGGCCGGAAAAACCTCCGGAAATAAAGTAAAGGCGCTATCGGTGCTGGACATGCTTACCTGCTGGTACCGCGATTTACTGGTTTACCGGGAAACAGGGGAAGCGGAGCTTTTGTTTAATCTAGACTGCGTTGATATCGTTGGAAGAGAGGCGGGGTGCTATGATACGGCCCGCCTTGTGGAAATAATAAAAGAAATAGGCGCCACAAAACATAAACTCGAGGCCAACGCCAATACCAGGCTGGCTTTTGAAGCGTTATTTCTACATCTTATTAGGTAGGTTGCGGCATTAGAGGTATTAGGGGGTAGATTTTTAGTGGGCATAACAGTAGTAGGTATTCGCTTTAAAAAGGTAGGTAAAATTTATTATTTCGATCCTGGTGAGGAAAAATTGGTGTCCGGCGACGGTGTCATTGTGGAAACGGTTAGAGGGGTTGAATTCGGCCATGTGGTGGCCGGCCCTTTGGAGGTAGAAGAAGAAGATGTGGTTGCCCCGCTGAAAATGGTTATCCGAAAAGCCACCGCGGAGGATGGACGGCAGCTTATTATAAACAGGGAAAAAGAAACAAGGGCTTTCCAGATAGGTCTAGAGAAAATAGCTACGCATGGATTGCCGATGAAGCTGGTGGGTGTGGAGCAGACTTTTGACGGGAACAAGGTCATCTTTTATTTTACGGCCGACGGCAGGATCGATTTTCGGGAACTAGTCAAGGATTTGGCTTCGGTTTTCCGGACCCGGATTGAATTGCGGCAAATTGGTGTCCGGGACGAGGCGAAGATGGTCGGTGGCCTGGGCTGCTGTGGCAGGGAGCTATGTTGTTCCACCTGGCTGTCGGACTTTGCTTCTGTTTCCATCCGGATGGCGAAAGATCAAAACCTGTCCCTAAACCCTACTAAAATATCAGGAATCTGCGGCAGGTTGATGTGTTGCCTGAAATATGAAAATGAATCTTACGTGCAAGCCAAGGAAGGCTATCCAGAGGCGGGCAGCCTGGTAATGACGCCCGACGGCGAGGGTAGGGTCGCCGGCATTAATATTTTTAAAGAAAGCTTAAATGTGGAGTTGAAGGAAAGCAAAACCTTAAAAGAGTATTCGCGCGAGGAAGTAACGCTAAAAAATAACCAGGCTAATGAAGAAGGACGCCATAAACAAGGGCGCCCTGAGCGGACCGGCGAGGAGAGAGATTAATGCAGTCGATTTATAAACTGGCCAGGGATATGGAAGCAAAACTACACGCGCTTCTTTTTGAGGTAAAAGAGCTAAAAAATAAGGCGCAAAATCTCGATGAAGAAAACGCCCGGCTCAGGAAAGAGTTGGCCGATATATACCGCGAAGGCTTTGCAGGGGACGCCGGCAGTGTTGATGTTACAACGCACAAGGGGTTTATAAACCTGTTGGGGCTTTACGACCAGGATTTTCACATCTGTAACCTTTATTTCGGGCGCAAGCGGGCTGGCGATTGCCTGTTTTGCCTGGCATTTCTAAAGAAGGAACAGGAACCTGCCGCCGGCCAGGAGATAAGAGGGGGCTAAAGGTCGGATCGCCCCTTTTTCATCAATGCTGTGTGTAGGTGAGGTGAAGCTCATTGAACAAAGAAGAAAAAGGCGCGCTTTATCTCTGCGCCACACCGATTGGCAATCTGGAGGACATTACCCTCCGGGTTTTGAGGGTGCTGGACGAGGCGGATTTGATTGCCGCGGAGGATACCCGGCATACACGCAAATTACTTAGCCATTACGATCTCCATACTCCGCTTACTAGCTATCATATGCACAACCACAAGGAAAAAGGGGAATATCTCCTGGATATCCTGGCATCGGGGAAAAATATTGCTCTTGTGTCCGACGCAGGCATGCCGGGCGTGTCAGACCCAGGTTCGGAACTGGTGGCGGCGGCGCTGGAAAAGGGCTATCGGGTGGTCCCGGTTCCCGGCCCCAGCGCGTCAATCACCGCGCTGGTAGTTTCCGGGCTTCCCACAGATTCTTTTGTTTTTGCCGGGTTCCTGCCGGTGGCTAAAAAAGCGCGGCGGGAAAAATTGAATGAGCTTCGCGACCGGCGCGATACCCTGATCTTTTACGAAGCCCCGCACCGTCTTAAGACAACCCTGTCTTGTCTCATTGAAACACTGGGCGACCGTCCGGCGGTGGCGGCCAGGGAGTTGACCAAGAAGCATGAAGAAGTTATCAGGGGCACTTTAACTGGTTTAGAAGAACATTTTGAGGAAAATGAACCCAGGGGCGAGTTCACTCTTGTGGTGGCGGGCGCTACGGGTGAGGATGCGCCGCAAGAGAAAGAGGCTCCCTGGCAGTGTCTGGGGTTGGCTCCCCATGTCACTGCGCTGGAAGCAGAGGGTACTCCAAGAAAAGAGGCCATCCGTGAAGTGGCCCGGCTGCGCGGTCTTTCACGGCGGGAGGTTTACCGCGCCGTGGTGGAAAGTAAAGGCTGACACTCATCTAAAGAACAAAGCCAGGTTCGTATGACAATGACTTGATGAGCTCCCTCGCTTGTTTTTCTTTCTTCGTTTCCCCGCTGACAATGAGCCTTACCGATCCTTCCGCCCCACAGACACCGCCCCCCGCGACAAGTTCTGCGGTTGCGCCGGTAAGAGTGGAAATAGCTTCCCGGCGCGTTTAGTTTCGCGGACAATTCATCAATATCACCTGAAATCCTTTTTTCTAACCCAACAGGTATAAGCAGGCGCACCCGCCTTCCGGTAACAGCCTGCAAGGCAGCTGTTATTGTGCCGCCCCTGGGATGACCGATGAGAATAGCAGCGCGTTTGTTCAACAGGTCTAAAGAATTTGCGCCTTTCAAAATAACATCGCCTTCTTTCAGGGCGTCGACAATATCGAAAATAGTTTTTCCCCGCTGCCAATTGCCTTTAACAATTACTATGTCTCCGGGGAATCCTGTTTCATCGGGAAGTCGGCCTGTATCAGTTGTGGGTGTGTTGGGAGGAAGTGTTACGCCCCGAAAGAACCGCTGCCGGACAAATCCTTCTGATTGACCGGTTAGCGCCAGTATCTCCTCCGCAACATAACCGTTTGTTGTCCCCGCGATAATAGCAATAGTTTCCGACCGGAGAGCCGCTTGTATTGCAGGATGAAAAGCGATCGCTTTAGCAATTAGTCTTTTTCCTGCTGCTGGGGTGAGAACGACTTGGAACATAATACTCCTTCTTTCCTCAAGAGTTTTTAAAAAAGTAGATCGCGCCGGTATTTTAAGCGCTATTTACTGGTGATCCGGGTCTTTTAGCCCATTTAGAAAAAAAAAGAGAGACATGCTTGCCTCTCACCGGAAATTTAGTTATATTGCCTT
>JALHFC010000203.1 GCA_022839445.1 Pelotomaculum sp.
ATCTGGGGGCTGACTTTAACGATAGCGCCGTCCACACGCGCGTCTTCCGTGTCCACATAATTGTTGTTTTTATACCAGTAATAGAAGACAATACCGGCCAGCGTTAATATCATCGCGGCAAGCGCTACATAAAGAATAACCTTCTTTTTCAAAGCATACATCTCCAATCACAGACGCCTAACCGCGAGCGCCGGCTTTCATTCCTTCCTTCAACGAATCCAGGTTGGTTACCGCCACCTCTTCGCCCTCCGCAAGCCCCGACTTGATGATGACTTTTTGACCGTCCGAGTGGCCGGGTACCACCTCGCGTAGGGAAACAACACCGTCTTTGATCACCCACACGTTGCTTTTTTCACCGCTTGTAGCGAGAGCTTCCCTGGGAATTATTACTCCTTCCTCATCCCCGCTATGTAAATAAATTTCGGCAAACATACCCGGCTTTAAAACATGCTGCGGGTTTTCAATTTGTATCTTGACGGGGTAGGCCCTGGTAGTAGGGTCGGCGGCAAGGGCAATGTTTGTAACTATCCCTGTAAAAGGCTCGTTCCGAACCGATCCCACCCTTATTTTAATGGACTGACCAGTATTGATCTTATTGATCCGGTCTTCGTTAATATTCGCCCTGACCACCACCGGATCAAGGTTGACCAGTGTAATCACCGGTTGGGTGGGGCTGGCCATTTCACCGGGGTTGACATGCCTAGCCGTAACAACCCCACTGATGGGTGACCTGATCACACTGTTCGCAAAATCGGCCCGCGCCTTTTCCAGCTGGGCCTCGCACTGGCGGATAGTTTCCGGTATAGTCGCGTTTATAAGTATATCCAGGGCGTTCTGAGCAGCCTCATAGGCCGCTTTGGCCTGGATATACATCCTCTCGGACTGCTCAAACTGCTGCGCCGGTATTACTGTAGCGTCCAACAGTTGCCCGCTTCTCCGGTAATCCGCTTCAGCTACCTTGAGGTTAGCCCCGGCATTGGTAAGGGCCAGCTCCGCCTGGTTTTTCTGGGCAGGAAGATCCGAGTTCCTCGCCTTTTCCAGCTGGGCTTCGTACAAATCAACCAGCGCCGCTATGTCGGCGGCTTCAAGACTTAGGAGCAGGTCACCCGGAGCGACCTCCGATCCCACGTCAACCGTGATGGCAGCTACTTTACCGCTCATTTTCGGCACCACATTGGCCGAATTAAGGGCCTCCAGTTTCCCGCTTACCACCGTCTCACTGGCCAGCCTGCCAAAGGTGGCAACAGCTTTGTTTGTAATAACGTCCTGGTCCTCCGGTTTCGTGCCTTTCACCTTAGAGCCGCACCCGGCCGGCGCTATTATTAAAAGCGCCAGTAGACCCGCCAGTATTATCCCGAACCACTTTCTCAAACGGCATTACCCCTTTTACCGGTTCAACTGGTTAATTAAAATTTATAATTTATTATACAAGCAATTCCAATCATAGCAAAGAAAAATTATTTGACCGTCTAGCAAACCCCGCTAAAGGCACGATGTTATTGTAACAGGCAACTTCTTAGCACCGACGACAACACCCGCCCGTGGTGAGAAAAAGGGCCCGCAACGTAAAATCAGCGGGTTGTCAACATTTTTGAATTTCAACATAACCGGCCCAACAGTAAAACTTGTCACTCTATAGCCAACTTAAGCGCTACCGGTAGCGCCGTATGGACGCAGCACACCGGGCCCTTGCGAAAATACCGTCTCCCGCAGGGATATGGCGCCGCAGCACAATGACCCAACAGGAGCATGAATTTTAACACCATACCTTGATACCGGTTATATTTAAATATGTACCTGGATCTAAACGCTAGATCTACAAGCTAGACCTCCCCGCTCTTTTCCTCCGCTTTGATCCTGGACAAGACTTTTTCATATATCTCCACTAATTTTTCTAAGTCCCCTTCCGGCAACTGGCCGAAAAACTTAA
>JALHFC010000204.1 GCA_022839445.1 Pelotomaculum sp.
CATCGCCATGTTTCAACAAACCGGTCTCATATTTGGAAAATGGGATTGTTCTTTTATCTTCCGGTAAGTAAATCTCTCTGGAAAGGCAATGGTATATGGGATTGAAAATGCCGTTTCCTTTTTTAGTGTATTCAGGGTTTTTCTCAGTCATATTTAGCTGTTGGGCATATAGGTAATAAAAAGAATCATAGTAAGCGTCCACAAGGATTTTTGAATTATTTTCAGAATTAATTTGAATCAGGAAATCGGCGGGGCGCTCAAAGGCTACATTTTTCACCTTGTCATGTGTGTTTCCTTGCCCTTGCAGCATATCTACCGGGATATATAACGTGTCCTTGGCAAAATCGAAATCCTGTGTTTTAACCATGAGGTAAATATATTTTTCGTCAGATTTTACATAAAGGCTGGCGCCTTTCGCAGTATAAATTGGCCTTTCCCCGTTCCAATCGCTGGCACCTGCTTTTTTCTGCACCCGGGTCAAATGCCAGGAGCCCGAATTTTTGCTCGTTGGTTTGAGGATTTGACCAGAATGGCCGACGATCAGGCAAATCAAAATCCATGGTATTCCATGTCCTTTTAAACCACTCGTCTTGCCATGTAAAAACCAGCGCGCCACAGTAGCCTTCATTATAAATATCTTGTAGAAGATTCTCAACTATTTTACCTTGTTCGGCCTCATCGTGATTTCCTTGACTGTACCCGGAATACAAGCTGTCATGAGCTTTACCCCTTGAGGCCGGCACGCCAAATTCAGCAACAAACACCGGTATAGTATGTTCTTTAAATAAATCTCTTAAATAAGCTTTATAAGTATTTATTTTGCCCTTTTCGTCTTTGAAGTTAATGTATTCCCTTTGATAATTCATAAAATCCGGGTAATAAGGATAGATATGGTAGGATGCAAAAACACCCGGTTTATAGCTTTCCCGGGGCTTGATATGCTCTATGTTAACCATGGCCATGTCCTCTTTTTCATACGGTTCATTTGGATGTTCCAGCATATCTGTGGTAGGCCAATTGGTAAAGCTCAAGGCACGGGTCATCTGATATTTAGACGCTTCATATTCGAGTACCTTGTCCCCGACTTCACATAAGAATGCTTCAAATGGAGAGGCGCCTTCCGTATATAAGTAACTGCCTGAGTAGTTGTTTTTATTGGGATTGTTGTTATTAGTGCCCTCTACAAAAAACGGGTCCCATTCTATACCCAGTATCCAACCAATTACGTATTTTGAGACATCTTTTTTATATTCTCCACTTGCAAAACCTCGCCGTGGGGGAAGTATTGCCTTGCCATGTAAAATATCCACCAGGTCGGTGGCGTCACTGATAAAATCATTTTTTATTTGCTCATCATTGGCATAAGCATCATTAAGACTGGCGATATCTTCTTCTTTGACCCAAACTCCTTGTATAAGAAATAGCGGTTTTTTTGATTTATTGTTAAATTCATACAAAGCATTGTAAAAATCGGGTTTTAAAGTGGTGTAAACCCTTATCACATCAGCATTCATATCGCTGATGTATTGAAACCATCTTAAATACTCTTCTTTAGTAATTGCAAGTTCCCCTGGGAAATAACCCGGTTTAGCTGCACCGATATTTACTCCTTTTAGAAACTTTTTCTGCCATTTCCCATCTAAATAAATATAAAAATCCTTGCCTGCAACTTTAGAAATAAACTTTATCCCATCTTCTTCGTGGACGCTACTTTTTTCTTTTACGAAAAATGTGACAACTCCTATGGCAAGGAGAGTACAAGCAATGGCTAGCCCGGCGATTATCTTTTTTGTCATAATGTATAATCCCCCATCTTTTCCATTGGTTTATTCTAATACGCGCTTCCACACATTGTCAATTTGTTTGTAGAAATTCCAGGATGGATATCTTCTAAGAATTTTTCGGGGTGTTGAAGGAAACACCATAAGATAATATAATTCATATATGAAGCTACAAGAAGGTATAGGAGGACGGCTACTTGGCTGATTTACCAGGTAAAAAGAACAAAGCAAAGTACGTTCAAGAAACGTTTAATTCTATAGCGAAGAACTACGATTTGATGAATACTTTAATGACCTTTGGTTTAGATAAGTCCTGGCGAAGGCTGGCGGTTAAACGCTCTGAACTAAAAGAAGGCGGGACGGGGCTGGACATCTGCTGCGGGACCGGGATGCTGACGATGGAGCAGGCACGGGTGGCCGGCCGGGCGGGGAGGATAACGGGGCTGGATTTTTCGGAGAACATGATCGA
>JALHFC010000205.1 GCA_022839445.1 Pelotomaculum sp.
GTTTGCACAGACAGCCGCAAGCATTTTTGCAAACGATCATATAAACGCGCGCCATAATGAAAACTGGCAATTGGCTGCAGTGCGCCTCCCACACCAATGAAAACCAGCAATACCAACGCGTGAATGTAATTGACAATGGAATAGGCGGCCACACCTGTTTCCCCGCTCCAACGCATAAAGGTGACATTTAAGCCAATCGTAACAACTGCGGCGGTCATCTCTGCGGTAAAGCCGGGAAAACCGATAATAAGGATTTGTTGCAAGGTTTTACATTGAAAACGTGACGCTCCCCACTTGAGGGTGCTGCTTTTTCTAAAAAAATGTGCCAGTAATACAAAAATACCAATTCCCGCAGATATTACCGTGGCGTAGGCCGCGCCTTTCACTCCCCAACCGTATATAAAAATATAAATGTAATCCAGGATGATATTGAGCCCGGCAGTCACAGCCAGCGCAGCCATGGCCAGGTTTGGATTGCCGTCGTTGCGGACAAAAACACTGAGCACGTTTTCCAAAACAAAAACAATGCCAAAGATTAATAAAACCGGTAAATAGTCCATGACATAAGGCAAAATGACTTCATTTGACCCCAAAAACCAGGCCAATTCGTCAACCTTCCATAAGCAGGCACCCATAAGTACACCGGTTAGAAGTATGCAAAATAAGATGGATTGGGAAAAAACCGACCGGGCGTAGGCCAGCTCACCCCTGCCCAGTGACATGGAATATATGGTAGCCCCCCCGGTACCGATCCACAAGGAAATGGCCAGGATCAAAGAAAACGCCGGGATGGAAATATTGATCGCCGCCAGCCCGTTGGGTCCTACTCCACGGCTGACAAAAATACCGTCCAGGACAATGTTGATGGACATGAGCAACATTCCGAAGACTGAAGGGACCAGGTATTGGAAGAATAATTTATTTATAGGTGTTTCTCTAAGTTTTGTCGCTGTATCCGTCATTTAAGCTTTTACCCCCGCCAAAGATGCGTCTATTATAAACCTAAAAATGAAACACCGCAAAGATAGACGCAGATTACTGGGTTTTATGAAAAGGAAAGCAATTACCAATAAAAAACGGCAGCTTCGTAAAGAGCTGCCTCTTTATACAACTGATAAAAAAGCAAATTACCGGGAAACATTAGATATCTAAAACCATAACGCTATCCACAATCGGATCGGTGGTCCCCTGCAAAGTGCATTTCTCTTCTTTCAGCATTTTAACGTACTCAATCATTTCAGCCGTTATTATTTCACCCATGCTGACCAGGGGAATGCCCGGCGGGTAGACCATGATCATCTCACCGGCTATTTCCCCGGCGCAGTGTTCCAGCGGGACCGGCCTCTTGGGGCTGAAGAACGCTTCCCTTGGCTTCATCACCACTTCCGGGTAAAATTGGACGGTATCTATTTTTTTAATGCCTTTTTGCCTGTTCTGGCCGGCTATTTCTTTGAGCGCTTTAACGAAAGTTTCGAGATATTCCCTTTGCTCGCCCAGGCTGATAATGGCAAGGATATTATACATATCGGCAAGCTCAATTAAAATATTGTAATCTTTGGCCAGCATTTCTTCCATTTCGTAACCGGTCAGGCCCAGTTCCTGCACATTTACCAGCAGCTTGGTGTCGTCAAAGCTAAAATGCCCTGCCTTTTCAAAATATCTTTTGTCCGGCGCAAACAGCCCAACTGGTTAGTTCCAGCACCCTGTCCAGTATCTCAGCGCCCCTCACAGCTAACTGCTTCCTGGCGACATCAAGGGAACACAACAAAACGTAAGACGGGCTGGATGTGTAAGTGAGGTTTAACACCTGCTTTACGTAGTTGGGGTTAATCTTGCTGTTCCAGATCAGGAGCGCGGAGCTTTGAGTCATCGAGCCGCCTGTTTTGTGGAGGCTGGCCGCGCTCATATCGGCCCCCGCGGCCATCGCCGAAATGGGGAAATGCCGGTGAAACCGCATGTGGGTTCCGTGGGCCTCGTCCACCAGCACCGGCATATTGCTTGCGTGCGCTGTTTCCACTATTCGTTTCAGGTCAGGGGCCACCCCGTAATATGAAGGGTTGATCGCCATAACAGCTTTAGCGCCGGGATTTTCTTCTATTGACCGCCGCAGGTTGCTTTCGGTGACGCTCAGCACTATCCCCAGGCGGTCATCAATTTCCGGCTGCACGTAAACCGGGCTGGCGCCGCTTAAAATAAAACCGTTAAAAATTGACTTGTGGGCGTTTCTGGGCACGATGATTTGGTCGCCGGGCACGCAGGTGCTCATAATCATCGCCTGTACGCCGGATGTGGTCCCGTTAATTAAAAAGAACGCGTAGGTTGCTCCAAAAGCCCCGGCAAGGAGTTTTTCGGCCTTGGCGATGACCGCGGTCGGATCCCAGATCATGTCGATGCCCCTGGTCTCGTTCAAATCCATTCTGAGGACATTTTCGCCGACAAATTCTTTGTATTCTTCCAGACCGTGCCCGTGCTTGTGGCCGGGTATTTGCAACGGGACGGCTTTCCTTTTGACGTGATACTTTACGGCGTCAAAAAGTGGTGTTTTGTTTTGATCCAGCGCCATTTGCTCTACATCTTCTCCTAACATAACAATTCCCGCATGTTTTCGGCGGACACCAGCAGCACAACCGGGGTCTGCTGGTCATCGTTGCCATGGGGGTTATCTTTTAAAAAGCTGTTTAAAGCCTGCAAATCCACACCGCCGGTGGCGGCCAGGATGTCCACATTTCCAATATCGTTCACATCGGTGATGACGGCGTCAACCCCGGTTTCCTTTTTTATCCTGTCTACAATTTTTTGTGGGTCCTTCGGGCCCAACACAATATGCCTGTCAAAAGGATACAAGGTGCCGGCGAAGTCGTCAATCAAAGCCAGGTCACTTCCCGCCACCCGGAAGAAGTCCCCCCTGCGCCCCACCAGCCGGCCCAGCCCCGCCGCCGCCACGGCCAAGAGAAAGCGGGCCGTCCCGGTCTCCTTTATGGCCACCTGCATGGAAGGGGGAGCGGCCAGGCTGCCTTCCTTGCCGGGGAAGCGGCAAAGAAACTTCGCTATCAGGCCGGGCTTGACCTCATCCGACAAATATATCCGCCCCTGGCTGATGGCGACCACGCTTTCGGCCACCGCCACAATATCGCCCGGCGCGGCTATATCTCCGGTGTATTTTTTTACTACATCGACGATATCGTCCTTTTCGGTGACGAGGTGCGTCCTGATTGGTATTCTTCCTGCAATCACTTGCTCTCACCTTTTTTATTATCGCCGGTTTTCGCGGCGAAGTATTTGATCAGGCCGTTGAAAATCCCCTCCGCCGCCCTTTTCTGGATAGTCAGGCCGCGCAGGAACACTTCTTCTACAATATTGGTGATGGTTACAACTTCTACCTCCACCGCCGGAAATCCTTTAACCAGGGCGGCCAGTTCACCCTGCGCGGCAACTCCCCTGTCCCGGACCTTAATTTTGTCTCCCTGCCGGCGGGAGCGTAATGTGCCGCCGCGCCCACAACATTACAGTCGGCGTCGGCGTGTGTATGGATACTGATAAAAGCATCCGCGCCCGCTCGGGTGGCAATATCCACCCTTTTTGATAGGGGGATGTCCTCGTCCCCACTCCTGGTCATTATGACATCCGCGCCCACCCGGCGCAAGAGCTTTTCCAAATTTTTAGCTATCGGTACCACTACATCTTTTTCAAAAAGACTGACGGGACCTTTTCCCCCGGTGTCCTTCCCGCCGTGGCCGGGATCGACGACGATCTTTTTTCCACTAAATAATTTTATTAAACTAGAGCGGTCGAGGTAGACCTCCAACCGGAAAGGAAATCCTTCACGGACGGCCAGGGTGAATTCCGCCGGGTGCTCCGGCGCAATTTCCACCAGGGCGCCACCACCCGCCTGTTTTATATTAATTTCCCGTAAAAGGCCGTCGTTTACCTCTATTATTCCCTCCGGCATATTGACAATAGCGCCGCTACCCTTGACAAAGTATAGGGGTAGGATCTCGTAGACTCAATCACCACTTTAGAAAACCAAGCCCCATTTTCACCATCCACTACTTTTGACCACAAGTTAGTAATCCGCGGCATTTCCCTGCAAGACAAAAAGGCTCCCCCCTTATAGCAGATTGGAACCAATAATATTTAACACACCATCTTTAAGTTCTTTATATATTTAAACTTTCCTGCACTAACAACTCGATATTTTTAAAATATACAGCGGAAGCAAAAAACCATTCCCTTGCTTCTGATATTGCCGCCAGAAATATCCCGGTTAAATCCTATGTTTTAAGCTTGTGAACTGTTCGAGGGGCTAGACCGTGAATGTTGACAGCCGCTGGCTTTAACTAAATCCAGACATCCTTCCTCGTTAATCCCCACCCAGAAATACACTGAAGAATCGCTTGCCCGGTATTTGGCGCCGCGTTGCTTCAAAAGTTTTTCTATCCTCTGTTTTGTTTCCTGGTCACTAAATGACCATTGCATTTCCAGGCATCCTGCCTTAAATAGAATATCAATTCTTAATCCGGTAGCTTCCCTCCGAAGTTGTCTCCAAAAATCTTCAAAAGATATGGGCTGGATTTTATTTCCTCCTCGCCGACGTGTTTTTAACCCATTCAACATAACGTTCCAAAAATTTGAGTATACTTAATAATATTTCTTAGGAACTAAGAAGTCAATGTCGTTTTCCGTATATTTAAGAACCAATACCCTGGGAATTTGAATTGTGATAATATAGAATTGGTGTTGCAACCGTGAATAGCTATATAGGTATTCGCCTCAGATTGGCGCGAGAAGCAAAGCGTTTAACGCAGGTGCAGGTTAAAATGCTTACAAATATACACAATAAAACATTATCCGGTTATGAAAAAGAAGTCAGCGAACCGGATATAAGGACTCTTAGAATCCTTGCTAATTTATATGAAACCAGCATTGATTATCTTGTGGGTAATACTGACGATCCTACCCCTCCCCAGGGATCCTACCCCTCCCCAGGCCAGGAAAAATGTACCGGATTTTGAGGATATAGTCTTATCCGCCCCGACATTGAAAGACGCGTATTTAAGAATAGTTAAACTACACTTTGAATACCGTTTGGATAAAGAAACTTTTGTTCGATTGTCTGAATTGGCTTTTGACATGTATTGCTCATCGCCAAAAGATAGAGAAATATAAAACGAGCGTGATGTGATATTTCACGCTCGTTCCCATTTTACTAATGCATACGTTCAGTCTTCCCGATTAGCATTAATTGGTTCGATCCTTTGCCAGTTTTTACCGCAGCATGACGGGCATTGTGTACGCCGGCGGTGGATGGTTCCCTCCCAATGGTGCCCGCAACTCCGGCACTTTAGATTATGCTGGGCCAGCTTGTAATTCCCACCCGATACCTTCAAAGCCTCGCCGTTCACCAGCGCCTGGGCTACCTTTTGCCTGGCGGAAGCCAGTACCCTGTGAAAGAAATAGACATCCTTTCCGCGCATTCCTCGTGCTCCAACCCGGACAGGTCCCTTAGCCTTATGGCCTCAAGCTCCTCGATCGACAGCACTATCTCGGACAGTTCCGTCATGGGTATGCCCGACGGTTTGAAGTAAGTAACCCACGGTAATTGTTCAACTCTCCTGCATTTTGGCGGTCTGGGCATCCTTTCTCTCTCCCCGATCGGTACTATAATGAAACATGTTTCATTATAGATGATATATTTTAAAACCAGTTAAGTTAACATTAAACTTTTCTTATTTAACCTAAGAATAAAACAAACACTTTAAAGAAACAAGCGCCACCTGTGATATTACCCTGGGGAGCGCTTTTCTGGCAATAAAATAACATTAACTCAAATTCCGGCAAATTAGTTTGTTACTTCCGGTGTTTTTACCAGCATTTCAGGTATTGCACTGCTAAACAGTTCGCTGTCGTATTCTTCAACCTTACCCTGGTCACACAACTCGGACAGTCTCGGATCTACCGGCAGGCTTCCTAAAAATGGTATGTTATTTGATTTTGCAACTTCCGCGCCACGCCCTGGGCCGAACAGTTGAATCGACTCGCCGCATTTCGGGCAAATAACCTCGCTCATATTCTCGATCAAGCCGAGTATCGGTATATCCATCAATTTAGCCATTTTGATCGCCTTTTTTACAATCATTACAGCAAGGTCCTGCGGTGAAGACACGACGATCATTCCGTTTAATGGTAGGGACTGCATTACGGTAAGCGGCACGTCACCGGTTCCGGGCGGCAAGTCCACAAATAGGTAATCCAGGTCGGACCAGACAACGTCGGTCCAAAACTGCCCGACCATTTTACCGAGCAAGGGCCCGCGCCATATGACCGGATCATCTTCGTTTTGCACCAGTAAATTTATGGACATGACCTTGATCCCGGTCGAGCTTTCAGACGGGAGCAAGCCGAACATGGTCTCTTCCGCCTGTTTTGCTATGCCGCCTTTAATCCCGAACATTCTCGGCAAGCTGGGACCGGTGATATCCGCGTCCAGCGCCCCAACCTCAAAACCCTTTTTTCTAAAACCGGCGGCAAGCAGTGATGTCACCGAAGACTTTCCTACCCCGCCTTTCCCGCTCATAACGGCAATCACGTTTTTAACGTTACTGAATTCATTTACAGGCAGCTTTTCAGGCGCGTGAGTTCCTTCCCCATGCCCGCATTTTCCCTCGGCGCATTGGTTTTCCGAATCTTGTCCCATAAAAATTCCCCCTTCTCATGGTAAAAATATTTTCGCGATTTTTGCTCTAATGATCGCAGGGATTAGCGCCTGTCCGTAGCGAGCCGGATAGGTATGACGCAACGATATCCTCCGGAGCGCCGTCTGCCGGGTTAGCTCCTAT
>JALHFC010000030.1 GCA_022839445.1 Pelotomaculum sp.
CGCAAACAGGCGGAAACGCAGTTAAAATACTTGAGTTTGCACGATCCCCTCACCGGGCTTTACAACCGCAATTATTTTGAAGAAAAGATGCGCCGCCTCGAAAGCGGGCGTAATGAACCGGCCGGCGTTATTGTTTGCGACATAGACGGGCTTAAACTGGTAAACGATACGATGGGGCACGAAAAGGGGGATCTGCTGTTGGTGGCGGCGGCCCGCGCCCTCAAGGAATCTTTTCGTGACGAGGGTGTGGTGGCCCGGATTGGGGGGGATGAATTCGCGGCGCTGGTTACAGGCAATAATGTAATGGCCATGGAAAGCATGTGTGAGCGTATTCATAGCGTCATTAAAAACTACAACAAGTCGAACCCGGAGCTTCCCTTAAAACAAAATGTACCGGGAAAAGCTCCACCGCAATAAAAGCGCGCGCAGCGCCATTGTGCAGACGCTGATGAAAGCGCTGGAGGAGAGAGATTTTATTACTGAGGGCCATGCCGAGCGGCTGCAGAACCTGGCGGTGTGTTTGGCCGGGACCATTGGGCTGTCCAGGCGCAGCATCGCTGATCTGAAACTCCTGGCCAGGTTTCACGATATCGGCAAGGTGGGAATCCCGGACAGGATCCTTTTCAAGCCCGGCCCCCTTACACACGAGGAGTATGTTGAAATGCAGCGGCATTGTGAAATCGGCTGCCGCATCGCCATGTCGGCGCCGGATCTCGTTCCCATTGCCGACTGGATTTTAAAACACCACGAATGGTGGAACGGTAAGGGCTATCCCCTGGGGATAAAAGGAAAAGAAATTCCTTTAGAATGCCGCATTCTCGCTATCATTGACGCTTACGACGCCATGACCAGCGACCGCCCTTACCGCAAGGCGTTGACTGCCGGGCAGGCCTTGAATGAACTTGCCAGGTGCGCCGGAACTCAGTTTGACCCACAACTGGTAGAGAAGTTTATATCTATAATAAAGGTTGGTCTAAAGGGCCAAAAGGCGCCCGGCCGGCGGACTTATTCTATAAGTAGCCTTGTTGACGGCAATGGGTAGCTTTAGGCCGGTTGATTATCAGCCGACAGGCAGGTTGTTTTTACTTTCGTAACTTTCCACCAAATGATCAAGCTCGTCAATTAGCGGGAGTTCTTCCCTGTGGTAGTAAGCGATGGCATAACCCCGGTAGACGCATCTTTCCAGCAGGCTTCTTCCCTGGTAGTCATAGTGGCCGTAAACGCGGCAGTGATAAGGGCGCAGCGGGTAAATGACGCATAGCGCCCCGTCCTGAAAGGGGCATTGCCCGCTGATGTCTCCCCAGATTTTAACAACGGGGCTGTTGGCGAAATTCTGGAATTTTTTTATCGCTAAATCGTCGGCGACATGTCTTCTGATATTCTCCAACTCAACCGGATATACCCGGAGTTGGTATAACTTTTGGCAGCACTCGCCACAAATGCCGCAATCCCGATCCGAATCTCTCATGAATTCATCGAGCCTGGCATAAAAACTCATTAGATCCCCTAACAGTGCATTCAAAGGATCGCCCCCTCGTTTTTATACCCCCTCTCTCTAACATAATACCACATTTAGGCAATAATTGAAATGTTTAGCCCGAAGTTAATGGAGCATTTTTTTTTCGTCATCTTCGCCGGTTTCGATCAGGTTGTTTTCGATTTGTTCAAGCATTTCCGACATCAGCTCTTGTGCGACGTGACTGAGATCGCCTGGCCGGTAGACTTCTTGTTTGGGCGCCGCGTCCTGCCTGTCATGCGTTTGCCCGTGGTCTACCGGGCGCTTGTTTACAAGCGGTTGGACAGGGTTAATCTCTATTAAGGGTTCCTTCATTGACCCTTTGATGGCTGCGTAGGTTTCTCCGGGCGAATTCGCTGCCAGGTCAATGGCTGCAAAGACATCACGCGATACTTTGCATGTTAAAATACACGATCTGGACTCCTCGCCTGTTTCGGGCGCAATGCCCCTGATATAGCCGTTATAAGCCACCCGGCGGATGTGTCTTTCGGGTGTTGATTCAAATATGACGCGTATGGCGCTAAGCGTTATTTGCAAAAGAATTGACTCGTAAAAGTGTGCAAACTCTGTTTGATCCATATCGATTGCGTTTATTCCATGCTGCTCTTCATCATACTGGTGAAGGATCGTCCGTGGTATCTCAAGTGGCCCGGGCAACACACCTTCGATTAGGATAAGCTTTTCATCCGGGTTGTACCAGGCGTCAAAGTCCAGCTCCATCAAATCCGGGTAAACTAACTGGGCCAGCGCAATCCGCGCAAAGCTTTCCACGGCTCCGGGGCAGCCTTTTTCAAAGTCAAGCTGAAACTGTTCGACGGAACTGTTGTAGGCCTCCTGTTCTGCTATATAGGCCGATCGCTCAATCTCATGGGCGGTTCGTTCCAATTCCCTTTTCTTCTCGTATTCTTGCATTTGTACGCCGAGCTCTTTTTTGGCCTCATTTTCCAGGTGTATACGCCGTTTTTTAGCGGACGGAGAAAACAACTCCGAAAAAAAGCTCTTTTGGGGGACGTCCGCTTCCTTTGCGATCTTTTTGTAGCGGGGGACGGGTCCTTTGAATACGAACGGGGGATATGGCCTGTCGTCATACAAGGAGGCCCAGTCAGTTTTGCTGCCGGGGCCCAGGTTGTTTTTCAAGATACTTTTGCAACTGTTTATGAACCGCCGGGCCTGTGTCGTATCATATTCGGCCAACTCCCTCACGCTGTCCAGGTCGTCTCTTTCTTTAAAGCGTTTCACCAACCCGGCCTGGCGGGCTAGTTGCGTTTTTTCCTTTACCTTAATTTCTGCCTGGGTAGTACCTTTAATCTCCCCTTTATTGCCGGGAGGGTCTTTTTTAAGTGTTTTTTGATCCGCTGTTTCATGCAATTTGCTTCCCACCTTCCCATTCATACCAATTTACCACAAAACCATCCATTTTGAAAATATCACGCGGTAATTTTCTAGAATCTTATTGAAAGTAGGGCTGCGGGGTTTTCGATTTAGTATGTCCTATTTTGCTGGAAGAAAAATAACTAAAAGGAATAGGTTTTGTGTTGGCGAAAGAACAAATCATATGCTATTTTATGTTGGACAGGTGGTGATCGTATTTCAATACCGGCAGGTGAGAAAATAGCCGACGGGAAAGCAAGCGCCTGGCGCAACTGTTTTGACCTTTCGGAGTGGGCCGGCGCCTTTGGCGACCTCGGCACATTTATCCCTTTTGTAGTGGGATATGTCACAATATTGAAGGTAGATCCCCGGGGCATATTGTTTGTGTTCGGCGTCATGCTTATTTTCAACGGCTTGTATTACCGGACCCCCATCCCTGTCCAACCGATGAAAGCAATCGGGGGCGCCGCCATTACCCAGGCGGCTGTTATCACCCCCGGAGTTGTGTGGGGCGCCGGGATTTTTACAGGTCTTTTCTGGTTGGCTATGGGGCTGACGGGCGCCATGAGCTTTGTTGCCAAAATCATTTCCAGGCCCGTGATTAAAGGTATTGCTTTAGGGCTCGGCCTGTCTTTCATTATAGAAGGGATCCGCTTGATGACGACAGATTTTATTGTAGCTGTGGTTGCGCTTGCCGTGACTTTTATGCTGCTAAACAACAAGCGCGTCCCAGCTATGTTTGTCTTAATTATTTTGGGTATAATCGCGGCGCTGGTAAAAAACCCCGGGCTGTATGGGCAGTTATCGGGTATTCATTTTGATTTTAGGCTACCTCATTTTACAATTGGTCAGGTCGCCTGGTCCGACTTTATCAAGGGCACGCTCATACTGGGTATCGCCCAGGTACCTTTAACCCTCGGTAACGCCGTTATGGTTACCACGGCGGAGAACAACAGGCTGTTTCCCCGCCGGCCGGTTACCGAAAAGAAAATCGCCATATCACATGGCGTCATGAATTTATTTTCCCCTTTGCTCGGCGGTATACCTATGTGTCACGGGGCCGGAGGCATGGCCGGACACGTTCGTTTCGGCGCCCATACTGGGGGCGCGCTGGTGATCCTGGGCGTTGTTTTGCTGGCGGCCGGGCTTTTCTTTAGCAGCTCGGTGCTGTTGATATTTGAAATCTTCCCCCCCAGCATCCTGGGCGTGTTTTTGTTTTTTGCCGGCCTTGAGCTGGCGTCTTCAGCCAGGGACGCCGGCAAGGAAAAAAGCGATTATTATATTTTGCTGGTGACGGCCGGGTTTGCCACCTGGAACATGGGTGTTGGTTTTTTGGCCGGTTTTTTGATGCAGGAACTAATAAAGAGAAAGATATTTAAGGTATAGTTTTGTGTTAAAATACAGTCATGATGACGGATAATGTCACTGTTGCAAAAGAAAATACAAGTGTGGAGCAGCCCCGGCTCTGGTTAATAGCTTTTGTTAACTTCTTGCTCAGCTTTGCCACCCAGGGCTCGATTATTTTCATCCCGCTCTATGGCGCCGAGCTGGGGGCGTCTGATTTTCAGGTAGGGCTTATAGGCGCTTTTTACGGGATTGCGTTTTTATCGTCTTCTCTTTTTTCAGGCTGGAAATCTGACAGTATGGGAAGGCTTTTTTTTGTGCGGTGGGGGCTTTTGTTTAGCAGCGCGGCCTTCGCCACCCAGCTTCTGGCGCACAGTGTGCCGCTGTTGATGTGCATTCGTGCTATCGTAGGTTTTTCACTCGGCATAGCCACCGCGGCGATTATTACATATGCCTTTGAATCCGGCGCCAACATGGGCAAGTTCAGCTCTTACGGTTCTTTAGGCTGGATTTTCGGGGCGCTGGTAGCGGCGCTGGTGGGCGACGTCCAATTGTTATTCCAGCTCAGCTTTCTAGCCTGCCTGGTGGCCTGTTTGGCTTCCCTGGCTTTCAAGAGGGCGCCGACCCGTGTTTTTACCAGGCCGCCCAATTTGTGGCAGGTAATGCGCCGGGATTACCGGGTTTACTTCGCTGTTTTCCTCAGGCACCTGGGCGCTACCGCCGTTTGGATTATCCTCCCGCTATACCTGGCTTCCCTAGGTATGGACAGATTTTGGATCGGCATTTTATGGGTGGTCAACTTCGCCGTGCAGTTTGTAGTCATGCGCCATGTTGAGCGATTTTCGGAGTACAAGGTTTTTTCCTTTGGCCAGTTGCTTTCCGCCCTCGTGTTTACAGCTTATGCCTTTGTTTCCGGGCACATCTGCCTAATTGTGGTCCAGGTGCTTTTGGGCGTGGCCTGGTCTTGTCTGTATGTCGGGGCGCTGCTTATTGTTTTGCGGGGCGGCGAGGAGAAGGGGACGGCCGGTGGGATTTTTCAGTCCACATTAAACTTGTGCAATGCGGTTGGACCGCTCTTGGGCGGCCTTATCGCCCAGGGCTGGGGCTACCGGGGGGTTTTGTTTTTTGCCGCGGCGCTAGGTGTGGCGGGAATGTTCATGGCCGTGCCGGCAAAAAGGCAGGCGCCTTAAAGCGTTTATTCGCGTTTAAAGGGGCGCATCAAAACCTTCGAGCATGGCCCGGACGTTTTTACCCAGCACCTGGTGGTTGTAACCGCCTTCAAGCACGGCGAAGAATTTACCGCCACACGCCTTGCGGGCATGGCCGGAGATTATTTTGCCGATAGTCCTAAAATCCTCCGTTGACAGAATGAGCCCCCAGTCCAGTTTGTGCTTGTCAAACCCGGCGGAGACAGCGATCAGATCACAGCTCTCATGCATACCGAGGAAGTCTTTCAAGCCGTCTATATTGAAAATATGGTAGTAAAAGACGTCGGGGTTGTCTGCAAATATGTTGTCGGTCCCATCCCCGAAATGGAGGTCCGTGTCCACGATCAGGACTTTTTTCACGGCGCCGGCCTGGCGCAACTTTTCCACGGCGATGGCTACGTTGTTAAACCAACAAAAGCCCCAACAGGAGTCTTCACTGGCATGGTGACCAGGCGGCCGGAGCACCGCAAACGCGGGTTCCCCCTGCATGGCCAGCTCCGCCGCCTTGATGGCGCCTCCTACGGAATGAATAGCCACTTCGTACAGAAGCCCGCGGTTTTTTATCTTTTCCAGGTGGCTTTGGCTGTGGACCAGCAGTATATCGCTTTCCGTGGCGGGTTGCGGCTCGATGAACTCGTATGAGCCTTTAATTTCGTCCACTATACAGTCTATCCTGCCCTCCGCCGCAGCCGGGTCGAAGTCATAAACTTGCCGGTATATTTCATGAAAAACAACTTTCATCAGCATCCCTCCAAATATTTTTGGGGTAACTGTAGAAAAAAGTATAGTCCGCTGCATAATTTGGCCCGGCTAACCGTTAAATTGTGGTATAATTAACCAAGGGCTACCGGCACTAATGATACACTGAAAGCAGGGTTTTTGTCAACGATTTGGAAATGGTAACGGCAGGGGGTCCATTATGGGTGAAATCAGAGAGGCGGTACGTCTGTATTATCGCGGGGAATTACCTCAGGCAGAAATTATACTAAAAAGGTTTCTCAGGGAAGAGCCTACCAACATAAGCGCTCTGGTTAGGATGGCCGATATCCAAAAAGATCTGGGCAAGATGGAAAAAGCAGGTGAGACCTACTTAAAAGTAGCCGGGATTTATGAAAAAGAGGGCAATTATGAGGATAGTCTTGAGTATCTAGAAAAAGCTTCGCCTTATTTTCCCCAGGCTAAAACTGCGCCGCAAATAGGCCGGCTCCTTTTTCAGCTGGGTCGCTACGACGAGGCGTTGAGCTACCTTATCGTTTCCCCTCCGGAGAGTGAAATTTTATTTTTTACCGCCAAGAGTTACTTTTTTTTAAACCAATACAATAACGCCCTGCGAGTGTTCAGGGAAATTCTCGAGGGTGAACCGGCGCCCGGTGAAATGATCCGGGCCTGTTATTGGGCGGCAAAGTCCTTGTACGCGCTGGGTGAACTGGAAGAAGCAATAGCTTGTTACAAAAGTTATATTTACGCATGCCCCCGGGAAAAACAGGCGCATTTTGATCTGGCCCTTTGTTATCTTAATTCAGGCCGCTTCGACATGGCGGAAAGCAGCTTCTTGCAGTTTAAAAAACTAGGGGGAAGTGAAGAGCTGCTATGCCTGTATTTGGGAATAGTTTATTATCACCAAGGTAATTATAAAGAGGTGATTAAGCTGCTCGACCAAATACCCATATGCGTACAGGCGCTTCATTGGAAAGGGCTGGCCCTTTATGAACTGTCGCGCTATGAAGAGGCCCTGGAATGTTTTACTACTGCGGCGAAGCAGGAAGCCAGGCCCTTGTATTATAAAATGATGGGCAACGCCAGTTTAAGGCTGCAATATTATTTCGAAGCCAAAATCTGTTATGAAAAAGCGCTTGATCTGGACCCCACGGATCACGACCTGGAAAAGCTAATAGCCATTGCCGGGAATTGCTTAAAGTAAGCATAAAAAAGAGGCCGGTTAGGTCCGGCAAAGGTGGTGTGACATGTATAAATACAAGGTTGTAGCGACGATAATTGAGATCAGGGGCGAGGGTAAATGCTCCTATGGCCACAAGGTAGGGGACAGCTTTGAATTTACTCAATTTACTCCCGGCGGGCTGTGCCAGTTCGCTTATGACGCTTTGCGCCCGGCTGTGGCCGCATTGCTTTACGGGGGTAACTTTCCCTGGTTTGAGAACAGCGATGTATCAACCTGGGCCTGCCCGGACCCGGACCGCCCGGTAATTTTTGAACTGCGAAGGACACAGGGGGACGGTTCTTTTGTGTCGTCTTCGACGACACAAAAGAACCGTCCCCCTGTGTCCCCGTGACACCTAGTATAATATGCAGGCAAAATGGCTATACTTAAAGGGTAGATGAATTTAGGAGGTTGAAGTAGTTAGTATGATTGGTAAGGTAAAATGGTTTAATGCGGGGAAAGGTTACGGGTTTATCGAGACATTGGAGGGACAAGATGTTTTCGTGCACTATTCCTCCATTCAATCCGATGGTTTCAAAACCCTTGACGAAGGCCAGGGTGTAGAGTTTGAAATCGTTGAGGGCAACCGTGGCCCGCAGGCAGCCAATGTTGTTAAATTATAGATGCAGGAGAGGTTTTCTTTTGATATAATTTAACGATCAACTAAGACAGCCGGTTTATAGCCGGTTGTTTTAGTTCTTTACTTGTTTTTTTGGTAACATTTTTATTAATATAAATTCCAATTTCGCTAAAACTAATAACAGATTCGCTCCCCTGGTTATTTTAGGGCATGGTGGGATAATTACTTTTAGTTTTGCAGATTATTTCGATTAAACAACTTTGTATCCGCGTATAATACATTAAAAGGTGGTGACATGATGAAAGCAACAGGGATCGTTCGTCGTATTGATGATCTGGGCAGGGTAGTGATACCTAAAGAAATAAGGCGGACAATGCGGATTCGGGAGGGGGACCCACTGGAAATTTTCACCGACAGGGAAGGGGAAGTAATACTGAAAAAGTACTCCCCCATCGGTGAGCTGGGAGAGTTTGCTTCGGAATATGCCGACTCACTTAATGAAACGCTTGGACATATCTCTTGTATTGCCGACAAGGATTCGATTATTGCAGTAGCAGGCGCGCCCAAAAAACAGTTGATGAATAAGTTGATCAGCCCTGATGTGGAAAAAGTAATGATGGAGAGAAAAATGGCGGTGTTTAACGAGTCGTATTTTTTAACCGCCGACGAAGATGTAAGTTATAACTCCGTGGTCATTGCGCCTATTATCGCCGGTGGTGACACGCTCGGTGCCGTGATCATCGCAACAAAGGACCCCGAAGTCCAGATGAGCAACCTTGAAACAAAGCTTGCTGAAACAGCGGCCGGTTTTCTGGCAAAGCAAATGGAATCCTGAACAAACATGACACAGGGGTGACACAGGGGGACGGTTCTTTTGTGTCGTCGAAGACGACACAAAAGAACCGTCCCCCTGTGTCTGCCTTACAGCAATTTTGCCAGTATTCCCGGTAGCTGAGGGGTGCCTACTTCCTCTAGTTCGTACCGCACCCTGACAGCCGGTTTGTTTAGGGACATCACGCGGCGCAGGTCGATGGGGGTCCCGATGACCACCACTTCGGCGGGCGAGTTGTTAATGGTCTGCTCCAGTTCCGCGATCTGGGTTTGGCCGTAACCCATCGCTGGAAGCAGCCTGGACAGGTGGTTGTACTTGGCGAAGGTACCCTTTATGCTGCCCGCCGCATACGGGCGGGGATCGATTAATTCGCCGGCGCCTAGTTTTTCGGCGGCAATTACCCCGGCGCCATAGGCCATTCCCCCGTGGGTAAGCGTTGGGCCGTCTTCCACGACCAGGACCTTCTTGCCTTTTACCGCCTCAGGCTGTTCGACGGTGATCGGCGAGTTGGCCATGATAATTTTAGCGCCCGGGTTGTTCCCGGCGGTAGTGTTCCTGACTGCCTCTACCTTGGCGGGGTCCGCGGAATCAACCTTGTTGATAATGGCGATGTCAGCCATGCGCAGGTTGGTTTCTCCAGGATGGTAACTGATCTCATGCCCGGCGCGGTGCGGGTCAACCACCACTATATGCAGATCGGAAACATAGAAGGGGATGTCATTGTTTCCCCCGTCCCAGAGGATTACATCGGCTTCTTCCTCCGCCCGGCGCAATATAACCTCGTAGTCGACCCCCGCGTATACCACCATCCCGATGTCGATATGGGGCTCGAATTCTTCCCTTTCCTCGATGGTACACTTGAACTTGTCCAAATCTTCATAGCCGGCAAACCTCATGGCTACCTGTTCCTCCAGATCGCCGTAAGGCATCGGGTGCCGGATGACCGCGACCTTTTTGCCGGCTTCGGTAAGGATCTTGGCGACATACCTGGTAGTTTGGCTTTTTCCGCTGCCGGTCCTCACCGATGTTACCGATACCACCTTGCGCTTGGACTTAATCATGGTCGTTTTCGGTCCCATCAGCCTGAAGTCGGCCCCGGAGGCCATCACTAAAGAGGCCTGATGCATTACATACGCATGGGATACATCGCTGTAAGCAAAAACTACCTGGTCGACATTGTGCTTTTTAATTAATCCCGGTAATTCTTCCTCCGCGTGTATGGGGATACCTTCCGGGTATCCCTGTCCCGCCAGCCCGGGGGGATATAACCGCCCCTCAATATCCGGGATCTGAGTAGCCGTGAAGGCCACTACCTGGTAGGCCGGATTATTCCTGAAATAGGTGTT
>JALHFC010000206.1 GCA_022839445.1 Pelotomaculum sp.
GCTGAAAAGTTGAAGAATCTCAGCAAAAAAGAAGTCATGCTGCGCGAGTTGATGCTGGAAGGGATCATGTCCATCCAGGCCGGTTATAATCCCATTTTGATTAGAGAAAGGTTATCCGCCTTTTTAGACCCCAAAAGAAGAGGTATACAACAAGAGGGAGCGGGGGGGAAAGGTGAGGAAGAATGAGCAGGAAAAGGTTGCCTGCACAGAAAAAGGCCGGCGGTGAAAGGTGGCTGCTTACATACGCTGATTTGATTACACTGCTCCTCATTTTTTTCGTGGTTATGTATGCGCTAAGCAACGTGAGCGCGAAGAAGTTCCAGGCTGTTGCCATATCCTTAGCGCAGGCGATGGGGGGCGCTCAATCGATGATGCCAAACCCGGGCGCCTCGCTGGCGCCGGGTATGTCCGGCAGCGATCCGCTGGAAGGGATTGATTCAGCGATGGAAGCAGCCGAGCATATGAACCTGGAGCAGATCCGTCAAGAGCTGCAGGATTTCATCGACCAAAGCGGTCTGGGCGGAAAAGTAACCGTTAACATGGAGGAAAGGGGCGTTGTGCTTAGTTTTCAGGATGTGGCCCTTTTCCCGCTCGGCTCGGCGGAAATTACGCCGGTCGCCAAGGAGATCATCGCTAAAGCCGGGCAGATTTTAATAAAAGGTCCGTGGTATATCAGGGTTGAGGGGCATACGGATAACCTGCCCATCAGGACCAGTCAGTATCCTTCAAACTGGGAGCTTTCCGTGGCCAGGTCCACCAGCGTCGTGCAGGAGTTGATCCGCGAATTGCATTTCAACCCTCAACGCCTGTCCGCCACCGGTTATGGAGAGTACCGGCCGAAAGCGCCGAATGATTCGGATCAAAACCGCCAGACGAACCGCCGGGTGGATCTGGTGATTTTAAAAAGCAAGTATGAGACAGCAGAGCCAATGATGCAAAAGTTGTCTGCCGGAGATATTTATGAATGAAAATTAAATAAAGGGAGGGGATTTGTTGTGGCGAACGGAATGGTGGAACAGGGAGCTAGAGAAGGCCAGTTGGTGGTCTTTCAGCTTGCCGGGCAGACTTACGGAATAGACATAGCCTCGGTTTTTGAAATTATCAAAATGGAGGCTATCACCAGGGTTCCCCGCACACCGGATTTCATTGAAGGTGTAATTAACCTGCGGGGCAAAATCATTCCCGTGATTGATCTCTGCAGGAGGTTTAACTTGGACCGGCCGGAAATTACCAACTCCAGCAGGATCATCATCGTGGATGTCGGGGGTAACACCATCGGCATGATTGTTGATGGGGTATCCGAGGTCTTGCGTATTAACGAGGACAGCATTGAGCCTCCCCCGCCGATGATCCACGGGATAGAGGCGGCTTATCTGAGGGGGATAGCCATCCTGGGCAACAGGCTGATAATTTTGCTAAACTTAGAAAAAATATTTGAGGACAGCGAAAGGATAGAACTGCAGAGTTACGGGGCAGAGGTGGCCATAGGGGGGTAGCGCATGTTTTCGGATGAGGAAGTAAGCGTATTTCTCGACGAGTTGGAAGAAAAAATACAGTCTCTTAACGAGAACATCCTTATATTAGAAAAAGAAGGGGGAAGCCAGGAGGCGCTCCAGGAAATATTCCGCGCCGCCCATACCATCAAGGGATCGTCCGCGGTCATGGGCTATGAAAAAATAGCCGGCCTTACCCACGAAATGGAGAACCTTTTCGACCAGATGCGCAAGGGGCTTCTTCCCGTTACCGAACCGATTGTCGACGCCTTATTTGAAGCCCTGGACACCTTGCACGCGCTAAGGGACGAAGTCCTGGGAAAAGGAGTTGCCGGCGGGATTGAACAGGTAACGGCGAAGCTGAGGCAATACGGGGAAGCAGCGCCCGCGGCCTGCGTGCAGGATGAT
>JALHFC010000207.1 GCA_022839445.1 Pelotomaculum sp.
AGGCGCTAAATATTGCCGGGATGCGCACCGAGCTGACCATGTCGGGCGGAACCGCTACTTTTGAAAATTTCTACGCCGGTATGGTAACCGGCCTGGGCGCGGATGTCCAATCCACAAAAGGGATGCTGGACTCCCAGAAATTAATCAGGGAGCAAAACGAAAACATGCGCCAGTCGGTGATGGGGGTGTCCACCGACGAGGAACTGACCAGGATGATCCAGTTCCAGTACGCTTTCCAGGCTTCGGCCAGGGTCGTGACGGTGATGGATGAGATGCTGGACACGTTGATCAATAGAATGATTTAGCGCGGTCGGGGGTGTCTTTAAGATGCGTGTAACCAATAAAACTATTTTTAACGGAATGGTCTCCAATACCCAGAAAAACCTGGAAAGGTTGAAAAGGGCGCAGGAGCAGATCGCCTCCGGAAACCGGGTTCTTCAGCCCAGATCAATGACGGGTTAGCTTGGCTTACCCAGTCCGAGGCGGCTTTCAACGACGCCACCGGGGTTCTGCAAAGAGTGCGGGAACTTACGGTGGAGGGTGCGGATGCCCATCTAACAATTGAAGACACGCGGGCCATAGCAAAAGAAGTGGACACCATGCTTGACCAGATGGTGCTGGTAGCCAACGCCAATATGGGTGACAAGTATATATTCGCCGGCCTGAATAATGTTTACCCCCCGTTTAAACGTGACGGTAACGATCCCGACATTATTAATTTTACCGGTGACAATGAAGAGCTATTGCGGGAAATAGCGCCCGGCGCCCGTTTCAAGGTAAACTCCGGCGCAGAGGAAATATTTAACGAAAGGGTCAACAACGTGGTTACCGGCGACCCGTCGATGCTTAAGGAAATAAAGGCGGAGAATCTCCAGTTCGGCGACTATTACATAGACACGGGGGTGGTGTCGGCGGCTTCTGATTCCAGCGCCGTGGTCAGCCAAGCCTACTCGCAGGCCGGGAACACGATAATAGCGGGCGTGTCGGTGGACGCCGGCAATACGAATAACGCCTCTATCCTAGTGGAAATAACAGATATAGAATATGATACCGACGGTAATATTATAAAGGTAACAGCCAACTTCAAGTCACACGAGTATGGAGCAGGGAGCAATGAGGAAACGGCGCCGCCGGCCGATGTCACTCATACATTTAATGTCACCGGCGGCGATCCCGATAAAGAAATTGTCAACGTAGGGGGGGTTGATCTTACCCTCGACCTCACACAATTTGTCCGCAAGGGCGACAAGGCTGTCATTAATGTGACCGCTGCTGTTGCCGTGGACGACAAGCAGATCACGGTGCGCAACGGGGACGGGAACTGCCTGCAGTGGTCTTTTGGGCCGGGTGTTGTGGACGACAAAAGCGCCACCTTAAACTTTTATAACATTGATACGGACAACGGTGGAATCTACGACGGGAACATCTCTCTTGAGGCCGGAGCATTGGAAAACCTCGACAACGCGGCAAGTTTCAGCTTCGGTAACGTGTTCGACGCTTTTATTTACTTGCGCAAAAAAATGGAGGCGGCCAGCTTTACCAAGACCGGGGATATGCTCAAGCATATTGACCAGAAGATAGACATTTTTCTACAAGAGCGGTCAAAAGTCGGCGCCCGGGTAAATCACTTCGAGGCAGTCGAAGCCCAGTACAAAAACCAGGAACTAATCCTATCCGACGTTTTAAAAACGCTGGAAGATGCGGATATAGCGAAGATCACCATTGAATTCGAAGAAGCCAGGGTGGCCTACCAGGGTGTGTTGTCCTCCGGGGCCAGGATGATCCAGCTCAGTTTGCTGGACTACCTGCGCTAAAAAGGCCGTTGCAAAAAGCAGTGGGACAGGACATGAGCTACGTTGCAAACCCGTGGCTTACCGCATGGCGGATTTATTCTTCCACAAGTATATTAGGCGCAGGCAAGTTAAATATGGAACCACGTATAGCTGTTATTAATTTAAAGAAAGGCGGTGTGGGCAATGAAAATTGGAGCGGGAGGACTGCAGTCTTTAGCCATGTATGATGCCTTGAGGCAACCGCGGTTCCCGGAAAACGTAAGGCTGAATGAGGAACCGCCGGGCGACGCAGGATTAAGCGCTAACGCGCCTTCGCGCGAGGAGATTATCCATGCGGTAGATAAACTGAACCGCTCGGCTGAGCTTTACAACCAGCCCTTCGAGTTCAAGCTAAAGGAAGAGGATGGAAAAATGTCGGTCGAAATCCGGGAGAAACAGCCTGGCGGGCAAAGCTGGGAAATCCCCCCGGAAAAGGCCGTGGAAATGGCCG
>JALHFC010000208.1:0-1854 GCA_022839445.1 Pelotomaculum sp.
GGCCATCTTTTTTTTATTGTTAATATGACTGCAAATGTGCTAGACTACTTATAAATCCGGTAAAGTTAAAGCAAGAGGTGTTCTTCGTATTGGTGGTTTCTAAAGTTGATCAAGAAAAGTCTAAAAAGCACCGGCGCGGGCATTGGCAGGAAGCGCTGGACTCCCTACCCGGTCCATTTTTTGTTATCGAACAAGTAGGGTTAAACCCAGCTGAGTTTCAGGGCCATGCCGGCAAATGCGTGATGCCGGTGGAATTTAAAGGAAAAAAATACTTCTGCCTGCGCCGGGAGTACCCAGGAGAAGTCCTAGTAGACCAACTGGGGGATATTTCCGGCCGGTATTTTGCCCCGCCTTACTTTGCCAGCGCGCCTGCCTTTCTTAAAGAACATTCCATGGGGAAAAGCGGGGCGGCAAACACGCTTGGGCTGGACGTAGGGGACATGGGGCATTTAATCAAATCAGGGGAAATAGGCCACTTTTTCCTTGACGGAAAGCTTCGCCTGTGGCGCTCAGACATATACCAGCTAAAAAGCAATGGGACCAGGCAGCGCTCCCGGTCGAAAAAAGGCGGGAAAGCACGCATCCCTGAAGCCGCTACCCCTCCGGGCATCACAACCGGACCGGTCGTGCGCCCGGTGGAGGATAACAGAACCAACCCCTCTGTTAAAAACGAACTGGCAAGCTATGTGCCTGCGGGCTTGCCCGGCGGACAAGCCAAAGTGCTTTCTAAAGAGGGCGAGCGACCCCGGGCGCATAAAAAGCCGCCGCGCCGAAAAGAAACCCCGCCACCGGAACAGGAGCAGCTAGTCCTGGATGACTTTCAAATCGAGGCGGACCAAGCCTTGCAGGAAGGGCTGTCGGTCCTGGTATCGGCCCCCACTGGTAACGGAAAAACGCTGGTGGCGGAAATGCTGGCGAAAAACGTGATGGCGAAAGGGCTCGGTATGATTTACACCTCGCCCTTAAAGGCGCTTTCCAACCAAAAATTTAGGGATTTTAAGGAGCTCTTCGGGGAAAACTCAGTGGGGCTGGTAACCGGTGATATCAGCATCAACCAGGGCGCCCCCATGCTGATTATGACTACAGAAATATTTAGAAACTGGTGCTTTTGCGAACCGGAACAACTGGACAAAATCTCTTACGTGGTTTTTGACGAAATTCATTACTTGGACGACATCGAGCGCGGCGCCACCTGGGAGGAAAGCATCCTGTTCGCCCCTTCCCACATCAAATTCCTGGGCCTTTCCGCAACGGTACCTAACGTTGATGAAATGGCCGACTGGATCAGCTCGGTACGAGGTGGGAATGTCGTTGTCATCCTGGAAAAAAGAAGGCGAGTACCCCTGGCTATCCGCTGGGTCCTGCCCGACGGCCGGATTACCAAGGCAAAAGAAGCCCGCAAAGAGGTGGGGAACCTGGTTGAGCATAATAAAGCGCTGCGCAGTAGCAGGTACTGGATGGGAGAGTGACGCGGGCTTTGGAAACAATAGAGATATCTTGCAGTGACATAATCGGCTCAATCCAGGATAAACTGCCCGCCTTGTTTTTTGCCTTTAGCCGGGGCCGCACCGAGGTCCTGGCGCAGGACCTGGGACGCGACTGGGACTTTTTAAATGCGCCGGAAAAAAGAGCCGTAGACGAACAAATCAAGGAAGCCGAGAATGAGTATCCCGGCACATTTAGCGGCCCGGTTTGGCGTATCCTAAAACGCCTGCTGCGCCAGGGGATCGCCTTCCACCACGCCGGGCTTTTACCTCCGGTTAAATATTTGGTGGAAAAGCTTTATTCCGGGCGCCTGCTCTGGGTGGTCTTTTGCACCGAAACCTTTGCCGCCGGCGTTAATTTCCCGGCCGC
>JALHFC010000208.1:1868-3174 GCA_022839445.1 Pelotomaculum sp.
TGAGATCGACCGCTTTTTAAACGGGAACTTTAAAATGCACCAGGTCAAAAAAAAGAAAATCATCCTGGAACAGGAGATCGAGATCGTATCAAAACGCGTCGAGGCAATAAAGGAGACCCTATGCCCGGAAAGCCGGACTTTAGCCTGCCCCGTTGAGCGGGTCAAAGCCCGCCGCCAGCTAAAGCGCCTGCGCTGGAAAGGCAGGAAAAAGGAAAGGGAGCTCCTGCAAAAACAGCTTTCTTCCTGTAGTCCTAAAAAGTGCGGGAACACTGAAAAATGCCGCGAAACAACCGAACGGCTAAAGCAAACCGAAGATTACCTCCAGATGCTCAAACAGGAATACAGGGTGGTTTCAGAACAGGCCAAGGCCTTATTCGCCGAATTCAAGGAAGTCCGCGATCTCCTGGAACGACTCGGGTATTTTAAAGGCAGGGAGTTTTACCCACGAGGCATATTCGCCCTGGAGCTGCATGTGCAGGAAATTCTAGTGACCGAGCTGGCCTTTTCAGGCATCCTGGAAGAAGCCCAACCGGCGGAAGTAGCGGCCATCCTGGCGGGAGTTGAGTTTATGCCCAGTAAAAACACCCGCGTGACCGGCCCGGATATCCCTGTTCTACGCGAAATGCCGGCACTCAAAAGAAACCTCCTTAAAATAGGCGTGCCGGAAAGGTTCTGTATCTGGTCGAACCTACCGGGCCCGCTAACCTACGCCTGGTACAACGGCTCAAGCTTTGCCAGGCTTTTAGAAATGACCACCCTCCAGCCGGGAGATATATTTTCAATCTTTCGCAGAGAAATCGACCTCCTGCGCCAAATCGAGCGGGCCGCTGCCGGAAACACCGCCTTAGCCGAAAGAGCCCGGGCAATCCGGGAGCGCTTGGATCGCGAAGAGATAGCTTTAAGCTTCTAATCAGCAACCTCATGACGGGAATGAAAAATAGTGCCCGGGGAATTTCCTCCGATAAATCACCGGAAATTCCCAAAAGGGGTCAGTCCCTCATTAGCAGGGGAATTTTCCAGGATTATTGACTTTTTTTGTGTTTACGCTGCTGAGGTGATTGGACATGATTAGTGATCTTGATGTTTTTTTAAGGTTGGCCGCTTCGCTGGTGCTCGGGGGAGTCGTCGGGTATGAACGGCAGGCTCAACATAAATCGGCCGGACTAAGAACGCATATCTTGGTGAGTATGGGCTCCTGCCTAATCATGATCCTATCCATCAATATCTACATGACCGTGCAGGGTTATACCAATGCCGATCCTACGAGACTGGCTGCCCAGGTGGTAAGCGGTATAGGTTTCCTCGG
>JALHFC010000209.1 GCA_022839445.1 Pelotomaculum sp.
ACATCGCGTTGCACCGCCATAATCTGGCCCTGCATGCCGGCAGCTTTATTTCTATATATAACCTCCCGCATAAAAACATATTGCAACAGGCCAACAAGCGAAAGCAAGACGGCAAGGATTAATAACGACCTGGATAATAGTTGAACCCATAGCGAGCCGGGGGCGAAAAAAGATTTATGCTTTTGGCTCACGGCAGATCAACCCTGTAACCTGCCCCGCGCAGGGTCCTTATTAACCGGTGCTCTTTGTCCTTTAATTTATCCCGCAAGGAGCGGACATACACCTCAACGATGTTTTCCTCACCCCCAAAATCATAACCCCACACCTTATCCAAGATCGTCCTTTTACTTAAAACTAACCCGTGGTTTATGACCATAAATTTAAGGAGCTCATATTCCGTCGGGGACAACTCCAAAACCCTGTTTTCGTGCCTAATTTCTTTGCGGCGGTCATCAATGCTAAAAGACCCGATCACTACTTCCCCGAACAAGTTCGGAAATTGGTTCCGGATCCTAGCGTAAATCCTTGCCAGCAGTTCCTCAAAACTAAATGGTTTTATCATGTAATCGTCGGCCCCAAGGGTAAGGCCCTTCACCCGGTCGTCCACATCATCTTTAGCCGTCAGCATGATCACCGCTGCATCCCCTGTTTTTTTGAGCATCCGACACACTTCAAAACCATCCATCCCGGGCATCATGACGTCAAGGATCACCACATGCGGCTGAAATTGCCTCATTTGGGCAATAGCTGTCATACCGTCCTGGGCGGTCTGCACTTCAAACCCTTCATTCCTGAGACCAAGTTCTAAAAATTGCAATATATTTGGCTCATCATCCACTATTAATATTTTTATTCCCTTTAGCTGTTGCATTCTAGCTCAACCACCTTCCGCGACATAGGGGAGCACAGGGGGACGGTTCTTTTGTGTCGTCGAAGACGACACAAAAGAACCGTCCCCCTGTGCTCCCCCTGTGCTCATTCTAGAGCTTTGAGCACATCAATTTTCAAGAATGCTTCCACCACATCGCCGTCCCACTGGCTACCGGAGCACCTTTTTAATTCCTCGATAGCTACTTCATGACAAATTCCTTTCCTGTAAGGCCGGTCTGTCGTCATGGCATCATAACTATCCGCCACTGCAATTATC
Organism: Pelotomaculum sp.; assembly: GCA_022839445.1. Lineage (GTDB taxonomy): Bacteria > Bacillota > Desulfotomaculia > Desulfotomaculales > Pelotomaculaceae > JALHFC01. The sequence continues at coordinate 1,148 of JALHFC010000209.1, forward strand.
CTGGCAATAATGTCTATCTCCTCGCCCCGAAGGCCATCAGGATATCCTTTACCATCAAATCGTTCGTGGTGATGTAGCACACCGGGTATAATATCTTTAAAATATTTAACATGCTTTAGCACCTTCTGCCCGTAAACAGTGTGTTTTTTTATCAGGTTAAATTCCTCCCGGGTTAAATCGCTATCCTTTTGCAAAATGTTGTCTTTAATCCCGATCTTGCCCACATCGTGAAGTATAGCCGCAAACTTTAGCCTTTCCAGATCTTCGCCGGACAAACCCAACTCTCCCCCAATAGCTAGGCTATACTGCGTAACTCTTTTGGTATGCCCCCCCGTATAAGGGTCCCTCTGCTCAATTGTTTCGGCCAGGGTGTAAACCGCAGTGAGAAATGTATCCTTTAAACTGTCATAAAGCCTGGCGTTTTCTATAGCGGCGGCGGATTGTAGGGCTAGGGCGGACAAGATTTTTAGGTCTTCGGCGGTATAATTTAGGGACTTGGCGCTAATGACACAAATCGCCCCAATCACCCTGTCCTTTATTTTCAGGGGGGCGCACATCATAGAACTTATTTTAGCAGAACCTTTAATGTATCTTGAGTCGGATAAGACATTATTTATTATCTCGCCTTTTCCTGAGTCCATAATGCAACCCAAAATACCCTTGCCCAGCCGGAAACCTATCTCGGGATGGTACTCCGTTCCTTTGCTTCTTCAATAACCAACTGTGAAACCTGCTGGGGATCAAGATTAGCAGCCAATTTTTCAGTAGCGTCATAAATAACCGATAGTTCCTTATATTTTTCCAGGGTTTCCTTGGCCAGGGCCCTTTTCCCCAATTCCTGTACCGCCAGGTAGGAAAGAAGATTGGCAAGGGTTTGCGCCTTCTCCCCCCTAACCCACCCGATTACCTTACCCTCTAGGTTAACCGGGTGCATAGGCGAAGGATTTTCTACATTATTTTTGCCTATAAGAATATTCCCGCCGGGGTCGGTTACGCAAACATCATCAACAGCAACTATATCTCCCAATATTGATGATATTTCCTTCTTTTTAATTATTTTTTTCAAGGTTATTTTTTGCATTTTAGGACCCCCCTTGCCAAAAATCCGCCCGCCTGGAGAACCAATCCTTAGGCTAGCTGTTAAACTAGATTTCAATAATTTTTTCCGCAAACAAAAACAGAATATTCTCCAGCCCCTTTTCAAAACGAAGGGTAT
>JALHFC010000210.1 GCA_022839445.1 Pelotomaculum sp.
AAACTAGATACTGAAGAAGTAGCGGGCAGGCAGTACCCTTATCCTTATTTTCTCGACTATATAACGGACAAGCTAACTGATCGATACGGAGAAGCCGAAGTATTTAAAGGCGGGCTTAAAGTTTACACCACCCTGGACCCGAAAATTCAGCTGGCGGCCGAAACTGCCATGGCCAGGAGGGCCAATTTCCCGTCTTCGAACACCGACGCCAACGGCATATTGCAGCCCCAAGGCGCGGTAGCGGTTATCGAACCTGGCACCGGTTATATTAAAGCGCTCGTGGGGGGCCGCGAGCACACCCAAAAGAGGCAATGGAACCGCGCTACCATGACTACCCGCCAGCCGGGCTCCGCCTTTAAGCCTATCGCCGCCTACGGGCCGGCCGTTGAATATAAAGGTCTCGGGCCGGCTTCAGTGATTGACGACATTCCAACGAGCTTCGGCTCTTACGAGCCGAGAAACCATGACGGCAGGTACCGCGGCCTGATTACCTTGCGCACGGCTCTTACCGATTCAGTCAACATAGCCGCCGTTAAACTGCTGATGAACGTGACCGGCTTGGGCGAGTCAATCAGGTTTGCCTCCGGCCTGGGGATTCAGCTAGATCCGGCGCACCACGGCGCCAGTATGGCCCTGGGCGGGCTGCACAGTGGAGTAACTCCCCTGCAGATGGCGGGCGCGTATGCGGCTTTTGCCAACCAGGGCATCTATACCGAACCGGCTGCCATTTTAAGAGTTGAAAAGCAAGACGGCGTAATTCTTGAGCAGCATGTGCCGAAGCAGCGCCGGGCAATGAAACCCACTACCGCTTACCTGGTTACAGATATGCTCAGATCCGTGATCCAAAGAGGAACTGGAACCGGGGCTCAAATCGGCCGGCCGGCCGCCGGAAAAACCGGGACCACCGACAACGGTGTTGATATTTGGTTTGTCGGCTACACCCCGGAACTGGCGACGGCGGTATGGATAGGTTATGATAACAACCAAACGCCTATGTCCCAGGCCTTCGGCAGCACTTACCCCGCCGGAATATGGCAGGAGGTTATGAGCAGGGCGCTCAGCAATGCGTCCGTTAAAGATTTCGCGTGCCCGGCCGGGATTATAACCGCTACGGTGGACGGTAAGTCCGGGCTCCTGCCCGGCCCCAATACACCAAATGACGCGCTGGTAACCGACCTGTTTGCCGAGGGAACAGTACCGACGGAAACCGACAATGTGCACGTTTTTGCCGAGGTGTGCGCAGCCGGCAGCCAACTGCCCGGTCAATACTGCGTCGACCGGGTCATTAAGCCTCTCATCAAGCTGCCGTACACGGTTCCTGCTCTCGTAGAAGATAGCACCCTGCGCATGCCCACCGAAACCTGTACCGTCCACACCCCGGGCGCACCGGGGCATATCCCAGGCGGCGGTTGGGTAAACCCGGCCATTCCCGGCGCCAAAACACCACCGGAAAAACCCGGCGTAGTCCCTAAGCCCGGTCAAAACAACAGCAATAAACCGCGGGAATAAACCCGTGGTTTTTTTGTGCCAATATTAGGCACTCATAGTAATTTAATTTTTGCAAAATATAATGGGTGAAATATAATAACTTTTTTCCAAGGAGGTTTTAGTTAAATGTATCACCATGGATGGTCGGATGTCCGGTGCGGTGTACATGTAAAATCACTCGCCCCCGACGGCAGTGATGTCAGTATTGTTTATGATGGTTTGCTGAACCGGAGCGGGGCGGATCAGGTCTATCTACATGCCGGCTTTGGGGACCCCATGCACTGGAAAGTAGTAGATGACTACCGCATGCAGCGCACACATGAAGGCTGGAAAAAAACCTTAAACATGGA
>JALHFC010000211.1 GCA_022839445.1 Pelotomaculum sp.
GCCCGCTACCGCGACGGAGGGAAGGAATACGATATCAGGGTTCGCCTGGACCGGGTCAATCTATCCAGCGTCTCCGACGTAGGGGAGATAAAAATCAGCAACGCTGCCGGCATGGTGGTTCCGTTAAGCCAGGTGGCAAAAATCTCTATGGGAAGCGGCCCTACCACAATCAGCCACCTTAACCGCCAGCAGTTGATTGTCATATCCGCCAATACCAAGGACAGGTCCCTGGGGGATATCACCGGCGAGATCAAGACCAGCCTGGCCGGCCTGAATATACCCGAGGGGTACAACGCCCACTTTTATGGGACCCAAAAGGAAATGGAAGACTCTTTTAAAGACTTGATTATGGCGCTCGTACTGGCAATAGTCCTGGTCTATATGATCCTGGTGATCCTTTATGAGTCTTTCCTGACCCCCCTGGTACGCATGCTGTCCCTGCCCTGCGGCGCCATCGGGGCGCTGTGGGCGCTGTTTTTGACCGGCAATACTTTTAATATAGTGTCGCTGATTGGCCTGGTAATGCTGGATGGGCTGGCAGCAAAAAGCGGCACGCTGCTCATCGACTACACCAACACTTTGATGAAACGTGGCCTTAGCTTACGGGATGCGCTGTTGGAGGCCGGTACTACCCGCCTGCGGCCTATTGTTATGACCGCCGCCACCATGGTGGGAGGCATGCTGCCGACCGCCCTCGCCCTCGCGGAGGGTAGCGAGATTCGCAAGAGCATGGCCGTTGTAATCATCGGCGGTCTGGTAACAACCACCCTACTCACCCCTATTTTAATCCCGGTGGCATATACTTTGCTGGACGACTTTAAAGGATGGTTGCGGCGCGCATGGACAAAGCAAATGGAGCGCCTGACATCAACCATAAATCAATAACCGGGTAAAAACTCGGTTATCCCACGGTAAATACGATTTTAAGCCTGAGTAGCGCCTTATCACCGGGCGATAATACTGATATTGTGGGTGTTATTCACCTTTCACCTCAACTTCGATGTCAATAGTTTCCCCTTCCCAGCTATCGGCGTAGGCATTTTCAGCGTAATAATCAGCTACATACTCCCCTACCTTCCTACAGGTATAGTTATTTATAATACCGATCGCAATCATCCCGATAATAGGAATGATCCGGAGGATCGTCCGCTGCGACGCCCTAATCCCCAGCGATAAAAGCGCCCTCTCGATTAGCCGCTGAAAAACGCGCCCCGACAGCTGCCCCAGCGTGAGCCCGGTCAACCCCTTGCCGGCTACGCCGGCGCCCACGGACGACACAAATACCCAAACCGCTTCGCGTGACGTGCCGGAAATTTTCAGGTTACGGTTGTACACCACCGCTATTTCCAGGATCATTTCAGTAATATAATAACCCATGGCTGTCATATCGATAAAAGTACCGCCAATTATAGCCACCAGCGTTCCAAGCACCGGGATTGCCCCCGGCAGGGCCGTAATAGCCCCTACGGCGGCACACCGCCGGCACTTTCTTTTGATCAACAGCCGGCAAATCTCCTCTTCCGACAGGTGGGCTTTTTTCTTTTTTAGCTTCTCTACCCGTTTCCTGACGCTATCTTTATTTACATGGTCAAACGGGTTAAATAACAACAACCGCGCCATCTCCCCTGCTAAGACCTATTCAGTCGCCTTAAGTGATTTGAGCCGGCTAACACAAAAAAGCACAGTATTCGAAGTGTTTTTACCCTAGCTATTATGATTCACCGTCATATGGGTAAAATCCTACCCGCTATAATGCCAAATATCTGATTTTTAGTAGCAATCTTCCCTACCAAAAACCTTGCATCTACTGCGCTATTGTGATAGTATTTTGTTGT
>JALHFC010000031.1:0-890 GCA_022839445.1 Pelotomaculum sp.
ATGTCCATTTCTTCTTTAGTCACGTTCAAGGGCGGTTCCAGCCTGATTACGTTAGGGTTGTTTAGTGTATAGGCGGTGATAATCCGGTACTTGTTCATCAGCTCGCCTGCGACCAGGCTGCCCAGGTACTCTTCTGAGAGTTTGTTTGCCAGTCCGAAGGATACTTTTTTCGCCAAGTGACCCGGCAGGCTAAATTCAACGCCCACCAGCAGGCCCCGCCCACGCACATCTTTAATCAAGGGATACTTTTCTTTTAGCCTGTGCAGTTTAGTTAGCAGGTAGTCGCCGCTTTCCCGCGCCTGTTCCGGCAGGTTTTCTTCGCAAATTACTTCCAGCGCGGCTATAGCCGCGGCTGCCGAACGGGTATTGCCTCCGAACGTGGTAGTGTGCAGTAGCGCCCTGTCCATAGCGCCGTATGCTTTTTTCCAGATTTCATCGGTAGTGATATAGGCGCCGATTGGTACAACGCCACCGCCTAAAGATTTGGCCAGGCACATGATATCCGGCGTTACCTGCTCATGCTGGCAGGCAAACATCTCTCCAGTGCGCCCCAGTCCTGTCTGGACTTCATCGATAATAAGCAGGGTACCGTATTTGGCGCAAGTTTTTTTCGCGCCGGGCAGGTAACCCGGCGGCGGCAGGTTAACTCCGCCTTCACCCTGGATGGCCTCGACGATGAACGCAGCGACTGTTTTTTCTCTAAGTTTGCTTTCAAGCGTCTCCAGGTCGCCGAAAGGGATGGAAATACACCCTGGGATTAGGGGTTGAAATGCTTTCTGGTACTTTTCCCGCCCGGTCACCGAGAGCGCGCCCATGGTTTTACCGTGAAATGAGCCGTTGCAGTAAACCAGCCCTTGCCGGCCTGTTGCTGCCCTTGCCAGCTTCAGCGC
>JALHFC010000031.1:927-10392 GCA_022839445.1 Pelotomaculum sp.
CGCGGGTGATTGTGGCCCAGGCTGATTGCCCCGTATGCTCCGAGAAAGTCCAGGTACTCATTGCCTTCACTGTCCCAAACCCGTATTCCTTCGGCCTTAGTAAATTGTTTGTTAAACTTCAAAAGGCTAAGCATTGAAGCCAGGCTGGCGTTCAGGAACGTTTTATGATTTTCCAAAACTTGATCCCGGCTCTGTTTCAGGGCGTCCGAAACAGAAAGATATCCGGCTGGTTTTAGGCCGTGGCCTTCTTTTCTTATTTTAACTTTCAAAATAATACCCCCAAATGTGCTCACTTTTGTGCTTTAGGCCCAGTTTATATTATTTTTTCGCTTAGCGGTTAAAATACCCTTCTTATAAAGATAAAATTTAATTTATTATAATAATTTCCTTGACATAGACGGGCTGGTTCTGTAAAATCTATCTGTAAAGGTAAACGCCTTTAAGGCTATCTTTTTTTGATTTTATTTATAAAGGATTAACACAATTTATCAATAAGCGGGTGGAGGCAGTTGCTGGAAAAGGTAGCCTGGATGAATTTACTTTTTGATTTTTACGGTCAGCTATTAACCAACCGTCAAAAGGTTTTTATGGATTTGTATTACGCGCAGGATTTTTCCTTGGGTGAAATTGCTGAGGAATATCAAGTAACCCGCCAGGCAGTATATGATACCCTGAAAAGGGCGGAGCAGACGCTTTCCCATTATGAAGATAAATTAGGTCTCGTAGCAAAATATAATTCGGAATTAGATAAACTGTCGGCGGTCGCCGCCCTGCTGGATGAGTCCGGCGCGGTCGACCGGGATAGCAAGGTGCGGCAGGCAAGAAAGATTATTGACGGGATACTGAATATGTAAAATTTGGGGGTGAGGGCATGTTTGCCGGTCTCGCTGAAAGGCTGCAAGAAACATTTAAAAAGATGAGAGGCAAAGGCCGCCTCACAGAAACAGACGTAAACGAAGGTCTGCGAGAGGTACGCCTGGCCCTTTTGGAAGCGGATGTGAACTTTAGGGTAGTAAAAGATTTTGTTTTCCGGATTAAGGAGCGGGCAGTGGGTCAGGAATTGCTGGAAAGCTTGAACCCTGCCCAGCATGTAATAAAAATTGTACACGAAGAACTGACTGCGCTAATGGGCGGGTCAAACAGCAAGATTAATTTGGCTCCAAAACCGCCTACCGTGATTATGATGGTAGGGTTAAACGGAGCGGGCAAGACCACCACTTCCGCCAAATTGGCCAACCTTCTGCGCAAGCAAGGCAGGCGACCGCTCCTGGTGGCGGCCGATGTCTACCGGCCTGCTGCTATTAAACAGTTGGAAGTCTTGGGCGGGCAGTTGAACTTGCCGGTATTTATGGTAGAGGATAGCCGGGATCCTGTCGCTATCGGCTTGGCTGCAGTGGAAAACGCCTTGGCGGGTGGGCGTGATATTGTGATCATTGATACCGCCGGTCGCCAGGAAGTAAATGAAGAGTTAATGGCTGAACTGGAAGCTATGAAAGAAGCCGTTGGTCCCCACGAAATACTTTTAGTGGTTGATGCCATGACCGGACAGGCGGCGGTGAATGTAGCCGAGACTTTTGACAAGCGCCTCGGGCTGGACGGGGTAGCGTTGACCAAACTAGATGGCGATACCAGGGGTGGGGCCGCCCTGTCGGTGCGTTCAGTGACTGGAAAACCTATTAAATTTGCCGGTGTGGGCGAGAAGCTTGACGCCCTGGAACCATTTCACCCCAGCCGTATGGCCGAAAGGATCCTGGGTATGGGTGATATGCTGACATTGATCGAAAAAGCCCAGGAAAATTTCAATACCGAGCAAATGGTCAAGATGCAGAAAAAAATCCGCAGTATGGATTTTACCCTGGACGATTTTCTTGATCAGTTAAACCATGTCAAAAAGCTGGGTCCTATCGAACAAATTCTAGGTATGATTCCCGGCCTGGGCGGGATGAAAAACTTGAAGGATATCCAAGTGGACGAGAAGGAACTGGCGTTTATTGAGGCTATTATAAAATCCATGACGCCGGGGGAGCGACATGACCCGGAACGGGTGCTAAACGGCAGCCGTAAACGGAGGATCGCCAGGGGCAGCGGCACCTCTGTGCAGGAAGTCAACCGTCTTTTAAAACAATTTGAAAAAACCAAAAAAATGATGAAACAATTCATGGACATGGAAAAAACGTTGAAGAAGGGGGCTAAGATGCCAAAACCCCCGTTCTTTGGTTAAATGAAATAAAGTTAGGAGGTGAACATATGGCCGTTAGAATCCGTTTAAGAAGGATGGGCGCAAAAAAAGCCCCGTTTTATCGTATTGTAGTTGCTGATTCCCGCTCTCCGAGAGATGGTAGATTTATTGAGGAAATCGGGTATTATGATCCCCTGAAGGACCCGGTGGTGATTAAGATTGACGAGGAAAAGGCGATTGATTGGATGAAAAAAGGCGCCCGGCTTTCCGATACTGCCAGAGCCTTGTTTTATAAGGCCGGGGTTTTGAAGAAAGCGCCGGCAGAGGTGAATGTGGAATAGTCTTTTACCTTTTATATTATTACCGGTGTCAGATACCTGGCCCGTAGATCACATACAATAATGGCGCCGGGCAGGTTGGAAGATGTTATCATTTACAGTTAGGATGCCGGTTACAACACCGGGCAGGCGTCTGACGACCGTTGCAGGAGGCTATGATCGATGAAAGATCTTGTGGAATTACTGGCCAAGGCTCTTGTTGACCAGCCGGATAAAGTTACTGTTGATTTAATAGAAAAAGAAAGATCAACCCTGATCGAATTAAGGGTGGCGCCGGAAGATATGGGTAAAGTGATTGGCAGGCAGGGCCGTATTGCTAAGGCTATCCGGTCGGTAGTTAAAGCGGCGGCGGCCAGGCAGAAGAAAAGAGTAATTGTTGAGATTGTTTAGTCCGGGGCATGTTGCAAATCATGTAGGAGAACAAAATTTATGGAAAGTTTGACCCTGATCCGGCCGGTACTGATTAAGGTGAAGGTGACGCAGGATTATAAAAATTTCGCGTCGGCTGAACTTCAAGAGGCCATCCGGCAGGTTGAGCTAGAACTGCAGCGCCTGGATTTTCAGGCGAAGCGAATAAAAGATCCCAAGGGTGATCCCTCTACAGGGCAAAGCCTGGAACAGGAGCGCCGGCGGAGGGTGGAGAGCCGACGGAAACTGATTGAACAAATAAAAGGTATTGCCCAACTCAACATCGGCGCTGAGGTAGTTTACGGCAGAATGGAAAGCCCCGTTGAACTTAAAGTGGGAGATAAGTGGCGGGATATAATGGACGTGGAGATTGTGCTTCAAGATGGTGTTGTAGCTGCTATTAGACACGGCGGCACCGGAGGCGAGCATGGCGATGACTGAGGAATTTATTGCAATCGGGAAAATAGTGAATACTCAAGGCCGCCGTGGGGCGGTACGCGTTTTTCCTTTGACCGACTACCCGGAGCGCTTTAAAGATACTAGCCGGGTATGGGTTTCAATAAAAGGCGCCAGACAGCAGTTGAGTATCGGAGAAGCGGCGCTTTATAAAAACTATGTTATCATAGAATTTAAAGAAATAACGGATATGAAAGACGCGGAAGCTTTAAAGGGCGGGATTCTCGAAGTTCCCCGCGGGGAACTTGTCGCCCTGCCTGAGGACAGCTATTACATCTTCGACATTGTTGGTCTCCAGGTATACGATGCAGGCGGTGATTTGCTGGGTAAGATTACCGATGTGCTGCATACCGGCGCCAATGATGTCTATGTTGTGGAGACCGGGGGCAAGCCCCTTTTGATCCCGGCTTTAAAGCAAGTAGTAAGGGAGATAGACCTTGACAGCCGGCGGATGGTAGTTGAACTGCCAAAAGGGCTGGTAGATGCATGAGGATTGATATACTGACACTTTTCCCGGAGATGTTTGCCGGGCCTTTTTCAACAAGCATCATGAAAAGGGCGCAGGAGCGTGGGCTGATAGAGATTAATCTAATTAACATCAGGGACTTTTCAACCAACAAGCACCATACAGTCGACGATACGCCTTATGGGGGTGGCGCCGGTATGGTGATGGGTCCGGAAGCTCTGTATAGCGCCGTTTTACATGCTACCCGTTTAACAGGGCATGCAAACCGGCGGGTAGCGCTGATGTCCCCCCAGGGCAGACCGTTTAACCAGGCCATGGCCCTTGACATGGCTCGCAGGGATAATTTGATCCTAGTTTGCGGTCACTATGAGGGAATAGACGAGCGTTTTCGCGAGGATATGGTCACGGATGAAATATCAATCGGGGATTATGTCCTTACCGGTGGCGAGTTGCCGGCGATGGTGGTGGCGGACGCAGTAGCGCGGCTCGTTCCGGGTGTGCTGGGGGAGGCTTCTTCTGCTAAAGAAGATTCCTTCCAGGCGGGATTGCTGGAGTATCCCCAGTATACCAGACCCAGGGAATACCAGGGACAGGCTGTGCCGGACGTGCTTTTAAGTGGTCATCATGAGGAAATCAGGAAATGGCGCAGGCGGCAGTCATTGCTTCGCACCCTTGGGAGGCGACCTGACTTGCTGGTGAATGTAGAATTAACCGGAGAGGATAAACAAATCCTAAAGGGAGTAATGACCGACCTGCAGCAGCTGGATTTGCGTTGATAACGTAGATGACATTGAGGTTTTCCGCTGCAATTAAGGGAAAATTCTTGCTGCCGTTAGTCGTTTATGCTATAATAATTTTTGTTGAGCATACGTACATAAGGAAGGAGGGAGCCTCAAATGAACCTCATCCAATCGCTTGAACAGGAGCAGCTAAAGAAAGATATCGTTATATTTAACCCCGGCGATACTGTCAGGGTACACGTCAAAGTTGTAGAAGGAAGCCGGGAAAGAATACAGGTATTTGAAGGTGTGGTTATCAGGCGGAGGGGCGGCGGTATCGGTGAGACCTTTACAGTAAGAAGGGTTTCCTACGGTGTGGGAGTAGAAAGGACTTTCCCCCTGCATTCCCCGAAGATTGACCGCATTCAAGTTATGAGAAGGGGCCGGGTGCGCCGGGCAAAGCTGTATTACCTGCGCGGGCTGCGTGGAAAAGCCGCTCGCATTCGAGATAAGCGGTAGACTAAAAGGGGCTGGGTTTGTCAGTCCCCTTTTTTTATAAAAATAGCTGGCCGGGAAGACATGTTCCTTTCCTCTAAGGAGGCGTGAATTATGGATCAGGATCCGGGAAAAGGTGTGGGCGCGAAAAAAAAACGCCCGGTATTTGTAGAGATTATTGAATCTGTTGCCATTGCGGTACTCCTGGCCGTGGTGATCAGGTATTTTATCTTTGAGCCGTTTTATATACCGTCCGGCTCGATGGAGCCCACGTTACAAGAAAACGACCGCATTATTGTGAGCAAGTTAAATTATTACTTCCAGGAGACCAAAAGAGGAGATATCATTGTTTTTAAATACCCGAGGGATACCAAAAGGAACTTTGTAAAAAGGGTTATAGCTGTGGGCGGTGAGACCATGGCTGTAAAAAGCAGTCGGTTGTACATAAACGGCCAGCCGGTTGCAGAGGACTACCTGCCGCCGGGGTTGCGGTTTTCCGACTTTGGGCCTGTAGAGGTGCCTGCGGGCTATTATTTTATGATGGGGGACAACCGCAACAACTCTGATGATAGCCGGGTTTGGGGCTTGTTACCTGAAAACTTGATCGTAGGCAAGGCGTTAGTCCTATACTGGCCGCCCGGGCGTATCGGCGCGGTCCGTTAAATTGTCGCCTGTGAATATTCAATGGTATCCCGGCCATATGGCCAAGGCGAGGCGGTTGGTTAAAGAAAACCTCAAGCTGGTGGATGTGGTCATCGAAATTCTTGATGCCAGAATTCCTGCCAGCAGCCGTAACCAGGAGATTGGTGGTCTCACCGGGCAAAAGCCCCGCCTGGTAGTGTTGAACAAATCGGATCTAGCTGATCCATTGTTGACAGGACAGTGGGAAAAGTATTTTTCTATAGAAGGTTATCATGCTGTAGCGGTTAATTCGTTAAGCGGCAGGGGTTTAAAAGGGGTCCCAGGTCATGTCCGGCGCCTGGCGGTGGAAGGGAAGGTAGAGTCCCGGCCATCCTTCGGGGGGCGTTCCAGGTCGCCCCGCTGTATGGTTGTAGGTATCCCGAATGTTGGAAAGTCTTTATTTATAAACAAGCTTGCCGGCAGGCGGGCAGCCAGGGTGGAGGACAGGCCGGGAATCACACGTGGCCCGCAATGGATCCGGGTGGCGGGCAACATTGACCTGATGGATATGCCCGGTATATTGTGGCCAAAACTTGATGATCAGGAGGTAGCTTTCCGCCTGGCAGCAACCGGCGCCATCAGGGAGGAAGTATTTGATCTGATTGCCGTCGCCGGTAAGCTTATGAAATGGCTTACCGAATACTACCCTGCAGCCATTCAAAAACGGTATAAACTTGAGGACCTGCCGGCAGATCCGTTAGAAATGCTGGAGGCAATCGGTATGAAAAGAGGTTTTGTTAGATCGGGCGGGGTCATTGATACTTTTCAATCGGCTCAGGTGGTTTTAAAAGAATTCCGTGAAGGCAGGCTAGGGAGGTTTACCCTGGATCGGCCGGAATTATAAATATCCTAGGAAGAATGCAGGAATATTTATAAAAACCCCGAAATTTAACAGAAAGAAGATATTTGACCGGCTACCGGCGTTGATTATACATGGGGGAGGGGGTTGTTGATGTTTCCCAACCTTGGAATGTCTGAGTTAATACTGATTTTAGTGATTGCCATGGTTGTCTTTGGTCCTAAAAAGCTGCCGGAAATGGGGAAAACATTAGGGAAAGCAATTAACGAGTTTCGAAGGGCATCGATTAACAATTTCGAAGAGTTCCATGGTGTGAACAAAGAAATTAAGGAAATAAAAAACGAAGTTAAAGAAGAGGTCAAGCAAGTTTCTGATATCATTAAGGGAAAGCAGTAAAGGAATATTAAAAATGAGGGGGAACAGTACGTTCCCTCTCATTTTTATTGTAAATGTATAACATTGCAACACAAGTTGTTGCCGGTGTTTACGCAAAAAATTCTGGACTGCATAACTACTTCCACGGACCAGTACAAGTGGAACAAAAAAGGATCGTTCCCATTTGTCTTTTTTTAAAAAAACCAGGGGGAAATGTTGTTACCCCCTGGTTTTATCAACGGAATAAAATTGCTTCTTTAGGCGTGAAAACCTGATCCTACGGATGCGCCGCTCCCATGCCCATGCCCATGTTCTTCTTTAAACATAATCGGGAAGTTTTCCGTAATGAAGCAGTAAACTAAAACGAGAGCGCTCCACATACCGGCGGTAATGAGCCATTCCCAGACACTGGGGAAGTAGCTGCCGCCCATGGCTTTGGCCATCCCGGTGAAGACCACGTTCATGCGGTTGAAGATAACCCCTATGACCACTAGAATAGAGGCTGTGAGAACACCGCCCAGCTTGTTGCGGACGGAAGGGATAGCGTACATGATGATTGGAAGCAATACAAATACAATCATTTCGATTAAGAACATGTTGCTTTCAAAGGAACCGTTGAACGCCATGGAAAAGACGCCACGATAAAGTAGATCTGCAACTTTTACGATAAAGTAAACAATCAACATCCATAGGGTCACTTTCGTCAGGCTCGCAAATACAGGCAACTCGGGATCGCGTCCATAGGCCCTTGCCGCCAGTGTCCCTTCAATGGTGACCATAGCCGGCCCTAGGAAAAAGGCGGACCAGACAAAGAAAAATGGAATAATCATTGACCACCACAGCGGGTACAGCCTGTCAATAGCGACGATATAAAGGGAACCCAGCGATGATTGGTGCAATGACGGTAAAACAATGCCAAGTATAAGTAGAGCCGGTAGCATCTTATGAAGTAACCTTTGCAAAGCTGGGAACTTTATCTTTTCGAAAAAGATTTCCCCGAATTCTATAACCTGTATAGTGGTGTACAGCGCAATGCACCAGAATACTTCAAACAACACGGAGTGATATCCCCAGAAAAAGAAGGGGCGCCAGAAGTTGTACCATCTACCGATATCCAGGAAAAGGCTGACTAGGGCAATGATATAGCCAAGCATGGAAGTCAAGAGAGCCGCCCTAGCTATGGGGAGGTACTCTTCCTTGTGCAGGACATGCACGATTAGCGCTGTGCTGAACCCGCCGCCCGCCAGGGCGATACCGCAGAGCAGGTCAAAGCCGATCCAAAGGCCCCAGGGCCACTCGTCACTCAAGTTGGTTACCGCCCCCAGGCCATAAACAAAACGGTATAGGGCAGCCGCAGCTGCGCCAAGCACAAGAATTATTAGCAATATTCTAAAGGGAGTGATTCTAAAACTCCAGTTTCTCCCTATTTGCATTAGTTTCACCTCCAACTTATAAAATATTTATTCTTTGGGATCAACCGGTGCATATAGTTCTGACTCGTCGTGCACTTGGGCGCGCCTCTTGGTGTAGGCGCGCATTGCTGTCAGGATAGCGCCCCACCCAAAGAAGATGACCGGGGTCCACTTCAGCACATCCCAGGTCAAAGAAGGGATGGACCTGTTGGTGACCGGCTTGCCGTAAGCTTCCGTCCTAAAGCCGATTTGCTCAAAAGGAACATCCGAGATATATACCCAGGATGTGCCACCGTATTCTTTTTCACCATAGACATGTTTAATATACCTGGGGTCCTTGTCTACCCTGTCCCACGCTTCAGCCAGGATTTCTTCCTTGTCGCCGTAAAAAAGAGTGCCCGTTGGACATGCCGTTACACAGGCCGGCTTCAAGTCATCTTTCATGCGATCATAGCAGAAGCGGCACTTCTGGACATATGGAAAAGATTTCTCCCATTGAAAAGAAGGGACACCGAAAGGGCAGGCGATCATGCAGTAGCGGCAGCCCACGCAGTAGTCCTTATCGACCTCTGTCGGCTTGTATATAACTGCTCCTTCTTTGGTTTTAACAAATGCGTGTGTAAAACAGGCCGACTCGCAGGCAGGCTCGTTGCAGTGCATGCACTGTTTTTTAACGAAACGCCAACTTGTCTGGCCATCTTGTTCAGAAATATAATAATTTACAACAGTCCAGTTATCTGAATTTATTTTGCCCGGGCTGTCCCAGGTATTGCTGAAGGTTGTTTTTTTGGCTGGTAGATCGTTCCATGATTTACAGGCTACCATACAGCTCCGGCAGCCGATACACCTGGTGATGTCTACCAAAACACCTTTCGACATTGTTACACCTCCGATTTCTAGTTGGAATTAAGGTGTTAAGACTTGGCTTGTCCCCTACGCCTTCCTAACATTGCACAAGAAGGCTTTGGATTCGGGTATCATCGTGTTGGCGTCACCGACACTGGGTGTTATGTCGTTTGCAGTGCTGCCAGGCGCCAATCCTTGGTAGCCCCAGTGCCAGGGGATGCCGATGACTTCTATTTCTTTACCACTAACCTGAAAAGGTTTGATAATGGGCAAAATGTTGACTTTGCACCT
>JALHFC010000212.1 GCA_022839445.1 Pelotomaculum sp.
AAGAAAGAAGGAGATGGTGGTTGTGACAGCACTGACCGGATTTTTAAAAAAACTACGGGTAGGTCAAATGCGGGAGTATGAGAACATGGCCATTTTTCCACTGCTGGTGGACAAGTATATAAAACCTGCCTACCTTCTGCCGGGTGAAGCATTGGAACAGGGGATGCTGGAGATAAAGGAAGTTTGCTTTGAGGGGAGCATAAACGAAGTGCTGGTGCACAACAAAAGCGAGCAGCCGGTGCTGTTTCTGGACGGAGATATTCTCTTGGGCGCCAAGCAAAACCGGGTGATAAACGCTAGCATTCTAGTAGGGCCGAGAGCCAAGCTTAAGGTTTTAGTAAGTTGCGTGGAAGAATGCCGCTGGCGATACAACACGGCGTGTTTTACAATCAGCCGGCGCTTTTCCTACAGTAAAATGCGTGCCTTGAAAAATGCCCATGTTACAGAATGCCTCATGTTTTCCGGAGCTTTTAACGCGGATCAGTTTGCAATTTGGGATGAGGTGGAAAGGAAGCAGAGGGAGATGCGGGTAGAATCGTCAACTTACGCAGTCAATGATATCTATAAAAGCTATGAGGAAACACTGGGAAAGTATTGCGGGGTCTTCCAACACGGGGTAAGCCAGGTGGGAGTAGCAGTATTTATCAACGGAAAGTTCGCTTGCCTGGACGCGCTTGACAACCCGGCAAGTTTGCAGAAGCTCTATCAGAAGCTAGTGGAAAGCTATGCCCTGGACGCTTTGGAAGTAACCGGGCGGGAAAAGAAAAAGGTCGGTAAGGGTGCTTTGCAAGAGCTGTTGGACAGGCTGTTAGCGGCTAAGGTATCGTCCTATCCTTCAGCAGGGCTTGGGGAGGACCTGCGGTTTAGCGACATAAACCTGGCGGGCTCGTGCCTAGTTTTGGGCAACAAAGTCGTTCACCTGGCCGTATTTGCCGGTAAGGACAAGGGGACAGGTTTCTTGCCCCACCAGTTCCTACCAACCTAACCCAAACAACCAGGTAGCCGGGGTGACCCTGGCGTATCGCCCGGCTTACCCGAAAAAAAACCGCTATAAACGGTGTTGGGTAATATTTCGCAATTGAGCCACCATGAGCGCCAAACTAAGCTACCCCTGACATAATGATTAGAATGCATTGCACAGGGGCGAAGTGCAACTCCTAAATTTTGCCCAACCAATTGCAGGAGAAACCCACCTTTTTGTAGAAATAGACCTTATTTCAATCTATAGGGGGTTTTTAGGTGCGACTGGTAAAGACGCTTCTCTTGGCTATGTTTTTATTGTTTTCCGCTGCCGGAATCAATACAGCTATGGCAGCCAATGAGTGGGGATTATACAACC
Source organism: Pelotomaculum sp. (assembly GCA_022839445.1). GTDB lineage: Bacteria > Bacillota > Desulfotomaculia > Desulfotomaculales > Pelotomaculaceae > JALHFC01. The sequence continues at coordinate 1,340 of JALHFC010000212.1, forward strand.
AGGCTGAGTCGCTGGAGCAGGCCGGTGACTTGGAAGGCGCCATGAAGCTGTGGGAACCGCTGGTGGGAGCGATGCTCGCCATCGGGGAAGATGAAGCTGCCGGGTTTTGCGCCCAGAAAATGGGGCGGGCTTTGGACAAACTGGGCCGTTACGAAGAAGCGGTGAAATATTATGATCAAGAAATCGAAATTTGGAACAAGCTGCCCGGCCATGCCGACTGGACCTGGGTAGATACCCACCGGGCCAAAGAAATCCGGCCGGAGATGAAAGTGTTCGTGGAGGAGGCCGCTACCGGCTCCCCGGTCAGGGCATTGGCCAAGCACGAGCCTGTCCAGGGAACATTGCTGGGAGCTTCGGTAACGGGTGATCCGGCCGTCGGGTATAACCTGGACCGCGTGCCTTCGGTATACGGCCGCCCTTACGCGTCCGTTCTGGTTTATGTCAGCGACTGGCATACCTATGTGGATGAAACGTTGATGAAGCT
>JALHFC010000213.1:0-3462 GCA_022839445.1 Pelotomaculum sp.
CGCCCTTCTTATGCCGAAACTTTGGCGCAGGCACTAAGGAGTCGCTTTACTGCGGAAGGGGAAGGCAAAGTGTTCCTGGAATCCATCCGGACCGGCACGGGCGCTAGTGTGGACAGGGGCGAATTGGCCAGGTCCGGCTCTTTGTTGGGGGATTTACTAAGCCTGGCAGATAAGGCGCTGGATGACCGGCAACTGAGGGCAGAGTTGCTGAGCTCCCTCGACACTCTAATCCGGCATCCCCGGGCAGCAAGATACCCGGTGACGCCCGGTGAGAAGGAGTTTAACGCTTTGCTTGAAATGGCGGGGAACATGGCAGTGGATTTGCTTTGGGAAGGTGATGATTAGTGCGGCTCTCCGAGGTAAAGGTAGACGGGTTTGGGATTCTTAACAACCTCTATTTAAGCAAGAAGGATCTAGCAAGTTCAAAGCGTCTGTAATCCTGCCTGACGGGACGGTGGGAGATGATTCTCTATTAAAAAGTAAAATCCTTTCTAATGTATCACCGCTGGTTTTCCGCAACGTTTTTGCCCTTGGTATGGATGACCTGCGCCGTTTGGAAGAATTGCGGTCCGGCGAAGTCGGAGCTTACGTTTACGGGGCAGGCGCCGGAATTAGGGCGGGCAGGTTGGCTGCCGGGCTCAGTAGGCTGCAGAAGGAACTCAGCGAATTATTTAAGCCGGGCGGATCTAAGCCGGAAGTAAACCGGCTGTTAAGGGAGTTGGAGGAAACGGAGGCAACCGTGCGCCGGCTTGGTAAAGGACCGGAGCGCTACGGGGAGATGCGGCGTGAGGTGGCGGCCTTAAGGGAGCGGAGGGCTTCCCTGGAGGAGCGCAAGAAAGGGATGGAACAGCGCCGGCGCCGGCTGGATTCTTTTCCAGTGTCAGGACTGGAACGGCTACAGGCACTGGAGGACAGGCGGAATGAGCTTGAAGCTGACTTGAAGGAAATGGCGCCCAAGTTGTCCGGGCTGGAGGGGCGTTTGAACCTGATAGCGGTGGACACAACCTTGCTCGAGCGCTCACCGGAGATAAAAGCCTTGGACGGCGAGCGGCTTCTTCACCTGGAAAGGTTGCGCCGCCTGCCGGAACTGTCCGGGGAAACCCGGGGCGCACGGGTGGAATATGAAAAACAATTGCAAAAGCTGGGCGGTAGTTTTGATGACGCGCTCGTTGAGGCGTTTGACACTTCCTTGCCTGCCAGGGAAGCGGCGCAGGAATATAATTTAAAGTTTACCAGGTGCGAAGCGCGCCTGCAGGAGTTGCAGGCGGCAGTGACCGGCGCGGAAAAAAGAGCCGGTGAAAAGGAGAGTGACTTGTGCAGCCTTGAACGGGAACTGGCGGAGCATCAAGCGCCGCTCCCGCCGACCGGTTATCCCCTGGCCGAAAGGGAAAGAGCCCTGGACTTTCTTGATGCGGGTTCAAGGCGTTTGGCAGCGTTTAAAAGCCGCTTGGAACAATTGCAGGACAAGTTGAGTGAATTGAAAAGAAATTTAGCGGATACCGGGAAAGAATCCGGCAATGCGCCGGTGCGCCTTTTTCCCTGGTGGCTTACTGTAGCTTTGGTCCTGGCCGTGGCTGCTTTTACAGTAGCGGCGTTCTTTGCCGGAGTAGCCCAAGGCGCTGCCGCCCTTGTCACCGGTTGCGCTGTCCTGGCAGCAGCGCTACTGGCAGGACGGCGCGCGGGCAAGGCCGACAAGGAGCGGCGCCGGGGGCTGGAGGAAATTATGGGTGGGTTAAAACAGCGGATCGGGGAAGCTGCCGTTGAGTTAGAACAGCTTTCAGGTAAGGAGGCGGCTTTAACCGGGGAAATAAAAAAGGCGGCTTTAACCGCCCTTGGCAGACCGGATTTTACGGAAGAGGATATCCCTGCCGCTAGGCGGGCGCTGGAGGAAGAAAGGCGTGCGCTGGCCCGTGCCGAAGACCTTGAAAGGGCAGTTATTAAAGCAAAGGAAGCTTTAAATAGGGAGTACGGTTCCCTGTCAGGCTGTCAGGCAGACCTGGACAGGGCGGAAGCCGCCGTTAGCCGGCTAAGGAAAGAATGGCGCGCCTGGTTGGAACTGCGCGGCCTGCCACCGGACCTTTTACCTGCCGCTGCACTATCCTGTTTTGACGCGGTAGAGGAGGCCCGGCGGTGTCGCGATGCCTGGCTTAAGGCTGCCGGCCGCGAAAAAGAAACACGCCGTCAGGGGGAAGTTTTTACAACCGGGCTTAACGCCTTGCTGGCCGCCCTCGGCCGCTCCCCTGCCACGGGACAGGGGGACAGGTACCTTGTCCCGCCCCAGGGGGAAACCGCTTGTAGTGCAGTGATCACCCTAACTGAAGCGCTAGAGAGGGCGGTCAAACTTGCCGGTGAGAAAAAACAGCTGGAAGCAGAGCTGCAGGAAAAGCGCGGGCAAAAGCAGGTCTGGGAAACAGCTATAAATGATTTGAACAAGGAAATAAAAAGGCTGCTGGCCGAAGGCGGCGCAGAGGAACCAGGGGAGTTTCACCGCAGGGCGGTGATATTTGGGGAAAGAAAAAAAATAAAGGACGAGATCCGGGCTTGTGAAAGGGATCTCAACATAATCGCCGGCTCACAAAGAGCGCTCGAAGATCTAAAAAAGGACCTAGCGGAAACTGGAAAAGTAGAGGACGAAGAGGAGCCGGCTGCTTTGACCGCCCAGATGCGCACCATGGAAAGCGGAGAAGAATTGGCCGTTATGCTGCAGGAAAAAGAAATGAAACTGGCCGGGCTTCAGCGCAAAGCCAGGGAGTGGCAGGTCCGCGCCTTGTGCCTGGGTCTGCTGAACATGGCTAAAGAACGCCACGAGCGCCGGCGCCAGCCGGCGGTATTGCGGCAGGCGTCCTGCTATATAGGCCCGATGACATCCGGTGTATATGAAAAGGTAATCGCGCCGGTGGGGCGGGCTGACGCGCTTGAGGTGGAGACACCGGACAGGACCAGGGTGGTCGCCGGCAACCTCAGCCGGGGCGCCGCGTCACAGCTCTACCTTGCCGTGCGCCTGGCCCTGGCCCGCCAGTTTCAAGGGACCGGGCTGCCGGTATTACTGGACGACATCCTGGTGGATTTCGATCCGGACAGGCTAAATGGCGCCGTCCAAGTGCTGGGCGAGTTCGGGCGGGACAGGCAAATAATCCTACTCACCTGCCACGACCACATCCTCGCAGCCTTAGATGAAACTCTAGAAGACTTTAGCCTGATCCACCTTGAAGTTGACAAGGGGACGGGGTCCTTGTTAGCGTGCCCACTTGAGCGCGCGCTACCTAACTGATGAGAGTCCGCTGGGGTAAGCGCCAAGGCGCCCCGTGGGACAATTAGAGACGGTCCTTTTTGTCCACTTTTGCCTTGCTTCGGAATCATGGGGATGGGAATTGCAGGTCGAACCAAGTAATTCCTTAATCTATGTATGAAACATTAGGAACGTCCCCTGATTCTTTCTCGTCACTTCGGTTCTTTTTTCAA
>JALHFC010000213.1:3500-5297 GCA_022839445.1 Pelotomaculum sp.
GGAACTCGAAACCGGCGTCAATAGCCTTTTTTGGTATGACCCGCTGGCTGTTTAATAACATTTCAGACATTTGTCCCAAAGCGGCTCTTAATGCAAATTCAGGAACCGGGAACCACGAGGGCCTGTTAAGTACGCCTCCCAATACGTTGCAAAAATTTTTCATTCTGACAGGCTCCGGGGCGGTAGCGTTGATGGGACCGCTTAATTCCCGGTGTTCGATAACGAAGTTAATAAGGCGTACAAGATCCCGGATGTGTATCCATGAAAGCCATTGTTTTCCCGTGCCCAAAGGCCCGCCTAAAAAAAACTTAAAGGGTGTTACCATTCTAGTAAGAGCCCCTTCGCTTCCTAAAACCACGCTGGTCCGGATCATTGCCACCCTGGTTTGTTTGCTTTCGGCCTTGCCTGCTTCTCCTTCCCATTCCCGGCAAACTTGTGCCAGGAAATCTTGCCCGGGTTTACCACCTTCTGTTATCTCATCATCCCCACGGGGGCCGTAATAACCGGTTGCAGAAGCGTTAATAAGGACTTCCGGTTGAAATATACGTTCTTTTATACCGGTGACAATTGCCCGGGTGGTCCTAATTCTACTAGCCAAAATCTCTTGCTTAACTGAATTGGACCACCGGCGGTTCCCAATAGACTCGCCTGCTAGGTTGACGACCACGTCAACATTTTTTAATTGCTCGCCAACCAGGGACAACGGCTTTTGATTATCCCATTCAATTAGATGTACATCGTTCCCTAATTTGGCGGCCTTTCGATAATTTCTAGTTACAACGCATACCCGGTATCCTTTTTCTAAAAATACTTCGGTTAGGCTTCTTCCAATAAAACCCGTGCCACCAAAGATAATGATGTTCATCCTTCCCACCCCTTTGACAGGAAAATGGCACTTTGCGGAGTTTTAACCCCATTTTCACGCTAGATTATGCCGCGCAATTCTTGAATTGCAATGGAATCATTAGGAACGTCCCCATGATTCTAACCAAGTTTTAAGAGGCCGGGTTTTTTGATTTTTTCCAGATACAAACGCCAATTAGGTTTAGGACTCTTTTTAGTCCGTTAACGTCATCAAGGGTGTATCCTTTCCCCCAGTAATCAGCCATAATCTCCGACAGTTTCATATAACCTACCAGACCGGTTGCCATTCGCAGGTGGATATATACCACATGGTTTGGTTCGCAGTCATGGTGGTCCTGGTCGTCTTTGTGGGTTATTTTGAAATCGCGCAGGGAGTTTCCATCGTCCACCCAGGAAAGTGTTCCCTCTTCTATTGTTACTTCGTTACCGCAGGTGTCGCAAATGAATGTCATAATGTTTACGCTCCTTATTCTAGGGATAACCTTATTTTAAACAAAACCAGCCCTTATTTCAATAAGGAACGGGACGCACCTTTCTTAATATAAAAAAGAAACCCGTCCTTTTTAAGGAACGGGTAAAAAAATGAAAAGGAAGAAGGAGATAAAACAAAAAACCTAGCTTCCTCCGCTTTGAAGCCAGGTTTTTCAAGGGCATTAAACCCTTGGAAAACATAATTCTAAGCCCTTGCCTTTCTGCGGAAGGCGGCTCTACCCTTGTCAAGGCAGGTCTCCTGACTTGTGGTTCACAGCGCATCTCCCGCCTTCCCGGGCTTTTATACCCAGTGGCACCAGGGAGTCGCTCCCCACTTACAGTGGCCAGACCGTCCGGGATTTGCACCCGGTTCCCTTTTCACCCCGGCGTTGCCGGGGAACCTGGACAATATATTGAGCTAGTAATATTAAAACATTGTTTGGGTAATAAGTCAACTGATTT
>JALHFC010000213.1:5324-5713 GCA_022839445.1 Pelotomaculum sp.
AACCGTCCCCTTGTGTCCCCTTGTGTCAGTTGATTTCTTGCCAGGCTGATTTGAATTCTTCTAGTACGGGGTTGCTGAAGAGGACGAAACGTACTTCTTCCATGCCGGGTTGAGATGCGAGCAAGTCGCGCACCGTCCGCAGGGCAATCCGCGCCGCCCGCTCCACCGGGAAACTATAGATGCCGGTGCTGATCGAGGGGAAGGAAATGGTACGGATGCCCCGCTCCAGGGCCAGGGCCAGGCTGTTATGGTAGGCGTTGCGCAGCAGGTCGTCCTCGCCCCGGTTCCCGCCCGACCAGACCGGGCCGACCGTGTGGATCACATAACGCGCCCGGAGGCGTCCCCCGCCGGTGATCACCGCCTGACCGGTAGGCAACCTGCCCTGTCGC
>JALHFC010000214.1 GCA_022839445.1 Pelotomaculum sp.
CCAAACCTGGATCGGGATATATACACTGGGATTTTCACTGAACCCCAGGGCTGATTCTTCCTTTGCAACCACACCCACCACCAGGAAAGGCGTATTGCCGAGAGTGATTTTACTTCCCAGCGCTTCCGCCCTGCCGAAAACCTGCCCAGCCAAATCCTCGTCGATCACAGCCACCCGGCGCTTGCCCGAGTCGTCCTCCTCCGTAAAGAAACGGCCTTGCTTCATGTCAAAATTCCGGATATATGGATAGTCGGACGTCACCCCTGTGATCTGGGCATATTTTTTATCTTTCGGTCCCCTAATGTCACCCATGACTTGGTTGCGGGGAGAAAGGCGGGTAACACCGGGCGTCTTATCCTTGATCATCGCCACATCACTCAAGTCAAACTCCCGCCCGGTGATCTGCTTTTCACTGCGCCAGTCTATATAAATGGCGAATATATTGGTGCCAATCTTCTCCATCTCGGACATCAATACCGCCCTGCCGCCCTGGCCGATGGCCACCACCGCAATCACGGCGGCAATGCCAATCACGATGCCCAGGGTGGTCAAAAACGAACGCAGCTTGCTGACCATGATGCCTTCCAGGGCTACTCTGATGCTCTCCAGCAGGTTCATTGCATGGCCTCCCTGCTTTCGGCGCAACTGCCGGCTTGTCCTGCCGGTGTGACCGCGCTTACGTGTTCCCTAGCGTCAAACGGGTCAGCCACGGGTTCGTCGCTCACCAGGCGCCCGTCCCGGAAGAGGACGATCCTGGAGGTGTGCAGGGCAATCTCCCGCTCATGTGTGACCAGGACAATGGTGGCCCCGCCACGGTTCAGTTCCTGGAAAATGGCCATGATCTCCTGCCCCGAGCGGGTGTCCAAGTTTCCCGTGGGCTCGTCCGCCAGGATAATAGCAGGGTTGTTTACCAGTGCCCGGGCGATGGCCACCCTCTGGACCTGGCCGCCGGAAAGTTCACTCGGCTTGTGGCGCATCCTCTCCGCCAGGCCTACTTTTTCCAGCGCTTCCGCGGCCCGCCTCACTCTTTCGCGGGGAGCTACCCCGGCGTAGATCATGGGCAGTTCAACGTTGCGCATGGCGCTCATGCGGGGCAGCAGGTTAAAGGTCTGAAAGACAAAGCCGATCTTGCGGTTGCGGATGCACGCCAGTTCCGTGTCACTTATACCGCTGACTTCCATGCCATCCAGACGGTATGTACCCGACGTCGGGGTATCCAGGCAGCCCAGCAGATTCATGAGGGTGGATTTGCCCGACCCGGAAGGACCCATCACTGCCAAAAACTCTCCCGGCCGAACGGTCATATTAACATCAGCCAGGGCAACCACCGGGTGCGCGCCCGGCTGGTATACCTTACCGAGGTTTTCTACCTTGATCATGTCGCGTTTGCCCCCCCTTTGGGAGGCAGGCTTGTCACTTCCATCACCCTGCTGCCGTCCTGCAGTTTTTCCCCGGGGTCTACAACAACTGTTTCACCTTCTGACAGCCCTGATAATATTTCTGTAAGCAATGCGGTATCAACCCCGGTAGTAACCTCTCTATATCTTGCCACCTGGTTTTCTACCACAAATACCTTTTTAATACCTTCTTTTTCCACAACTGATTCATACGGTACTACCAGAGCACTGTCCCTGTCCAGCGCGGTAATGGTCAGGTCAACCGTGTAACCGGGGCGCAACCCCTCCGTGTCTCCGTCTATTTTTACAATCACCGGCACTTCGATCTGGCTGCCCCGCTCCGCGGTTTTCGCCGCCACCGCGCCGGGGGAAACGCTCTGCAGCGTTCCACTGTACTCCCGGTCGGGCTGGGCCGCGGTAGTAACC
>JALHFC010000215.1 GCA_022839445.1 Pelotomaculum sp.
CAATTCCCTTTCTTGGCACCTGGTTTTTTCAACTCTCACGTACCTTCGCCGGGGCCTTTTTTTATGTCCACTTTTTAAGACTCACCCCCTATAGCCAGTTGGATTAAACTATCCGGTTCTCAAGAAAAATACGCTTAAATCAAAAGGTTTATTGTGCCTCTTTGCTATTCGCTTTGCCTTTGTCATGTCGAGTGCGGGATAATATAACATTCATAATTCATTTTAAATTCACAATGTAAAATATTTGTAAAATAATGCAGGAAAAAGCTTATTCAAAGAGAATTATTACAAAAAGTGCGGGGTATGGGAGTTCTGATACATACTACCTTTTTTATAAATGGTAGGCAGGTGTAAAAGTAGGGTACCCTGCCCTACCTCCTCAATATTTTTATACCGGTACCGTAGAAGGCAGGTACAGGAGCTGTCCCTGCAGCTTGCATCCTAATTAGTGTTGCAGGTACAAGGGTTGCTTAACAGGAAGGATATGCTCATGGCAATGGTATCTCTGGTTAATAGCCAGTTAACTCCGCCTCATATCAAAAAATCTATCAAACGCAAGCAACTTCGGGAATTGGGATTTAGCATAATTTCCCACCGGGTTACTACTATAACCGCCCCGGCCGGATATGGAAAAAGCGTCTGGGTAGCTTCCCTGTTGCAAGAAGAGGGATGGCCGTCCACGGCCTGGTTGAGCCTGGAGAGATGTAATAGTGATCCTTCTTTTTTTCTTTACCATTTAATCCATGCTTTTAAAAAAATCGAGCCGGAATACGGCATTCAATCACTTCGCACTTTAAACAGTTTAAGGAACTTAAAACAGGACTATTTAATCGCGGTTTCATCTATAATCCAGGAACTGCCCCAGGACCAGGAACTGGTGTTGGTACTGGACGATTATCACTTGATTGACCAAAATCAGCTGCTGCCAAAGATCATGGAATATTTAATTCGGCGCCTCCCGGTTCGCACCCATATCATTATCGTCAGCAGAACGGCTCCCAATCTAAATCTCTACCAGGAATTGCTAAAGGGAGAACTGCTGGAAATCAGCAGTCAGGACCTGCTTTTTGCCCCGGAAGAAATAGGAGAACTCCTCTCCCTTGACGGTTTAGTACTCTCCGCCCAAGACAGCGCCTATATTCATCATTGTACCGGAGGATGGGCTGCCGGAGTTCGGCTACTGGGTCTTTCCCTTAAACGTTTTGGTGGTGATTGGAAAAAAAACCTATCCTCCTTAAAAGGAAAAAATGCGGCTTTATATAGTTATTTGAGCCATGAATTATTGGCTTATCTTACCCGGGAATTGCAGGATTTTCTCCTGGATTCCTCACTTTTGCCTTATCTTGAGCCAAATTTATGCCAGGAGGTGTTGGGCGATACCCGGAGCAAAGAAAAGATCAATGAACTCCATCTCCTGGGTCTCCTCAACCAGGTGGAAAGCGATACCACCATCTGGCACTTTCATCATCTGATAGGGGACTTTCTGCTAGAAAGAGCGCTAAATGTACGCAGCCCGGAATATATAACATCTTTGCGGCGCCGTGCCGCTGTCCATCTTGAAAAAAACGGCGATATAGATAAAGCTTTGGAGCAATTATCCATTTGTGCTGACTGGTCTAAAGCCGTAGATTTAATCCTTACCTATGCAGAGCCCTGTTTCCTGGAAAACGGCCGCAATAAAGCTTTATACTCCTGGATTAAAACTCTGCCTGCCGATTATTTAAATTCCCACCACCGGCTGCTCTATTATAAAGGAATCTGCATTAGAGACAGCAACCCGCAGAAGGCCCAGGAAATCCTTTCCCAGGCG
>JALHFC010000032.1 GCA_022839445.1 Pelotomaculum sp.
TGGCGTCCCAGGAGGGATTCGAACCCCCGGCCTACGGATTAGAAGTCCGTTGCTCTATCCAGCTGAGCTACTGGGACTAATATGGAGCGGGTGATGGGAATCGAACCCACGTACCCGGCTTGGAAGGCCGGTGCTCTACCATTGAGCTACACCCGCTTAATCAACACGAGCTTTTTAAAGCAATTATTATTATAACCAAAAAATCGCCCGGCGTCAAAATATTTTATCGGCAAAATCTTTCTTTGTATTATACGCGGTGGATAGACGGCCTGATACCTTCCCCGTCAATTTCCAGGATGCCGTAGCTTGGCCGGCCTTGATCCCTCGGAATGGCGATGCTTCCCGGGTTAAAAAGTAGAATCCCGTCTTGTTTGACGGCCTCTGCTATATGGGTGTGGCCGAAAATAACGGCATCGATCTCACCCTCCCCAGCACGATCCAGAAAAGTTGCGTACCAGCCGCCGTGATTTACGGTATGGCCGTGGATCAGCAGGATCCGGCGCCCGGCCAGTTCGAACAATTCCTCTAGCGGCCCCGTGGAATTATCACAGTTGCCGCACACGGCTTTTACAGGCAGCCCGGCTTCACCGGCTAGCTGGAGCCCGTCTTGATAAAGATCGCCGGCATGGATCATAAAATCCACCCTGTCGGCCTTTTTAAGCACTCTACGGGCATGTACCAACCGGCCGTGGCTGTCGCTAAAAACAATCACCCGCATGTGCTGTCACTCCTCGTCCTCGTCGTCTTCCTCCATTATCTTTAGATCCGAGAGAATATCCAGGACACCAGCGAGCGCCCGGGCGCGGTGGCTGATTTCATTTTTGATTTCCGGATCCAGCTGGGCAAATGTTTGGCCGTATTTAGGAAGGTAAAATAACGGGTCATAGCCAAACCCGCCTTCACCCCGGGGTTCCTCGGCAATAACCCCGTCGCAGGCCCCCTCGGCAATGTAAACCCAACCGTCGGGCACCGCGACAGCCATTACACATTTGAATTGGGCGGCGCGGCGCTCCACAGGCACGCCCGCTAGTAGACTCAGCAGCTTTTCATTATTGGCATGGTAATCCTTTTCCTCACCGGCAAAACGGGCCGAGTAAATGCCGGGAGCGCCGTCCAGGTAATCCACTTCCAAGCCGGAGTCATCCGCCAGCGACATGGCGCCGGTTAACTCACAAGCCCGTGTTGCCTTATAAACAGCATTTTCTCTGAAAGTTTCTCCGTTTTCTTCTATTTCTTCGATGTCGGGAAATTCGTCTATTGACATTACCTCATAACCATGCGGCGCTAAAAAATCAGATATTTCCCTCACTTTGTCCTTGTTTTTCGTTGCCAAAACTAGCTTCAAAATTAACTCCCCCCGATTTTCAACGCGATGTTGCCAAGCGCTTCCTTCTGGCGGGCAATCAAGCTACCGATCCCCTGCTCTGCTAGATCAATCATGCAGTTCATTTCCTGCCGGGTAAATGACGCCTCCTCGCCCGTGCCCTGCACCTCAATTAAACGGCCGGCGCCGGTCATTACTACATTCATGTCCACCTCGGCGGCAAAATCTTCTTCATAGCACAGGTCAAGTATGATCTCGCCCTGCACCCTTCCTACACTGGTGGCCGCGATAAAATCTGTGATAGGCATATGCTTCAGTAAACCTTGTTCCATTAGCTTGTTTAAGGCGTCAACGAGTGCCACAAAAGCGCCGGTAATGGAGGCCGTGCGTGTGCCGCCGTCGGCCTGGATCACATCGCAATCAATCCAAACAGTGCGCTCGCCTAGCGCTACTAGGTCTACCACCGCCCGGAGCGAGCGGCCGATCAGGCGCTGGATTTCATACGTGCGCCCGCCGATCTTCCCTCTGGCCGCCTCCCTCGGTGTCCTGACTCCGGTAGCGCGGGGCAGCATACCATACTCGGCGGTTACCCAACCTTTGCCCCCACCTTTGAGAAACATAGGCAGTTTATCTTCCACTGAAGCATTGCAGATCACCTTGGTATCCCCGACCTCGATCAGCACCGAACCCTCGGCGTGTTTTATGTAGTTCCTGGTAATACGCACCGTACGCAACTGGCCCGGGCGCCTGCCGTCAACTCTAATCATTGTCTGCTCCTTTTTAAATGTCGGTGAATGTTTGTACAAGAAAACCCATGCGCTGCGGATCTAAACCCGGTACGACTCCCCTTCCCTGGCCGCTTCCACCGGACCGCTAAAAGTCTTTCGGGCCTGGCTACATAAAACACCTGGATCATATTCAGGCCAGAAGTGGGTCAGCAAAAGTCTTTTAACTCCCGCTTCCCTGGCCACTTCTCCCGCTTGGGCAGCAGTGAGGTGGATGTCTTTCATGATACCGGCATCGCTGTCCTGGCCGCTCGACTCACATAGAAAAAGGTCGGCGCCTTTAGCCAGCGCCACAAGAGCACCCGTGCGGGCGGTGTCACCGGAAAATACCAGCTTACCTTCCCCTTCCACTGCAATAGAGAACCCCGGTATGGGGTGCTTTGTCGGCGCGAAGTAGAAAGTAAGCCTGCCCAGCTCCATCTTATGGACCCAAAGGCCTCCAGGCAGACGCTCCGCCGGTAGGCTTTGAACGGCAGACACCGCGAAAGCCCGGTCATACCCAGCTAAAAGCTCGTATTCTCTCTTTGGCTCGCACGGGATAAAAAGCTGCAAAGGATCCGTGCGACTACCGTCCAACCTGGCGCCTTCAATGGCGTGGCGCAGGGCAAAGAGGTCCAGGTAATGATCATGATGCAGGTGACTGATGACAGCCGCGTCCAGGGAGCGAAAATCAATGAACCCCATCAAACGGCTTAAAACCCCGTTCCCCGCCTCCAGCAATATGTTTAGCCCGCCGCTGCGGATAAGATACCCGGAGCAGGCGCCTCCGGCGCGGGGATAAGGCGCCCAGCAACCCAGCACAGTAAGCTCCATGATCAATCTCCTTTTTACATTTTATAACCCTACGGAAGTTAACGCATGGCTTCAACACAACAACCGATTGCGCCGGCGTATTCCGGGTTTTCCGGGACAACGACCTGCGCGCCCGTTTTTTCCGCGATGATCAGCCTAAGGGCTTCACTATACGCCACCCCGCCTGTAAAAACAATGGTTTTACTGATTAGCCTGTTTAACATGGGTAGGATACGTTTAAAAATGCTGTGGTTGACGCCGGCCGCCAGGGCGGGGATTGAATAACCTTCCACCACCTTGCCGATAAGCTCGCTCTCTCCAAAGATAGCGCAAGTTGAGGCCAGTTCTACCGGGGAGCGGTAGTGCCGGCTGAGTTCAACCAAGCTAATATTTAACGCTGCCGCCATGTTTTCAAGGTAGCGTCCGGTGCTCGCGGCGCACTTGTCGTTGGTCATGAAGTCAACCATGCGGCCCCCGCGCACCAAGGCTACCTTGCTATCCTGCCCCCCCAGGTCCAGCAGGGTAAAGTCCGCCAGGCTAGTGAGATGTATGGCGCCTAACATGTGGGCCTTGATCTCGGGAATAACTCTAGCGCCCCTTACTTTTACCGAATGCCGCCCGTACCCGGTGGCCGTGATACCGGCGCCGGCACCAGGCAGGCCCGTGCCGGCGACGTCCAGCATAAACTTACCGGAGACCTTTTTACCGTGCGCACGGTAAAACTCCATCGTGTCGTACTTCTGCAGGCGCGGGGGGCGATCTTTTTCCATCAGCGCAATTTTCACGCTGCGGCTTCCCAGGTCAATGCCGGCAAACACAAGAGATCACCTCAACATATCAAGGAAAACATCCAGGCGCATGCGGGTGCGGGCATCCAGCTTACTGGGTATATCCCCCTCCAAGGTCAGCACCGGCAAGTCGAGCTTTTTCCTCACTATTATATCTTCAATTTGGCGGTAGCAAAAGCTCTGGGCATAGTGAATGATCCCGTCCAGCTTCCTCCTGGCCACCTCCCGGCAGATGTCCTCCAGGCGAAAGAAAATCCCGTAAGGGTAGGTATACAGCCTGTACTGCTCTACCAGGTCGCGGGTCATAAAGGGCATGGTAAACTGCCTCTGCACCTCATTATACACTATCCGCGCCCCCCGCTCTTCCAAATACGGGTACAGTTCCGCCACAATTGGCGGAACTCCGATATAGCCCAGGCGCAGTTCCCCTTCCCGGGGCGGCGCCGCCCGTGCCTTCTCCAACAGATCATCTACTTCTACAGCAAACTTTTCCGGCTCACCATTAAAGTCACTGCTGCTGATCTGGTAGAGATGGTTTTCCCACCCGCCAACGCGGTCCTCCTCCCAGGTCAGCCTGTCCAGCTCCCACACCTTCCTCCTGACCCGGTCCAGGCGGTCTTTGGCCTCCTGTACCGTCTTCCAGGAAACGCCGAAGGAAGACATCATTTTTTCTAACTGTAACCTCAGCAGGTCAGGGTCACGGTCATAAGGAAAAGCAAAAGGGACCACTTCCACACCGGCCATCTGCAGTATTTCCATCAGAGCGTGGGTATTGCTGCAGTCGCCCTGTGTCACTGCTATGATTGTGCGGATATCCCGGTTTTTTATAACGGTGCTGTAGATACCCTTGATCCAGGCGCAGATGTTCCGGGGGAAACCGGCCAGTTCAGCTTCCTCTACCATAACACGGGGGTTTTCACCGGTGATAAAGACATTATTCAAATCTACAGGGACCCACCCGGCAGCGAAAATTACTTCCACCGGCACAGTAGTGGTAATACCGGCTTTGGACAAACTTACACTCCTACCTATCTTAAATTTACTTTCACCTATTATTCCCCCGGCACGTAATTCCACGCAGGCTTTAATCTTTACCTCTGCCTCATATTAACAACATACTGTTATATTCCCTAACTCGGCAAATGTTCCTCTTTTACAACGTAAAATTTACTCGCAAAATGCCATATTGTTCACACACATTATATTGCAAAAAGAATCCCGACCCTTATAAAGCATACAATACTTTAGACAGGCCGGGAATGAGATCGGACGCTTTTATTGGCGGTCTTTCATTATTTTAAAGGTGTCAGCAAATCATGCCGTCCTTCTTTCGGAAAGGTATAGACCGATACCCTTCACTATTGCTTCTGCCGCCCCGTTTTTGAAAACATCTGTATTGATATATTTTTCTTCCGGCTTGTTGGAAATAAACGCCAGTTCGGCCAGTATCGCCGGCATATTGGCAGTGCGCAGCACCGCAAAGTTGGCGCTTTTAACTCCGATATCCCTTAATCCTAAGGTTTTGACCAGTTCGGCCTGGACATACCGGGCCAACCTGTCGCTTTCCGCGATCCTGGTAGCCTGGGTGCGATCATTGGCGCCGCTGTAGATGTAAGTGCTGGTGCCGCCAATTGCCGGGTCCGTGTGGGCATTAATATGAATGCTGACAAAAATACCGGCCTTGGCTTTATTTGCCTTGTCTGTTCTCTCGTAAAGCCCCACATCCTGGTCACCGGAACGGGTCATGATGACCTTTGCCCCACGGGACTCCAGCAACTTTGCCACCCTTTTCGCCACATCCAAGGTGATGTCTTTTTCCTTTGTGCCATTCTTGCCTACCGCTCCAGGTTCGGGCCCACCATGTCCTGCGTCAATAGCTATGATCTTACCTGCATAGGAGCCCTCTATATCGGGTATGTAGGTCTGGACTGTTAATGTTTTATTGTTGTTAGAAAGCGAGGCCACATATTGAACGCCGCCGGACAGATCGAACACCAGCCTGGTGATATCAGGGTTCTTTTGAAAATATCCCGTCCTCACCTGGCGTACTGTTTTAGAATTAACAGCCGTAGCCGCCGGCAAATCACCGATAGCAATTCCTTTTAAATCAACGACCAGGCGGTCGGGACCGCTCAGGTAAAACGAGCTGTAGTCAAACGGCTTGTCTGCTACAACGACTGCGTTGGTCTTGCTGCCCGAATTGCTGATCTTTAAAGAAAGCGCCTTGCCCGATTGAGAATCATTTTTCCCACTATCCCCCCTGGGATCGCCGCCCCTATCGGTTTGCACGGGGGCCGGCTGCTGGGGCTGTTGCGGTTGCTGCGGTTGTGTCGGTTGTGTCGGTTGCGGCTGTGGCGCCGCCCGGACACTAAGGAGCCAACCGGCAATATACCCGGTGGCGCCGCCCGGTAATTTAACGCGGTACCAATCCCCGGATTGGCTTATAACCGGCAGGTTGTCCCCCTGGTAAGCTTGACCGCTGATCCCGCATGAAGTTCCCGGCCCACTGCGCACGTTGACAACACTGCCGGTAACAATAGCTATCTTTTCACTTTGAGTTGCAGGCGGTGCCGGCGTCGGCGCGGGCTGTTGGGGAGGCGCGGCTGCTGCTGCTACCGTCACAAGCCAGCCTGCAATCCACCCGGTAGAACCTGTATTCAAACGCACCTTATACCAATCGCCCGATTTCTCCAAAACTGTTAGGCAGTTACCGGACACTACCTGGGAAACTAGATTGTAATTTGCGCCGGGACCACCCCGGATATTTGCGCAGTCAACATTTACCACAACAGTTTGGCTGCTGCCTTGCGCCGGCGTAGCCGCAGGCGCCTTGTTAACGTTTACCAGCCAGTTAGCCAGCCAACCTTTTTCACCGGACGGTAAGCTTATTTGATACCACTCACCGGATTGATTGAGAATCGGCAGGTGTTGACCAAGTCCTACTTGTGAAATCAAAGCGTAACCGGTCCCGGGACCGCTACGGACATTGACGATTTCAGCCGCCACGACAGCTGTATCACCGGCAGCAAAAGAAAAGCGGGGTAACAAGAAGAGGATACCAAGAAACAGGGTCATCGTTATCATGATTAAAACATTGCAACGGTACCTCAGATACAAATTTATACCCCCCTCCGCCCTATGGCGGCATAGTTAAGGATCTTAAGTTTATTTTTTCTACAATCTACCCTAAAATTCCTCCCGTTTCATTAAATAAATTGGCCGGAAAATAATACAAAAGAAAAAAAAGCCCGCTATTTTAAGCAGGCTTAAATCCATATGTTTATTTTCTCCCCTCTACTCCTTCTGCTGCCCGCACCGGGCGACGTCTCGACTGCGGCTTGCGGGCCTGGTGTTTCTTCTTCATATATGGCACGGCAGTATTAACATATACCAGGCAGGCCAGCAAAGCTATAGCTAGCACTACCATTGTCCACGGATCCTCTATCATTACGGCGGCTGCCAGGACAACGAATACTAATGTAGTAATAGCCGGGACTATATTCCCGCCTTTGAGCAGGTAGGGGCGGGGGCGCCCGGGCATCCTGCGCCGCAAGCTAATCACCGCCAGCCCCGCCATTGTGTAGACAATGGACTCCATAGCAGCAGCCAGCTTTACCAGCGTCAAGTAACGGTGTGTCGTCAGGATGATCGCGGAAACCGTAAGTCCTATCGCAAAAAGAGTCAGTATCGACACCCAGGGGGTAAAATATTTCATGCTTAGTTTGCTGAAAATTGCCGGCAAGACATGTTCCCTAGCGGAGGCGTACATAAAACGGGAGACGCTGATTAGCCCGGCGTTAAACGTAGTGATGGTGGCGGCCAGGCTCACCGCAATCATCCAGGCCGCGCCGGTACTACCCATGGCAGCGCGGGCAAACAATATTTGGGGAGCGGGCGAGGCCGCCAGGACCTCCTTGGGCACAAGCGCGGTCATGGCTACGGTGAAAACGGCGTATATTACGCTTAAGATCCCAATAGAGATCATCATTCCCTTGGATATCAGCTTGATCTGGGTTACCTCTTCAGCCAGGGGCGTCACCCACTCAAACCCGACAAAAAGAAACACACCTAACGCCACGGCGTTAATTATCCCCGTCGCCCCTCCCGGCGTGTACGGGGCGCTTAGCTGAAAGTTAACTTTAAATAAGGCCACCAGGCTGATTATAACTATGGACGCCATCAGGCCATATGTTATGAGGTCCTGAAAGATCCCCGCTATTTTAATCCCCCTTATATTCATGCCGGTCACCAGGACGAGCATGATCACAATCCAGGCGTAAGGAGGCAAAGCCGGAAAGGCCTCATTTAAAATCGTAGAGATGATGTAACTTTCTGCCCCGATAACGCCGACTATTACAACCAGCATATACAAAATGGACACCGTCAGCGAGACCTGCTCGTTAAAGGCGCGGTTAAAATATAGCCTGATACCCGCGGCCGAAGGCAAAAGACCATTTAGCTCGGAAAAGCAGGCAGCTGCCAGAAAACAGAGCGCACCCCCCACCAGGATAGCAATCCAGGCCGTGTCACCCAGGACAAAGTTGGCAACCTGTACAGCCGCTACAAAAGTCGAGCTGGCCAGGGTCAGGCCAGCGCTGGTAGCGATTACAGTCCGCAGGGTGAGCACTCTTTTTAACCGCAACTTCATTCACCCCAGATCAAAAGGGAGATGAAATCAAGGCGGATAATGTCGTCTTCGGCGCCCATGATGCGCAACGTGCCGTCGTTGTACGGCTCCGTCGGCGTAATATCACCGTAAAATATATCGGCTAGGGTTTCACTGTCCGATATCACCGTCAGATCGGGGTCTTCCGAGTGTCCCTCCTTCAGCGAAAGCTGTCCCTTTTTTAAAGTCAAGGTATGCAGGGATTCGACGTCCGTCGCTTTGATCATTATCACCCGGTCCCAGTCCCTGTTCATTATTTTAACGCGATCGTTTTTGTTGTAATTATCCGTAAAAGCCTTTAGGCTGTCCATAATTTCTTCATGCGTAGCCAGTGCTTACTCCCCCTTGCAAAGCGCGCCCCCTCTAGCGCCGGTAATTCTAAAAATTTACTTAAGCCTTTAAATCCAATACGCGTGGCCGGAAACCGAGCCTGTCCAAAAGGTCAAGGTAATCTTTGGCGGTAATTTCTTCCCAAGGTTTGCCCAGGATGGCTACCATGGCGGCCTCCATTACATTCGTGCCGAAAGATCTACCTTCATACTCCGGAGTGGTGGTCACAAGCGTGCCCACTCCCTTTTCTTTAAGAAAATTAATATCTTCGCGCGTGGTGGTGTTGGTAAGGACGGTTTGACCATTCATGCCGGCGGGCATGAAACGTTTAATCAAGTGAAAATCACCGGCTATAACCTCGGAATCATGGTAAAACCCGGCAAATTTCTTCACTTTGGCCTCATCCTGGCTGTCCTGTTTTTTCCCTGTGGGATAAATCATATGAAAAGGCATTTTGGCTATTTCAGGCAATATGCGGTTGGCCAACTCCTCCAGTTCATCTGTCGATTTAATCGGGTAAGGAATGCCGGCGGTAAAAATCAAGTCGCCGAAAGTTACGTCG
>JALHFC010000216.1 GCA_022839445.1 Pelotomaculum sp.
GGCATATTTTCTGATCGTAAGGTTCTTTGATATTTCGAGGATAATTGGCGATCTGACTGTAAGGTGTGTAATTTGAAGGTTTTTGAAATCGAAAAAATCTGCTATTCTTACCCGGACGGCACAAAAGCCCTCAACGATCTTTCATTTTCGGTAAGTGAGGGTGATGTGCTTGGGATCGCCGGAGCAAACGGTTCCGGCATTTTTCCATAATCGAGTATCTCCGGTGCTAATCCTGCACAGGATCGATGGCATGACAATGTCAGTCGGAATGACAATGTCATTCGGCAACACAACGTCATTCCCGCTGAACATACCCATCCTCATTCCCGCTGAACATACCCATCCTCATTCCCGCAAAAGGCGGGAATCCAGTCTGAACGCAAATCGCGCGACAAAGATCTCTCCACCCGGGATCGCCCCGCTCTATTCATCGTCTCTTCCAGGCTCGTTCCCCTTTATTGAAATAATAGGAATAAAAAATAGGCAAATCGGAAGGTTATGTGGTATAGTGTAGCCCTGAGAGCAGGAGGAAAAGGGCTATGGCTTATCGATATGGAATAGATCGCAATCAGCTGATGATGTTGCCGCCGGTCCTGGATCAGTATGTTACCCATGACCATCCGGTTCGTGCCTACGACGCCTTTGTAGAGGCTCTCAATTTTAGGGAGTTGGGAATATCGCTTGATGAGCGCAAGGTTGGCAACAGCCAATACGATCCTCGAAGCATGTTGAAGTTGCTTTTGTACGGTTACTCCTACGGAGTGCGGAGTTCACGGAAGCTGGAGCGGGAGGTTCACAACAATTTGTCCTTTATCTGGCTGATGCGGCAGCTAAAGCCTGACCATAAGACCATTGCCGAGTTTCGGCGCAAGAACAAAGGAGCGATCAAGAAGGCTCTGGGTCTTTGTGCCAGGGTATGCGTGAAGCTGGATCTTGTGGAGGGCAATGTTCTGTTTGTGGACAGCACGAAGCTCCGGGCCAGTGCAGGCAAGGGCAACCTTCACAAGAAGAAGTGGTATGAGAAGCAGCTAAAAGATGTCGAAGAGAAGATCGAGCAGCTTTTAAGCCAGTGTGACGAGATCGATGAGAGGGAATCCCAGTGCGGCTCTATGGTGTCCATGCCTAAAGAGTTGGCTCAGAGCCGAAAGCTTAAGGAATCGATTGAAGAGGCTCTGAGTGAGTTCAGCAAGCGGGGAGATAAGACAAAGGATGGGAAGGAACGCAATGTGAACCGTGTGGACCCGGAGAGCGTGGTGGTGAAAAGCCCTCAGGGGACGCATTCGGGATATTCGATGCAAACGGTAGTGGATGACAAAAATGGGCTTATCGTGGGCACCGATGTAGTAAACGAAGCCAACGACAGCCACCAGTTAGCGGTACAGATCTCAGGTGCGGAGGCCAATGTTGGACGCAAGTGCGAGATGGCCTGTGCCGATGCGGGCTACTCTGACATAGTTGAAATAGAAAAGATCGAGTCTGATGGAAAGATCACGGTGGTTCCTTCTCAGTCACAGGGGAAAGAGGCCGGCCCATTTGATAAGAGTGCATTCACCTATAATGCTGATCAGGACTGTTACCTGTGCCCCGAGGGGCAGCGCCTGATCTTCAGGCGCTTTCAGGACAAAGAAAAGCACCTTAAGGACTACCGCATTGAACACCCTGGTTTGTGTCGAAGGTGTGAGCATTTTGGCCAGTGCACGAAATCAAGGCAAGGTCGGACTATTACACGCCATGTGTTGGAAGAGTTGAGGGAAACCGTATCGAAGAGATTTGAAGAACCTGAGATCCAGCAAGTCTACGAGCGGCGAAAAGCCAGGGTAGAGCATCCCTTCGGATACGTTAAGAAGGTCTTGGGATGTGGGCAGTTTCTATTGCGCGGTCAAGAAGGAGTTCGAGCGGAGGCCTCGATACTGGCCACATGCTTTAACCTGACTCGAATGGTTAACCTTCTTGGCGGGGTAGCCGGGTTCATAGCCGCCATTCAAGCCATCTAAGAAAAGGGATAGGCAGCCACAAGGATGGTATGACACACAACCGCCTCTGATCTACGTAAGCATCTTGCAGACTTCTCCTCGCCTGCCGGTGGTTGGATTTGGCAATCAACCAACTCGCCCTTGGGCATCTGGTGGATAGCCGTCGCGCCAACTCGAATGTTATAAATCGATACGACACGGTCTCGAAGGCGGGAATCCAG
>JALHFC010000217.1 GCA_022839445.1 Pelotomaculum sp.
CTGAACGCCGGTGTTGCCTGGGGCTTGGGACGCTTCCCCACTTTAACGCCATAGTCATTTAATGCCACCAGGGAACGAAGCGCAATTATTTCTAAATCCTTATTCAATGAGGAAGTAAAACGAAGTTTTATAAGTTTAAGAAAAATAGATAGCCACTCCATTACATATCGCCATAATGCCTGATAGTCCATGATGCACCACCTTTGTCAATTTAAATCCCATCATAATGAAGTACCAACGGTGATGCAAAACAGTTATTGCCAGTTAGCGTAATTACAATAGACGGCAGGATTTTGGTAAAATTGATTGAACATTTAGTCATGCACGATAAATATGGTTATCCACGTAAACAATTATGGCGGAGGGAGAGAATATAATGCCGGATTCATTTTTAAATGATTGGAAAAAAGATCTTACAGAAGAAGGAATTAAAGCGGTAGAGGGGCTTGTGGCGGCATACAATTTCGGCGGCGTGTATGCCTTCATGGAAGCCGTGATAAGCCTTATCTCAAAAGAAAGAGATGACATTAACAGGGATGAATTTATGTCAGAATTAAAAAGGTTGCAGGCAGAATACCTGGCAACACGAACCAAATATTGAAACAGCCCAAAAGATACGTGGAATTACTTCATGGATATTATTAGCAAATCGGCTGATTAATTAATATAGTCAACTAAAAATCCTCATCCAGTACTAAATCGTAGAAGTTATTTTCTGACAGGATTAAAATATCATAATCTTGCAACATTAGTTTTTCAGCCTTTTTCGTTTTATTGCTTTTTTCGCCATCAGCAAATCTAGAATAATCCTGGACCCCCATTACTAAATAATTAGTGTTCTTCGTTACTCCATTTGAGCAACTGCCACCCAGATCTACGACTAGCTGCATAGCATCCTTCCGTGTCATTTTTGTTAGGGTTCCGGTGAATACAAAGGTTTTACCGTAAACAGGATGCTGCGTATCAAAGGTTATAGTGTTTGGTTTTATATCGCTAGCCCTTAAAGTACGACTTTTTTTAATGTCTTGTAAAAACCTCTCAACACCCACGGTTTGACTAATTTGGGTTTTACAGTTTTCGTAAACCTTCCAGGCTGCCATAGCATCACTTGTCGCCCTATGCGTTGGTATTTCAATGTTTAAATTTCTGCAAATGGTGATGAGCTTATGGTTGTTGAAATCTGGGAAAATCCTTCTTGCTAATCTCATAGTACATATAAAATCATTATTTAAAGTTTCTGCAAGATATGACTCTGTGTAATCATACAGGAAGTTGATATCAAAATGTGCGTTGTGGGCTATTAAAATTTCATTACCAATAAACTTTTTGAAAGAAGGTAGAACCTTTTTTGGTTGTGGTGCATCCGCTAACATCTCATTACTTATACCCGTAAGGTTAGTGACGAATTCGTCAATTTCCTCGTTAGGTTTAACCAATGAAACGAATTTTTCAGCTATCTTCCCGTTCATAATTTTTATAGCACATATTTCAATAATCTCATTGTAACCTGGATCAAGCCCGGTAGTTTCAATATCAACAACTATGTACCTTTCTGGAAATTCTAAAATGCTTTTACCTTTATTTCGTTTTTTATAACCATCTCCGCTTATCAAGCCTGATTCGGGGCAAAAAGATATATATATCTTTGGCAAAGTTACACACCTCCTGCTATGTGTCTTTTTACCCGTCAAATTATACCGCCCGGCGGGTAGGTTAATTTGGGTTTTCTGTTGGGCGCTGGCTAGCTTTGTTACCATCTGCTGCCCCACCGGAACG
>JALHFC010000218.1 GCA_022839445.1 Pelotomaculum sp.
GTATGTAATACCTTATATCATGGGTCCCCTTAATTCGCCGTTTAGCAAAATAGGTATCGAACTGACGGATAGTATATATGTGGTCTTGAATATGAGGATTATGACGACTATCGGCAAACCGATCATGGATCAGCTTGGAGATTCCAGTGATTTTGTGAAAGGGCTACACTCAAAGGAAAAACTGGATATCGAAAGACGGTTTATTTGTCAATTCCCTGAGGATAACACGATATGGAGCGTCGGTTCCGGGTACGGGGGCAATGTGCTTCTGGGCAAAAAATGTTTTGCTTTGCGTATAGCCAGCCATATGGCCAGGCAAGAAGGCTGGATGGCCGAGCATATGCTGATCCTGGGCATAGAAGATCCGCAGGGAAAAGTATCGTACGTTGGCCGAGCATATGCTGATCCTGGGCATAGAAGATCCGCAGGGAAAAGTATCGTACGTTACCGGCGCGTTCCCGAGCGCTTGTGGGAAAACCAACCTCGCCATGCTGGTGCCGCCGTCTCTTTTAGCTCAAAAAGGTTATAAGGCATGGACGGTCGGTGATGACATTGCCTGGATGCGGATCGGTGAGGACGGGCGTTTGTGGGCTGTAAATCCGGAGGCGGGGTTTTTTGGGGTACTTCCGGGAACAAATATGAAAACAAACCCCAATGCCATGGCCACGATGCAAAAAAACACCATCTTTACAAATGTGCTTGAAAAAATGGATGGAACAGTTTGGTGGGAAGGGCTGGACAAGAATCCGCCGGAGTACGGTATAGATTGGAAGGGAGATCCCTGGACACCGGAGAGCGGCGAGCCCGGCGCCTACCCAAATTCCCGGTTTACAGCCCCGGCCAGGCAGTGTCCCTCAATTTCACCGGAATGGCAAAACCCGCAAGGTGTGCCTATTTCAGCGATAATTTTCGGGGGGCGCCGCGCCAAGGTAGCCCCGTTGGTTTACCAGTCTTTGAACTGGCAGCATGGTGTTTTTGTAGGCGCTACAATGGCTTCGGAAACTACCGCGGCGGCTTCGGGGGCAGTGGGTGTTGTCCGCCGTGACCCAATGGCGATGCTCCCGTTTTGCGGGTACAACATGGGTGACTATTACCAACACTGGCTGGAAATGGGCAAGAAGATTACCAACCCGCCGAAGATTTTCCATGTTAACTGGTTCCGCACCAATGAAGAGGGCAAATTTATCTGGCCCGGGTTTGGCGAGAACTTGCGTGTTTTAAAATGGATCCTTTCCCGTTGTGAAGGTAAGGGCAAAGCTGTTGAAACTCCGATCGGGTATACTCCTACGGTGGATGCGCTTGATCTTGAAGGTTTGGATTTGCCGCCTGAAACGGTCGGGGAATTGTTAAAGGTAGATAACGAGGCCTGGAAGGAAGAATTAGACGGGATGTTGGCCTTTTTCAAACAATTCGGCGACCGGCTTCCAAAGGAGATTATGGACGAGTACAACGGTCTTAAAAACAGGTTAGGGGGTTAGGGTTGTAACCCCACTCAATTCTAAATACTAAGACAACTAAACCAAAAGACAGGGCCAACTACCATACGGTGGTTGGCCCTGTTTTTCTTGTTGCATTTTACAGGTTTCGTGACCCAAAGTTTACCGCTTCCATCCTTTATTCACGCAATAGTACTGTGTATTGCCGTCTTTATCCTTATAGCTGTTCCACTCATATTCACGGTCCGGGTCAATGTAGAAGTAGTGACTTACACCGTTGGCGTCGATGTAGTAATTCCATTCACCGTCCCGGTTAAAATCCCGATTCCAGTGGCGGCACCAGTTGACGCTCCGGAAGAACGGCTTCACTTCGTTATCTCGATAAACTTTCCAGTGACCGTACTTGTTGACAAAATTAATCTTAATGAGTTTTACCACACCGGTGCTGTCGCCGCCAGAGCGGTACCAGCTGTAGCCCTGCTGGCCGTCCCCTATGGACCCGCTTTGGGCGTTACCGCAAAAGACCACTGTTTTTTGTACGCCGGCATAACTTGCGGTAACAAATGCCAGCGACAGTAATAAAGTCATGGCAAATACTAAAACCTTTTTCATTAATCGCATCACCTTTCTAATATATTCTTGAGCACATCTAATAAAAAGGTTGACAGGGGGACGGGGTGAGACCACTGAAAAAGTCGCTTTTATTATCCCGAGTGGTAGCGTAAGATCTTTATCTTATTGAAAACATTGGGTTCTTTAACTTCGTTTCGGAATGACAAGCAAAATAATATAGTTTTTCAGTGGTCTCGGACGGGTTGTTGTCAACCTTTTCTTTCACGGAAAGCCAAAAGAAAGTTCTTTTTTGCCACACCTCACAATCCCCCTACCGCTCCCGATTACCCCCATGATATAATACCCTTGAGGAAGTGAGCACATTGCCGGAACAAAACAAAACAGAATCCAAACCGCCCCACCACCCCCATGACAAAGGCTACAGGCAACTGCTGACCAACAAAAAAACCTTTCTCGAACTTTTACATACCTTTGTCAAAGAAGGATGGGTACAAGAAATAGCAGAAGACGACCTGATCCTGGTCAACAAGTCCTACATATTGCAGGACTTCAGAGACAAAGAAGCCGACATCGTGTACAGGCTGCGGCTTCGCGATACCGAAATAATATTCTACGCGCTGCTGGAACTGCAGTCCACCGTAGACCATACCATGCCCTTTCGCCAAACGCCCCCGAGAAAGAGAAGAATCAAAAGCGCTTTCGGCTGCCGGCCATTATACCCGCCGTGCTATACAACGGCGGCGGCAGTTGGACAGCCTGCCCGAGCTTCAGAGAATACCAGTCGGGGCAAGACCAGTTTCCCGGACATTTGCTGGACTTTTCATACATCCTTTTCGACATCAACCGTTACGATGAAGAAGACCTGTACCGGGCAGCCAACGTGATCGCCAGCGTTTTCTACCTGGACCGGGTCATAGACCCCCGGGAATTGGTAAAACGGATCAAAGCTCTCGCCGGCATGCTAAAAAAAATGGAACCGGAGCAGTTCCGGCAAGTGATAGTGTGGTTGAAAAACGTAATCAAACGCAAATTACCGAAACCACTGCGAGAAGAAATAGATCGCGTCCTGGAGCAAACAGAATCACGGGAGGTGGAGAAAATGATCACCAACATCGAGCGAGCCCTGGATGAGATGCAGCAGCAGGCATTGCTGGAAGGTGAAAAGAGGGGCAAAACCGAAGGCAAGATCGAAGGCAAGATCGAAGGCAAAATCGAAGGCAAAGTTGAAGTTGCAAGGACGGCGTTGAGGAAGGGTTTTTCTGTGGACGATGTGACGGAAATAACCGGGCTGTCCAAGGAAACCGTTATGGAATTGAAGAGAGCGCTGGAAAACTAAAAGACAAGAAGTGACCGTTTGGCCCTTACCCCCGAAAATGGGGATAAGGGCCTGTTTTAAATAATTTGGACAGTGAT
>JALHFC010000033.1:0-1067 GCA_022839445.1 Pelotomaculum sp.
GCGGCAACCAGGTCGATATCGCCCACCGTCTCCCGCCAGCGGCGCAAGCTACCCCCGGCCTCAACTTTAGCCACGCCCGGCAGGCGCCTTAAGGATGCGGCAATCTCTGCGGCCAGGTCCCTCGCCGTGGCCAGCAACATGCGCCCGCCCCGCTCCTCGCGTATTTCAATGTGCCGGATAATATCACCCTCACTTTTACTCCCCATCCCGGGCAGGCGCCGGATGCGGCCTTTCCTGGCAGCTTCGGCTAGTTTAGCTAGGCTGGTAATCCCCAGAGTTTTATAAATCATGTTTGCCCTTTTCGGCCCAATCCCCGGTAGAGACATAATGTCTAACAAGCCGGGGGGAATTTCCCGCAGCAAGTCCTCATGTTTTTTAAGGCGCCCGGTGGTGAGTAGCTCATCGATCTTGGCGGAGATGTTTTTGCCGATACCGGGGACCTTCGCCAGTTCCTTTCTTCTCCAGATCCCCTCCAGGGGCTCGTCCAGGCCGGCAAGCACCCTGGCAGCATTTCTGTAGGCGCGGATTTTGAAAAATTCATCTCCTTTAAATTCAAGCAAGTCGGCCAGTTCATAAAAAATCCAGGCCACCTCTACATTGCGCATAAAAAAGCCGCCCCGTTTCAAGTAATATTATTATTCCCCGCAAAAACGGGGGCTAGTTGCCGTCATGCCGTACATGGCGCCGCAAACCGTTTTATGAAAAAACTCATGAGTGATTCATGAGTTTTTTGGGGTGTTCTTTTTTTCCGGCTCCAACATCCTTACCAGGTTGTCGTGCTCCTCCTGAAGTTTCTTTAAATCATCCGCTATGTTAAGGGCAGCCAGCACGGCGGTCTGGGCTTTGGTCAACCTGGCGTTTTTCCCCGCCAGTTGTCTCATCTTGCGGTTGACATACTGGGCCAGCATCAACATTTGCTCCGGCGGATAATTACCTTTCAGGGTATAGTATTCACCAAAAATCTCGACCTCCACCCGCGATTCCTGCTCAGCCATAAAAATTCCTCCAGATATAAAATATAGAGGTATTTCGCTACCTTTCCCTGTTTTTCCTGCCCGCGGACAAAA
>JALHFC010000033.1:1167-10211 GCA_022839445.1 Pelotomaculum sp.
AGGGAAAGGCTGCGGAGCAAGTCCCCCCCGGCTTTGCGGATAGTTTCAAATATATCGGCGGCAGGTATCTCCTGCCTGACTATTATCGCCATGTCCCTCTCGACACCGGGGAATTTCGGCAGGGAGCTATATACGGCGGGGCCGCCCGAAACTTCAATCAGCCGGGCCAGGTCAATTTCAAAGGCCACTGCCCTTTCCGGAAGTTCAAACTGCTCCAGCACACCGGGGTGGAGCTCACCAAGCACTCCCAGTACGGCGCCGCCTGCTTCCAAAGTGGCGGTCCTGCCGGGGTGAAAGCCCGGGTTGGAAGCCTCCGGTTTAAACACAACCGGCCCGGTCCGCAAGTCTTTAAAAAGGTTTTCCAGCACACCCTTTAGAAAATAATAGTCCATATCCCGCGGCGCCGCATTCCAGCCTCCAACCGTGCGGCCCATGACGGCAGCCGCCACCACCGGACGCTCCTCCGGAAGCCGGCCCTCCCCCCTGGGGTAAAACACCCGGCCGATTTCAAATACCGCCCCGTCCTGTACCCGGCGGCTGTAATTTCTACCCAGTACCTCCAAAAGGCATGGCAGCATCATGGTGCGCATGACGGACTGTTCTTCACTTAAAGGGTTCTGTATTTTAACCGTTTCTCTTAAAGGGCTGTCTTCCGGCAGGTTCATCCGGCTAAACACCCTGGGATGGACAAAACTGTACGTGACCACCTCATTTAACCCCGAACCGGCCAGCAGGCAGCGGACCTTCGCGGTAAAGGACTGCTCCCGGGTTTTTATCCCCCGTGTTGACTGGCCGAACGGAAATGTGGCGGGTACCTTGTTATAACCATACATTCGCGCAATCTCTTCGATCAAATCAACTTCCAGGCTTACATCAACCCTGTAAGTGGGGACGGTCACCAGGAGGTCCTCGCCTGAGCCCTGGACGACATTGAATTGCAGGCTTCTGAGGATCTCGCCGGCTTCTTCCCCGGATATATCCACCCCCAGCAAGTATGCAGCCCGGGACGGCCTTAGCTGCAGCGCCCGTTCTTGGATAGGCGCCGGCAGCCTGTCCACCGCCCCGGATACAGCGCCGCCGGCGCCCATTTCTACAATTAGCTGCGCCGCCCGGTCAGCTGCCCTCTTACAACCGCCGATGTCAATCCCCTTTTCAAAGCGCAAGGAGGCCTCTGAGCGCAGTCCTAAAATTCTTGACGTGCGGCGAATGTTAAACGGGTTAAAA
The DNA here is from genome assembly GCA_022839445.1 of Pelotomaculum sp. Lineage (GTDB taxonomy): Bacteria > Bacillota > Desulfotomaculia > Desulfotomaculales > Pelotomaculaceae > JALHFC01. Next base: position 2,392 of record JALHFC010000033.1, read on the forward strand.
CAAGCCGACTCAAGTAAGATCGAAGCCGTCTTTTCAGTTACTTCTGTAGCCAGCCCGCCCATTACCCCGGCTATTGCCACCGGGCCGGATGGATCGGTGATGCAGAGCATATCCCGGCTAAGGTCACGCCGGGCGCCGTCTAAGGTAACAATCTTTTCCCCTTCTTTAGCCCTGCGGACAATGATATGTCCATCCTTTAAAAGGTCATAGTCAAAAGCGTGCATGGGCTGGCCCAACTCCAGCATCACATAGTTTGTCACATCCACGATGTTGTTGATGGGCCTCATCCCCGCTGAGCGCAGGCGCTGCTGCATCCACAGGGGCGAACTGCCGGCCCGGACATTTCTAATTAACCTCCCCACAAAGCGCAGGCACAAATCCGTATCTTCTATATCCACCCGCGCCTGTCCTTCGATGCGCTCATCCAATTCGGGAAAAGCCGGCATGACCGGCTGCAACGGCCTTCCCAACAGGGCGGCCACCTCCCGCGCCACACCGTACACAGACAGGCAGTCGCCCCGGTTCGGCGTGAGGTCGAGCTCCAAAATATGGTCATCCAACCCTAGTATTTCCTTGGCGTCCCTGCCTACAGGGGTACCGGGGGGTAAGATCAAAATGCCGTGGGCCTGTTCTGCCGGCATCGTTTTGGGATCGATCCCTAACTCTTGCCCGGAACACATCATCCCCCGCGATTCCACTCCCCTTAGCTTGGCCTTTTTAATAACCAGCCCGCTGGCCAACCTGGCGCCTTCTATGGCAACCGGGATAATATCCCCCTCCCGCACGTTGGTGGCGGCGGTTATTATCTGCAGCTTTTCGCCCCCGGTATGTACGGAGGCCACAACTAGCTTGTCGGCGTTGGGGTGAGGGCTGATCATTTCAATCCGCCCGGTGATCACCTTCTCCACACCTTTGCCGGTCTCTATAACACCCTCCACGGTAATACCGGCCTGGGTGAGCCGGTCCGCCAGTTCCTGCGGGGAAATATCAATCTCTACAAAATCCTGCAACCATTTATATGATACACGCATGATGGAAACCCCCTTTAAAATTGCCGCAAAAACCGCAGGTCATTATCAAACAGCAGGCGCATGTCGTCGATGCCGTATTTGAGCATCGCGACCCGCTCCACCCCCATACCGAAAGCAAAACCGGTAACTTCCTCCGAATTGTACCCCGACACTTCCAGTACCCGGGGGTGCACCATACCGGAACCAAGGATCTCCAACCACCCGGTGTGGGAGCAGACCCGGCAGCCATTGCCGCCACACATCACACAGGAGATGTCCACCTCCGCGCTGGGCTCGGTAAACGGGAAGTAGCTGGGCCGGAACCGGGTTTTGGTCTTCGACCCGAACATCTCCCTGGCGAACAAATCCAAGGTGCCCTTTAAGTCGCTAAAGGTAATCCGCCTGTCAACCGCCAACCCCTCTACCTGGCTAAACATCGGCGAGTGGGTGGCATCGTCGTCGCGGCGGTAGACCTTGCCGGGGGCAATGATCTTCACCGGGAGCTCTGGAGCGGTTCGCTCCATATACCTCACCTGCACCGGCGAAGTATGTGTCCGCAGCAAAATTTCTTCGCCGACAAAAAAGGTGTCCTGCATATCCCGCGCCGGGTGTTCCTTGGGCAAGTTTAAGGCTTCGAAGTTGTAATAATCTGTTTCTACCTCCGGTCCTTCCGCAATACTGTAGCCCAGGCCCAGAAATATCTCCTGGATTTCTTCCAGCACCACGGACAGCGGGTGTTTTCCGCCACGCAATAGAGGTACACCAGGAAGCGTGACATCGATCCCCTCACTGCGCAGCTTTTGTTCCCTCAGTAGCCTTTTTAAAGTAGCTGACCGGGCTTCCAGTTCATTTTCGACGGCGCTCCTTACCTCGTTCGCCACCTGGCCGATACGGGGCCTTTCCTGGGCGCTTAAGCCCCCCATGCCCCGCAGGATCTGGGTCAACTCCCCCTTTTTGCCTAAAAACCGAACCCTGATCCCGTTTAGTTCCTCCAGGCTCCCGGCCTTTGCCAGCGCCCCGCAAGCATCTTCACCCATTTTACGCAACTTTTCCTCCATGAAAACCCTAGTTTCCAAAACACGGTTAAATCCGGTCAAACTAATCCTAACCGTGATTTACGCCTACCCGACCAGTAGGCGGCAGTGTCACAGGATTCAACTGCTAAGCTGTAGCCTCTCGGTTACATTCCGGGTGGGTTGCCCCGCCGCTTCCGCAAAGAGCGCGTGCCGCCCGGAAGATGGTGTCACCTCCGCCTGGATATTTACTTGTGGCAACGGCCTTTCTCAACGTATACCGCGCCACCCGCAAAAATCTTAAAGCTTACGGTTTAACCTATACCTAACATTTCTTTCCGGTATACCTGCCAGGAAACCAGGCCCTTCACCTGCCTTTTTTGTTAAATTTTCAATCTTAGCCAGTACAGCTTTTTTAACTGCACATTAGGGCGCTACCCTGTGCCCTGTAAAAATATAGTTTCCTTAAAAACAAAAAACCGCCCCTTCTACAGGGACGGATCGTAACTTTTCCGCGGCACCACCCTCTAGTTTACACCTTTTAGAGCATAAACCCTTGTTAGTTTACGGGACTTAAAAAACCCGGCACTGTCTTCTTAGATAACGGTAGAAGATCCGGCGGCGCCTACTTGTCGCACGTTCAGCTGCAGTTCCGGGGTGAACTTCAATAGGCTTAATTCCAGGAGGGCTTCCAGTCCCTGACCCCCCTTCCCTGAAGGACGACGGCCATTTTACTCTTCCCCTTCATCACCGTTGGTATATCTTTAAGTAAAAATACAACTTCGTAATTTAATCCTAATTTATTCCTAGTGAACAGCCAGCCTCCTGTATAATATGTATGCCCTGATTGAACCCGTAGCCTCAAACAGCCTCCAAAAAAATTCGGCGGTTAATAGCAATTTAACCACAGCCTTTCCTCAATTTTTTGGGGACCTTTTGCGTTTGATTATACCACAAGCAAAAATCAATGACAAGGAAGTTTCAATGCAAAAATTAAACCAACAACCTGCTCACCTAGCGCCGCGTTGTCTAAGCACCTCATAAAGGATGATTGCTGCCGATATCGCCACATTCAACGATTCCGCCCGGCCCGGCATCGGTATGCGCACCCGTTCATCCACCAGGTCCAAGATATCGTCCCCCACACCCGCCGCTTCGCTTCCGGCGACAATGGCGCTAGGAATAGTCAGGTCGCATTCATACAGGACCTTTTGCGCACGGGGATCGCCCGCAACAGTTTTGATTTTGTGCATTTTTAAATAAGCAATCATCCCGGCGGCAGACAAACCCTGTGTTACCGGCACGTGAAAAATAGAGCCCATTGTCGCCCGCAGCGCCTTGGGGTTATATATATCGGCGGCGCCTTTTAAAATTGCCACCCCGCCGGCCCCCGCAGCATCTGCGGAGCGCACGATAGTGCCGAGGTTCCCGGGATCCTGCACCCCGTCAACGACCACCAGCAAAGCAGGCTTGCCTGCCGCTAGATCCCCTAGCTCGCCGGTCACAAGGTCCTCCAACGTTGTTGGGCGCTGCCGGATCTCCGCTAAAACCCCCTGGGGCGTTTGCGTTCCGGCCAGCTCTTTAAAAAGAGCTTCCTCCACCTCCAACACAGGGATACCCTTCGCCTTGGCAACCTCCGGCAGCGCCTCCCCGCGCCGGTTGCTCAAAATACTAGGGCAGTAGATCAGTGTTTCCACCGCCCACGTAGAACTGAGAGCTTCCTCCACAAACCGCACACCCTCCACCAGGAACCTTTTCTCCCGCTCCCTGTAATGGCGGTTTGACAGGCGGCGCAGGCGCTTGATACGCTGGTTGTGTTGACCCACCAACACGGCCTACCTTTCCTCCAAGTCTCTTAACTTGTCGTTGCGGCCCACGATCACCATTATATCCCCTTCTTTAATTAACTGCCCGGCGCCGGGGGAGATAATGACATGATCGCCCCGCCTGATGGCCAGCACGGTTACACCGTGTTTCATCCTAATAGCGCTTTGCGCCAATGATTTTCCCACCATCTCCTGCGGCGCAATTAGCTCCAGGATGCTGTAGTCCGGGTGAATGTTAATCTGATCCAAAATATTTTTCGAGACCAGGGCCTGCGCCACCCTGATCCCCATATCCCGTTCGGGGTACACTACCTTGTCGGCGCCGACCCGTTCCAACACCTTTACATGCAGCTCTGTAATTGCTTTAGCTACAACTTTTTTTACACCCATTTCCTTTAGCATCACCGTAACCAGGATATTTGACTGAATATCCTGGCCAATAGCCACGATCACCACGTCGAAATTGCGCAGGCCTAAAGCCTTGATGGCCTGTTCATCCATGGCGTCCACCTGCACGGCATGCGTAACGTATTCTATGATATTGTTGATCTTTTCCTCATTGGTGTCGATAGCCAGAACATCGTACCCCATCTTTGCAAGCGTCACGGCTATACTTCTCCCAAATCGGCCCAAGCCGATCACGGCAAACTGCTTCATTTTCACCCCACCCGGCGGTAAAATATTTTTACTTGTGATCATAACCATCAAGGACATAACCAAGGCAATTATAACGTAAAGCATGGCTGCCTTTGACCATGCTTATTGTTATCCGCAATTTTTTAAGTTTATGTGATATATAAATTTACAGCTTGGACTTGGCCATCTCTACCATTTTACCAAAAGCTTTGCTATCGTTAACGGCCATGTCCGCTAGGATTTTCCGGTTTATTTCCACACCTGCCCGCCTTAGCCCGTTCATCAGCCGGCTATATGAGATGCCGTTCATCCTGGCGGCCGCGTTAATCCTGGTAATCCACAACTTCCTAAAATCACGCTTTCTGACCCTGCGGTCCCGGTACGCGTAAACTAAAGATTTCATTACCTGCTGGTTGGCCACACGGAACAGCTTGCTTTTGGCGCCCCGGTAACCTTTTGCCAGCTTTAGAATTTTCTTATGTCTTTTTCGTGAAACAACACTGCTTTTCGCCCGTGGCATGATAAACTCCCCCTTCTTATGTCAAAATGTTTTAAGGCAACAGCCTTTTCAGGCGAACAGCGTCAGCCGCATTAACGATAGTAGCCTTGCGGAGATTACGCTTTCTTTTGGCGCTTTTTTTACCTAAAATGTGGCTGTGAAAAGCATGTGATCCTTTAAATTTCCCGCTGGCCGTCTTTTTAAAACGCTTGGCGGCCCCGCGGTGAGTTTTTATCTTGGGCAACTTTACGCATCCCCTTTCAAGCCTTCCTGTTTCGGTGAAAGAATCATGATCATATTTTTTCCTTCTAATTTTGGTTGCCTTTCAATTAGAGAGTATTCTTTAACATACTCCGCCAGCCTTTTTAGCAACTTCTGTCCAAGCTGGGTATGGACAATCTCACGCCCGCGAAAAATGATGGTCGCTTTTACCTTATCACCATCTTTTAAAAAGCGGACGGCGTTCCTGGCCTTAACTTCAAAATCGTGGTCCTCAATATTTGGCCGCAGTTTAACTTCCTTGACACTGATGGTCTTTTGCTTTTTCCTGGCTTCCTTTTCACGCTTGCTCTGTTCATATTTGTACTTACCAAAATCCATCATTTTACAAACAGGCGGTTTGGCAGCCGGAGCAATTTCCACTAGATCGAGCTGCTTTTCCTCGGCAAGCCGCAAGGCATCCCTCGAAGAAAAAATCCCGAGTTGGGAACCTTCACCGTCAATAACCCTTACTTCCCTAGCCCTGATCTCCTCGTTGATGCGGAAATCTTTCGTGATAGCAGGTTCACCCCCTAAATTTAATTGAAAAAACAAAAAACCGGGTAGACCACCCGCTTTATTAATCAATAGCAATATTTTTCATACCCTACAGGACAGCGCCACACATGAGCGCGTCGTAAGGTGAGAAGCGGATGGCTTCTACTTGTAAGTATTTGTTATTTCCAAAAAGCATTATAACATATAAGATCAACCCGGTCAACAAAATTCCGGTGAGTCAAGGTGACCAGCCACGGGGACGGTGACTTTGGCTGGTTCACCAGCCAAAGTCACCGTCCCCGTGGCTGGTCCCGTCACCTCACCTCGGCTTAGTTACCTTTGCCGGTTATTTCCTTTAGTAATTGTTCCTCAAATTCGCCAAGCGGCTTGGGGCCGAGATCGCCTTTGGTCCTGTGGCGGACGGCCACGGTTTTCTGCTCTACTTCTTTATTCCCGGTGACAAGCATATACGGTATCTTTTGGGCTTGGGCCTCGCGGATCTTGTAGTTAATTTTTTCGTTGCGGGCGTCGATCTCTACCCGGATACCTTTTTCGCCAAGGCTGTCCGCAACCTCTTTCGCATATGCGGCATGGCGGTTGGTAATAGGAATCACGCAGGCCTGCACGGGCGCCAGCCAGGCTGGAAAAGCCCCGGCAAAGTGCTCGGTGAGGATGCCGATGAACCTTTCTATGCTGCCGAAAACAACCCTATGGATCATTACCGGCCGGTGTTTCTGACCGTCCTCGCCCACATAGTTTAAGTCGAATTTTTCCGGCATCAGGAAGTCCAGCTGGATGGTGCCGCACTGCCAGGTGCGGCCGAGGGAATCCTGGAGGTGAAAGTCTATTTTGGGCCCGTAGAAGGCGCCGTCGCCTTCATTGACCTTGTAACTAAGCCCCCTGGCTTCCAGCGCGTCCCGCAGCGCCCCGGTGGCAAAATCCCATACCTCGACGGAGCCCATGGCCTTTTCCGGCCTGGTGGAAAGCTCCACATGGTAGTCGAAGCCAAACACCTTATAAAAATCGTCTACCAGGTCGATGACCCCGATGATCTCTTCTTCTATCTGGGAAGGCAACATGAAAATGTGAGCGTCGTCCTGGGTAAAGCAACGGACCCTCATCAGCCCGTGCAGGACCCCGGACAGTTCATGCCTATGCACCAGCCCCAGTTCAGCTAGGCGAATGGGCAACTCCCGGTAGCTGTGCAACTTGCTCTTGTAGATCAGGATGCCGCCCGGGCAGTTCATCGGCTTTACCGCATATTCGCCCTCGTCAATAGTGGTAAAGTACATATTTTCCCGGTAATGTTCCCAGTGCCCGGACTGCTCCCAAAGAGAGCGGTTCAAAATAATAGGGGTGCGGATCTCCTGGTAACCCTTTTTTACATGCACTTCCCGCCAGAAATTTTCCAGCTCGTTGCGCAAAATCATCCCCTTCGGGTGGAAGAAAGGAAAACCCGGTCCCTCGTCCTGGATGCTAAACAGGTCCAGCTCGGCCCCCAACTTCCTGTGGTCCCTACGCTTTGCCTCCTCGATGCGGAACAAGTGCTCATCCAGCATGGACCTTTTGGGGAAAGAGGTGCCGTAAATGCGCTGGAGCATTTTATTCTTCTCGCTGCCCCGCCAGTACGCCCCCGCCACGCTCATCAGCCGCACTGATTTCAACCGCCCGGTGGAAGGCACATGCGGCCCTATGCACAGGTCGACGAAATCACCCTGGCGGTAGCAGGAAAGGGCGGTCTCCTCCGGCAAGTCCTGGATTAACTCCACTTTATAGCTCTGCCCGGAATCCCCAAACATGGCCAGGGCGTCTTCCCTGCCCAGCTCGTATCGCTCAAACGGCAGGTCGGCCTTAATGATGGCTTCCATTTCTTTTTCTATCTTGGCAAGGTCATCCGGGGTAAACGGCTCTGCGGTATCAAAGTCATAGTAAAACCCGTCGGCTATAGCCGGCCCGATGGCCAGTTTGGCGCCCGGAAAAAGCCTTTGCACAGCCTGGGCCATTACGTGAGCGGTGCTGTGGCGGTATACCAGCCGGCCGTCCTCATCGTCAAAGGTGAGAAAAGCCACCGTTGCGTCCC
>JALHFC010000033.1:10258-15010 GCA_022839445.1 Pelotomaculum sp.
TCCCTCAGCGAGCCGTCAGGCAATGTTACTTTTACCTTTTTGCTTTCAAGCACTTTCCATGACACCCCTTTAATTATAATTTAAAAAACTAAACCCGCCCCCGACATAATCAGTCAGGGACGGGATTCCCGCGGTTCCACCCTGGTTAGGAAGGCTGTGCTTCCCCACTCTCGCTAATGGCAGTTAACGTCTGCCCCCGGCGCGGCCTACTGTAACTTTTCAGCCGGCGGCCAAAAGAGGTGGTTTTCGGACATCCCTCACCTAAAGACGCTTACACCCTGGGCGCCTTCTCTCTGCCGGCTGGAAATAAGCCTACTCTTCCTCTTCATCACCTTATATTGCAGCTTTTTTACAGGGCAATTATATTTGTTTTTTGCCTATTTGTCAATAAAACCATACATGTTTTCATCTTCACGTGCAGCAATTACAGCCGGCGCACTCATATACCCGCCCGGAAAATACGCACCTGATTGTATCCAGGGCAGTACACGGGGCAACGATGTTTTTACAGTGCAAGACAATAGTATTGGGGGCAATCGTAATTAACGCGCTGACAAGCAAGTCCTCATAGTTTATTTCATTTTCAGTTAAATTAGCTGCAAAGTCACCCAAATAGTCGCTCCGGACAGGCTGCATATTTTCATCAAAAAGTTTAAAGGTCCCTTTTTTCCCCATTATTACATGTACTGTATCCACCTTTGACTCCTGGATTTCGACAAAATATTTTAATAGCTCGATAAATTCCTGGTACTCCCTTTCGATTAAAAAATCATCTACTGCTTTATCGGCGGCTTCCCGTAACTCGCCGGTATATTCTTTCAGCCTGAACCTGATAAAGCCGTCTATGATGATATGGTTGTTTTGACTCAGGAATTCCAGCAGTTTTTGCATAATTATACTTTTGCGGCCAAGACGTAGAAATGCCTTTTTAGAATTTTCAGGTTCCCTGTTAAAATAATGCAGGGCCAGTTTATAAATTTGTTTTTTTTCCTCTTCATCAAAATAATAATAACTTTCTTTAATAATATCTTTTAAAAGATTTGCTTCCCAGTGATTTAATATGACATCCGAAATGATTTCCGCTATACAGTGTTTAAAAACATCCTGGTCACCCCCCGCGCATTTGTGCGCGTCGCAATCCGCAACACGGAAGGCTAAAAAAGTAAACTTTCCGGCCGGACTTTCTTTAAGCTCCAGCATCAACCCGTTACCTTTTAAATTTGTAAAACCCCGGCCCAACCTGGCCTTTAGTAAATCAACATGCTGTGTGGCGCCAATTGAAATAATCCGGGCCACCAGACAACTCCCCCTTTAAAAAATTAAAATCTTTCTTCAGTATAGACAGAAATCACAACACCTATGCCATGTAGAATATATCGAATAAAACACATATTAGCCTGCATAACCAAACAACCCTAAATTAAAAACACTATTTAGAATATTTGAAATTGTGTGGAAATGTTTTAACCGGTGTGGTACTATAAATATACTTACATAGTCGCACCGGGTGGGTTGTTGCGTAGGTTTTTGGGGTTAAACTGTTTTTCGCGGGGCTTTAAAAATAATTAGCACTACTACCGGCAGGAGGGGAGAAATATGAGTCGGCTGCGAGAGGTAGAAGGGAGCTTATATTTTTACGGCGACAGAATTGCAACAGCTTTCGAGTTTGAAAACGGTGTAAAAATTATCGGTTTTAAAAATGGCTTTAGTTTTGACTTAAGGGTACTGTCAATAGGCAAGAACCCCAAACGAAAGGGCTTGGGGAAAAGGGCGCTAGGGACTATCCGCCCGTTATTTAGGGAAATAACGGTCAACGAAATAAACGAGGATGCCCTGCCATTCTGGGAAAAAATGAAAGACCGCGGGCTAATTAACCGTATCGGGACCAAAAAAGGCGAGCTTGTTTGCTGGCGTGTTAAAAAAACGCCTTAACTTAGGCGAAGTGCTGTTAAAATGATAAGAGTGTACCCTGTTATCCTTACCCCAAGAGCGGATTACAGCAAGTTAATTAGTTGTTCAATGGTAATACCCGCCTGTTCAAGGATAGATTTAAGTGTTTTTGGTTTTAATATTTTCTTTCCATGAACAGGGACGGTAACCAAGTTACCTGTGGGTGATATAAAGTAGTGGTGACTGCCTTCGATATACAAAAAGGCAAAGCCTCCACGGTTAAGGGCGCCCACTATTTCTTTGCCAGATATCCTTGGTTGTCTTGGTGTCATATATTTATCACTAATTCTTGTCTTTCCACCGGCAGCAAGTCACTTACCGGAGCAGTTTTACCTAACCTTTCCAACACTTTAAGATAGCCGGTTATGGCTTCCCTGACGTTAGCAAGAGCTTCGTCCACAGTATCACCTTCTGTAATACAACCGGGCAATGCCGGTACAGTGACTGTATAACCCCCAACATTGCAATTCCAGTCCAATACTACCTTAAACCTGCGTTGCATTATTACCGCCCCCCTTCAGCACAAATATAAAATATATCTGTCGTAATGTCAAACGTGCACAAGGGGACGGTTAATGTGAAAGTACGGAAACAAATGGATACTTTCATCCGTTCTACTGTGTAAAGCATTTTCATGGTTGTTCTTTTGTGTCTTTTTTCCGTGTCCCTTGTCAAACAGGCCGGTGCGGATTTTCGTATCCCATCAATCGCTATTCCCCGTATGCTGTATAGCCTGTTACTCATCTCAAAGCATCCCCTTTTTTTCAATGTCCGGGTTTATTTTCCCGTGCCTTTTCTCCACCGTAAAGATATGTTCTTTCAACGCCTACACTTGCGATACCATTAATTAACTTAGTCAAATCCCAGGCGCCGTGAATAACTTAGGGTATAGCTTCGTTCTCGCTACGTTAAAAGCTGTGATTTTAAAACAATTTTTTGCACATACTCATATTATGAAAAAAGCTCAATAAAGGGGGCTTCGTGCTTGTTTTCTCAAAAGCAGCCAAGGATAACAAATATCTGGTCCAAGGTTATTGAAAGCGACGAAGCATATTTTACAAAGGTGGTTGTGGAATCTACCGGAGCATACAAGTACAGCGTGGGCAGGCAAGGCAACGATATTGTTTTAATAGGCGCCGGTGTGGTGGCCAATATGCCCACCGGTCCTATTGAAGTCAACGACGGCCTGGTTAGTGATATAACCCTGCATGAAAGCAGGCCGGACGCTGCCACGGTAACAATCCACATGGAACACCCGGCCGGGTACAGGGTGGAAAGTTCGGAGGGAATCCCTGTAAGGACTGCAATCTTTTTGGAGCGGAGTACCATTGCCGGCTTGCTGCAAGGCAAGAAAATATTAATTGACCCGGGTCATGGCGGAAAGGATGTGGGGGGCAAGGGGCCTGTTAACCTTTTGGAAAAGAACGTGGTGCTGCTTATTGCCAATGAGTTAGAGCAGCTGTTCAGGCAGGTCGATGCTTCCGTACTTCTAACCCGTAAAGGAGATGAAAGCATACCGGTCCACAACAGGCTGAAGATGGCAAAGGACGAGCGGGCGGATTTATTCATCGGCATCCATACCCATACCGACAATAACTGCAAGGTGGGAGGAACAGCAGTGCTTTACAAGGCTTCCAGCCGTGAAAGTCTTGATCTGGCAAAGTTAGTTAAGGATGAATTAATTAGAAAGCTTAAGCTCACGGACAGGGGCCTTAAAGGAAGTCGTAAGTTTGCCGTGTTGGAAGGCATACCGGTTGTCGAGGTGGAGGTTGTTGCGATCACCAACTGGGTTGAGGAAGGGCTTTTACGCAGCCCTACTTTTCACAAAAGAGCGGCGGAAGGCATCTTCAACGGGATAACAAAATACTATGCGACTACGGACGGCAATAAGAAGGTGAAAGTGTGATAGTCGGCAAAATACCAATCAGGACACATGTCATTACTGAAAAAGACGATATCGTGGATGTGGTTTTTAAATATACAGGTGAGATCGCCGGGCCGGGTGATGTCATCGCGGTCGCGGAAACCGTGGTGGCCATCACGCAGGGCCGGGCAATCCTACCGGAAACAGTGCGTCCCGGGACCCTGGCCAAGTTTTTGTGCCGCTTCCCGGGTAAAGACGGGAGCCTGGCCACACCCCAGGCGATGCACCTGGCCATTACAGAAACCGGCGTACCGCGCATTTTCCTTGGCGTCGCTGCCGCCGCTGCCGGTAAAATAGCCGGGCGCAAGGGGGATTTTTACCGGGTAGCCGGCCGCCACCTAACGCTTATTGATGATGTGGCCGGGACAATGTGGCCTTTCCAAAGGCACATCATCCTGGGGCCCAAAACCCCACAGGAGGTTGTGGACAGGATTAAGGACGCTACAGGCGCGGAGGCGGTTGTAACCGATGTAAATGATATCGGGAACGTCGACATCCTTGCCGCGTCAAACGGTATAGACGGGAAGGCATTAATAAAAGAGCTGGAAGACAACCCTTTCGGAAATGACGATCAACAGACCCCGATAGTAGTTTTGAAAATGGCTGAATAACTTTTTGTTCATCTGAGATAATATTGTAAGGATTGCAGATTATATTGAAAGGGCGGTTTGAGAATGAAAATCTTTAGGAAAAAGACGATCCTGGCAGGGATGCTGGTTTTGGGAGTAATGCTGGCAACCGGCTGCAATGCGCTTCAGAAACCTGCCCCGCAAAACCCTCCGGGTGTCCAGGTTCCGGAAACGGCTGCGCCTTCCCAGGAACCTATGCCTACCGATCCGGCTGAAGTTAATAATATGGTCACCAAATTGACCGACACT
>JALHFC010000219.1 GCA_022839445.1 Pelotomaculum sp.
AAGCCGTAGAAGCCGGGCGCACGGCTTACCTGGCCGGGTTAGGGGAAACCCGCACAGGCGCCAGCGCTTCTTCGCCCCTGACCGGATTTTTAAGAGATTAAAAAGGGATGAGCAAAAAATGAGTTTTTACGATGTGCTCAATAGATTTAAAGACTTTGACTACGACAGTTTTTTTAAGCAGGTTACCGGCGCTGCTGTTCAAAAGATTATTGCCAAAAACCGGCTAAGTGATATGGATTACCTTTCCCTGCTTTCCCCCGCAGCGGAAAACTACCTGGAAGAAATGGCCCAAAGGGCCCACCGCCTCACTGTCCAGCACTTCGGCAAGGTGATCTTTCTTTACACCCCGCTATACTTGGCAAACTATTGTGTCAACCAGTGTGTCTACTGCGGGTTCCGGGCGGATAACCAGTTGGAGAGAAAGAAGCTGACCCTGGCTGAAGTAGAGCGGGAAGCCAAGATAATAGCGTCTACCGGCTTGAAACACATCCTGATCCTGACCGGGGAGTCCAGGCGCCAGTCTCCTGTTTCTTATATCAGGGAATGTATCGAGGTCCTTAATAAATACTTCACCTCTATTAGTATCGAAATATACCCCCTGGAGGAAGTGGAGTACGCCGGGCTCATAGCCGCCGGGGTGGACGGCTTCGCCATGTACCAGGAGGTCTATGACGAAGAGATTTACGCCGAATTGCACCCTGCCGGGCCGAAAAGGGACTTCCGTTTCCGCCTGGATGCGCCCGAACGACGTTTCCGGACGTGGAGGTCAGTATTTCACCGCCGCGAATGCGCCCGCAGCTGGGGGGATTTATGCCCCGGACTGAGGTGAGCGATAAAAACCTGGTGCAGTACATGCTGGCGTTCAGGCTTTATATGCCTCGCGGGGGGATTACCATTTCCACCAGGGAACGGCCGCAGCTGCGAGACCATTTGGTCAAGCTGGGCGCGACCAGGATGTCCGCCGGGTCTTGCACGGCGGTGGGCGGGCGCTCGGATAGCGAGTCCACCGGCCAGTTTGAGATATCCGATGAGCGCGGTGTGGCGGAGATGGCCGGGATGCTCTACTCCCAGGGATACCAGCCGGTCTACAAGGACTGGCAGGTAGTGTGAGGGTGTGAGATTTGTGAACGAGTTTGAAAAAGCTCTAGCGGGAATCCTGGGCGAGAAAAATCTAGCCGGGATCCAGAAAGTAAAAACTTTTATTGCCGGCGCCGGAGGGTTGGGCTCGAACTGTGCCCTCTACCTGGCGCGCAGCGGCTTTAAAAAGTTTAGGATCGTTGATTTTGACGTGGTGGAGTACGGCAATTTAAACCGGCAGTTTTACTTTGCCGCCCAGGTGGGCTACAGGAAGGTAGAAGCGTTAAAGGAAAACCTGCTGCTGGTTAACGCGGGTTTGGAAATAGAGGCTCTGCCGGAAAAAATTCATCGTGAAAATGTAACGGAGTTTTTTTCCGGGTGCGATGTAGTGGTTGAAGCGTTAGACGATGCCCGCAGCAAGAAAATACTTGTGGAGGCCTACCTGGAAAGCCAGGATTCAGATAAGCTTTTAGTGGCGGCATCCGGGTTGGCCGGTTGGGGGAAAAGCGACGGCATCAAGGTCCACCGCATCAAGGATAATTTTTATATTGTAGGGGATATGACATCGGAGGCCGGGCCGGGTTGCCCGCCGCTGGCGCCCGGGGTCAACGTGGCGGCAGCGAAGCAGGCCGACGTTGTATTGAGTTATTTCTTAAAACAGCCGCTTATATAAAGCACGGGCGCGGGGCAATAGGTTGCGTTACCCTAAAATTTTTAGCAAAATTTGAGAGGAAGGATGCTTAGATGACCTATAAGCAGGCTCTGTCCATCCTGCGGGAAAAGGGTATTTACGGGATAACCGCGGAGGAATACTCGCTCGGTAGAAGCAATGTCGATGTGGTGGGGCAAATGATTGACGCGGGGATCAAGGTTATCCAGTACCGGGAAAAGGATAAAAAAGCACGCCTTAGGTACGAGGAGTGTCTAAAAATCAGAGAAATGACCAGGAAAGCCGGAGTGGTCTTTATTGTCAACGACTATGTCGACATAGCCCTCCTGGTGGGCGCCGAAGGGGTGCACATCGGCCAGGACGACCTGCCGCCGGAGAAAGTCCGGGAGCTGGTAGGGAAAGAGATGATTATCGGCCTTTCCACGCACTCCCCGGCCCAGGCTGAGGCCGCGGTAAAGTCGGGTGTCGACTATATCGGAGTGGGGCCGATCTTTGCCACGAAGACCAAAAAGGATGTGTGCGCCCCGGTTGGCCTGGAATACCTGGAATACGTGGCGCAGAATATCAGCCTGCCCTTCGTGGCCATCGGCGGGATCAAGGAAAGCAACATCGCCGAAGTGCGCGGTAAGGGGGCGGCTTGTATTGCCCTCGTGACGGAAATTGTGGGAGCTGAAGATATAGCCGCCAAAGTGCGCAATTTAGAGGCGGCTCTTTAGCCGCAAAGGAGGTAAAAA
>JALHFC010000220.1 GCA_022839445.1 Pelotomaculum sp.
TGGGATGCCTGGAAGAAATTTCTCAAGTTCTACACCGACCTGCAGACCGAGCATGAGCGTTACCTGACGGAGGAGCACTTCAAGCAGCCCGTCATCGTTTTCGACTACCCCAAGGAGATCAAGGCGTTCTACATGCGCCTCAACGACGACGGGCGGACGGTGGGAGCCATGGACGTGCTGGTGCCGCGCATCGGCGAGCTCATCGGCGGCAGCGCCAGGGAAGAACGGCTGGACGTCCTTGAGCGCCGCATTGACGAGTTGGGCCTGCCCAAGGAAGAATACTGGTGGTACCTGGACCTTCGCCGTTTCGGCACGGTGCCGCACGCCGGCTTCGGCATGGGTTTCGAGCGGCTTCTCATGCTGGTCACGGGCATCGCCAATATCCGCGATGTCATCCCCTTCCCGCGCACGCCGAGGCACCTTGAGTTTTGATCTGCGCTAACCTACTGAACTTGAATGATAAAAAGAAATTTTATGTTTCTTGTTGACATTCGGGTGGCACGCACATAGAAGCCTCTTTCTGCGCTGCTGAACCGCAGCGCGGAAAGATGAGCGCCTGGCCATGATGCAGAAGAGTCTGAAGGCCCGGTTGAAAAAGAAGAAAAAAGCGCTTGACGGTGAGTGGGGTAGTCGATAGAGACGATTTCCTCTTGCCGGTTGGGCAAGGATCTTTGACAAATAAATAGCGAGTTGGAGCATATAGAACGCTAGATAAGGTTTTATGAGCAACAAGGTTGCTCTACTAGTTATACGTAACTGGAGAGTTTGATTCTGGCTCAGAATGAACGCTGGCGGCGTGCCTAACACATGCAAGTCGTACGAGAAAGGGGCTTCGGCCCTGAGTAGAGTGGCGCACGGGTGAGTAACGCGTGGGTAATCTGCCCTTGGATTTGGAATAACTCCGCGAAAGTGGAGCTAATACCGGATAGTCTGGCTTTTTAACGAAGTCGGTAAAGGATGCCTCTGCATATGCATTCGTCCGAGGATGAGCCCGCGTCTCATTAGCTAGTTGGTAGGGTAATGGCCTACCAAGGCAACGATGAGTAGCTGGTCTGAGAGGATGATCAGCCACACTGGAACTGAAACACGGTCCAGACTCCTACGGGAGGCAGCAGTGGGGAATATTGCGCAATGGGCGAAAGCCTGACGCAGCAACGCCGTGTGAGGGATGAAGGCTTTCGGGTCGTAAACCTCTGTCAGAAGGGAAGAACGGGCATTGGTCTAATAGGCCTTTGTTTTGACGGTACCTTCAGAGGAAGCACCGGCTAACTCCGTGCCAGCAGCCGCGGTAATACGGAGGGTGCAAGCGTTATTCGGAATTACTGGGCGTAAAGCGCACGTAGGCCGCTTTGTAAGTCAGGGGTGAAATCCCACGGCTCAACCGTGGAACTGCCCTTGAAACTGCGAAGCTTGAATCCTGGAGAGGGTGGCGGAATTCCTGGTGTAGGAGTGAAATCCGTAGATATCAGGAGGAACACCGGTGGCGAAGGCGGCCACCTGGACAGGTATTGACGCTGAGGTGCGAAAGTGTGGGGAGCAAACAGGATTAGATACCCTGGTAGTCCACACCGTAAACGATGGATACTAGGTGTCGGGGACTTGATCTTCGGTGCCGTAGCTAACGCGTTAAGTATCCCGCCTGGGGAGTACGGTCGCAAGGCTGAAACTCAAAGAAATTGACGGGGGCCCGCACAAGCGGTGGAGTATGTGGTTTAATTCGATGCAACGCGA
>JALHFC010000034.1:0-10289 GCA_022839445.1 Pelotomaculum sp.
CCCGGGCGTTGCCGCTAAAAAAGGCCAGTCCCGGCGCGGTAAAAGCCTTGCTGCGTCTATCCGCAGGCGGGGCCACAAAGGAAGAATTAGAGGAAACGGCCCGTGACGGGTGGTCCCTCCCTGATTTCCCCGTATATTTTGAAAAGCTATCCCGCCTAGGGTACATTACTTGGTCTGTCGAGGAGAACAGCCAGTGCATAGCCCGGCTAACGCCCATGGGGCTGGGGTTTGAGATGCGCCTGCCGGAAATAACCCCGGGCCGGCAGTTCCTACTCTCCCGTTTTGCCTATAGCCGCCGTTTGGAAAACAAAACCGTGCTTGAAACCCCTTTAGAACCTGTTAGGGTTGAGCTTGTGGGCTGGCTAGGCGCTGCCATTTGGGGCCTGTTGTCCTGTCCATTGGACCTGGCGGAAATAATTAAAGCGCTGCCGGGGGCGGACCCTGAAACAGTGAAAATTTTGCTGCAACTGTTTTGCGCCGCCGGGGTGATCCAGAAAGTAGACCCGGACAACTGTAGCGCCCCGGAAGACAGCAACCAGGCGCTGTGCCAGTGGGAGTTCCATGACCTGCTGTTTCACTCCCGCACCCGGTATGGCCGCCACAACTATCCCATCGGCGCAACTTACCTTTTTCAAGCGGAAATACCGCCCCTACCCGGGAGGCGGCGCCTGCCACACATTGGAAATGTACCTGGTTGCAGGTGAATGTACGGGATTGGAGATAGGGTTATACCACTATGACCCCTTTGGACACTGCCTTGCTAAACTTCATGGAGAAAACAAGTACACCGGGTTAATTTTAAAAAGCGCGGAAACCTGTACGGGTAGTCAATGCCGACCGCAAGTAGCGATTTTTATTACCGCTCGCTTCCAGCGGCTTTCCTGGAAGTATAGCTCCATAGCCTACTCCCTGGTTTGTTCCAGACCATGTAGCAGGTGGCGGTAAAGGACACTGTTTTTTACCCCCTAGGGAATAACCCTTCTTCGAGCCTTAGTGTTCGTTACCGGGACGAACTGATCGATTGCCTGGCCCTCGGACTGTTTTTAATACGTGGCATCATCCGGTTTAATTCCCTTGGGTACTGCAGCCTTCCTCGCCAATTAAATGCGGCCGTTATTAAACGGCCGCATTTAATAGTTTATTGGTGTTATTTTTCTTTATTGTCAAGCAGTTGCACAACTGAGGGGGCAGAAAAGTTGTCGACAACCCCTTTCCCCAGGCAACTTTTTTTTGGCTGGGAGGTAAAATAATAAATTTTGTAGAAATATTAGCTGTACTGGTGTAAAATCCTTAACACGGGGGAGTGGGGGTAAGTATGGGTTGCAGGTATATCTTAATGGCCCACGTAAAAGCCGCACTTAAAATTTTCACCCTGGTCTTTGCCTTGCTGCTCCTTGCCACCCGGTTGCATGGGGACAAAGGACAAGGGGGACATTATCCTCGGTGTGGCTTGGCCCTTTGAGAGCAATAACAGCTTGCTTAAAGAGGGGGTAGAACTGGCCGTAAAGGAAATCAACGACAACGGTGGCGTCATTGGCCGGAGGATCCAGTTGGTGATGAAAGACGACCAAGCTTCTGTATCTACCGGGATGGCCGTTGCCCAGTCTTTCGCTAAAAACCCTCAAATAATAGCCGTCATCGGTCACAGGAGTTCATTTGTTTCTGTTCCCGTTTCCAGAATTTACGAGGAAGCCGGCAAAGTAATGCTTTCCCCGGCTACAACAGCCCCGGAACTGACGCATAAAGGCTACCGCTACATATTCCGCAATATACCGGACGATGGTGATATTGCCCGGAAGGTTGCTATTTTTGCCTCCCGGCAGGGCCACCAGAGAATGGTTATTTATTATGCCGAGGACTCTTACGGTATCGGGCTGGCCAATGCCTTCGAAGATCATGCTAAAGAGGCCGGCATTAAAATAGTTGACCGGATTACCTATTACGGGGATCAAAAGGATCTGGAAAGGCTATATGATAAATGGAAGGCCCTGGACTTCGACGGTATTTTTATTGCTTACGCAATGCCCGATGGCGCGGAATTTATAGCCGATTGCGGGCGGGTGGGGATCGCTGTTCCCTTTTTTGCCGGTAACGCCATGGATTCTCCCTTGCTGGCCCGGATCGGGGGAGAGCCGGCGGAGGGTACGACAGTGGGTACAATTTTCAGTGCTGATGATCCCCGGGAGGAAGTAAGAAGATTCATCCAGAATTTCACCGGGGAATATCATGAGCTGCCCGGGTCGTATTCCGCCCAGGGTTACGACGCAGTCAAACTTCTAGCTACCGCCATTGAACGCGCCGGCGCCGCCAATTCCGCGGCCATTGCTGAACAACTGCGCCAGATGGAAAACTGGCCGGGGGTGGCGGGTTATCATTCCTTCGATAATAACGGAAACGACAAAGGAGACCTTGTAGTTTTAAAAACGATACGTGACGGAAGATTGCAAGAATACAAGTAAGCCGTGTGTGAGGGAGGCGCTTGGGTTTGAGCCGGCAAATATTTCGCAAGGTATCCCTGGAGAGGCTATCGTCGCCGGAACAGCTGGACCAGCTGTTTTCAGTAACTTCGCCCAGGGCGTGGATTTCCCTGGCAGCTATCAGTCTAATCCTCGTCACTGCTCTGCTGTGGGGGATCTTTGGCCGGATTCCCACTAAGGTTGGTGGGCAGGGGATTATCATGAAAAGCTACGGGGTCCACAATATAATCCATACCAGCAGCGGCCAGGTTACCGATATCCGGGTGGCGGTGGGGGACCCGGTCAAAAGAGGCGACATAGTGGCAAGGCTCAACCAGCCGCAGCTAGTGGAAGAGATTAACGATTTAAAGACACAATTGGAGCAGCTAAAAAATCTTAGTTTGTACGGGTTCGATCTTGACGGTGAAAGAAAACCGGGATCGGAGCTGGCCGGTCTGTACGATTTAATACGCAGGGCAAAGGACGCTAGAGCTTTGCTGCCTTACGAGGAGGCCAACTATCAAAGCGCCATTTCCGGCAGGCAGCATGAGATTGAGATCACAAAGATCAGCTTGCAGCAGGCCAGGGTTAGCGAAAAGAACAAGAAGGAATACCTGGACAAGATAGCGGCATTATTTGCTGACGGTATCGTTTCCGAGAACGAGTTTAACAGCGCCGGCAAGGATTTTGATTTGGCCCGGCTGGCAACCCAAGCGGCGGAGGAAAACCTGGCCAGGCTAACGGCCGGGGAGTGGCAGGAAACCATCATTTCCTACAAGGCCAGGTTGCAGCAGGCGCAGTTGAACATCCAGATGCTGGAGGAACAGTTTGACACCACTAGGGCTATAAAAATCTCCGAGACTGAAAATAGAATCGCCAAACTACAGGATTTTATGCTGCTGTCTTCAAATATTGTATCGCAGGTGGACGGGCGGGTGCTGGAAGTCCAGGCTAAAAAAGGGGACATCATTCAGCCGGGCATGAATATCGCCAGTCTCGAACGTGAGGGGAAGACAGTCAAGCTGGAGGTTACTGTATATGTCCGGGCCGAGGACGGCAAAAACATCCGGCCCGGCATGGAAGCCCAAATCAGCCCCAGCACGGTAAAGAAGGAAGAATACGGCTTTATGCTGGGCAGGGTGGTCTCGGTTTCAGAGTATCCCACCACCGCCGAGGGAATGATGCACACCCTGGGCAGCAGGGACCTGGTGGCCAAACTCTCGGGCCAGTACGCGCCCCTGGAAGTGCGCATTGATGTGATCACGGACGACAGCACGGAAAGCGGCTATAAGTGGTCCTCCTCCAAAGGACCCCCGATGAAGATAAACAGCGGCACGCTTTGTGCCGGTGAGATATCTATACGTGAGCAACGGCCGATCAGCATGGTTATACCCATGGTCAAAAAAGCCCTCTTGATTTATTAAGCAGCCGCTGAATGGGGGTTAATCGTTTAATGCAGGAAAAAAAGCCACAACAACGGGTCATCGTTCCCACCGTACTGCAGATGGAGGCCGTGGAATGCGGGGTTGCTTCCCTGGCCATGGTCCTGGCATACTGGGGAAGATACGTGTCGCTGGAAGAGCTTCGCCTGGCCTGCGGCGTTTCCCGCGACGGTAGCAAAGCCAGCAATGTGTTGAGGGCGGCCAGAAAATACGGTCTGGAAGCAAAAGGTTACCGGCGCGAGCCCGACGCCTTAAAACAAATGGAGTTACCCCTAATCATTCACTGGAATTTCAACCACTTCCTGGTGCTGGAAGGGTTTAAAAAAGGGAAGGTGTTTCTCAACGATCCAGCTGTAGGACCGAGAACAGTATCGGAAGAGGAATTCGACAATTCCTTTACCGGGGTGGTAATGGCCTTTAGACCCGGTCCGGATTTCTCCAAAGGCGGGGAAAAGCCCAGTATTGTAACCGCCTTGAAGAAAAGGCTGAAAGGGTCGGAAATTGCCCTCACCTACGTGATCCTGGTGGGAGTAGCCTTGGTTGTGCCCGGCCTGTTGATCCCGGCCTTTTCTAAAATATTCGTGGACGACATATTGCTGGCAGGCAAGCAAGACTGGCTGATCCCCCTGATGTTGGGCATGGGCCTGACCGCCCTGCTCAGGGGAATCCTGACCTGGATTCAAAAATATTACCTCTTAAAACTACAGACTAAAATTGCCCTCACCACCTCCGGGCAGTTTATGTGGCATGTGCTTCGCCTGCCGGTGGTGTTCTTCAGCCAGCGCTATGCCGGCGATATCAGTTCCCGTATGCAGAGCAACGACAAAGTAGCCATGCTGCTGTCAGGTCAACTGGCCACCAATGCCCTTAACCTGCTGATGATTGTTTTTTATTTTATCCTGATGGTCCAGTACAGCCTGCTGTTGTCGCTGTTGGGAACGGCCGTGGCCGCCGTAAACATGCTCTATTTAAGATACGTGTCCAAAAAAAGGGTGGACCTGAACCGGAAACTGCAGCAGGACCGCGGCAAAATTATCGGCACTGCCATGGCGGGGCTGCAGATTATTGAAACCCTAAAGGCTACCGGCTCGGAATCGGATTTTTTCGCTAAGTGGGCGGGGTACCAGGCCAAGGCGTTAAACGCGGAACAAGAAATAGGCGTCACCAACCAGTACCTTTCAGCCATTCCTGTTTTCCTGGTTGCTTTGACAAATACGGTGGTCCTGGTTATGGGCGGCCTGATCATTTTAAATGGAGGTATGACCATTGGCGGGCTGGTGGCCTTCCAAAGCTTGATGGCCAGCTTTATGGCGCCGGTGATCGGGTTGGTGGGGTTGGGCGTGCAAATGCAGGAGATGCATGCCGATATGAACCGCCTGGACGACGTGCTCAAATACCCGGTCGATGATCTTGCCCAGGCCGGTATAGATGAAGAATGCCAGGTGGAGTTGCATAAGAAGTTAGAAGGCCATGTTGAGCTCCGGAATGTGTGCTTTGGCTATAGCCCGTTGGAGCCCCCTTTGATTGAGAATTTCAACTTACTGTTAAAGCCGGGGCAAAGGGTGGCTCTGGTGGGGGGATCGGGCTGCGGTAAGTCCACGGTGGCCAAAATTATCACGGGGTTATACCAACCGTGGTCCGGGGAGATATCATTCGACGGGCGGGCCAGGCAAAGCATCCCCCGGGTGGTGATTACCGGTTCATTGGCCATGGTGGACCAGGACATTTCTATGTTCCAGGGCACAATCCGGGACAATATCACCCTTTGGGACGAAACCATTTCTGAAATCGATCTTATCCGGGCGGCAAAGGACGCCTGTATTCACGACGATATAGCGGCCAGGCCGGGAGGCTATGACAGTGTGTTGGACGAGGAAGGCAGCAATTTCAGCGGTGGGCAGAGGCAAAGGCTGGAAATCGCCCGCACCCTGGCCGGTAACCCGTCCATACTGGTAATGGACGAGGCCACCAGCGCCCTAGATCCTTTGACTGAGAAAATGGTGGATGAGAATATCAGGCGCAGGGGTTGTACCTGTGTGATTATCGCCCACCGCCTGAGCACGATCCGGGACTGCGATGAAATTATAGTCCTGGAAAGGGGAAAAATCGTGCAGCGGGGGCGCCATGAAGAACTGATGGAGATGGGCGGGTTTTATACTGAGTTGATCAGTATAGCCTGATGGTTTGTTAAGGGCTTCGCCCTTATGCCTGTGGGCATGGGGGTATGCCCACAAGAAGTTGCGCACAGGAAATTTCTAACCGGGAAGTGAGCCCTTGACCATACCGGAAGTATTTCAAAAAGAAGGAAAGGCAATTGCCGTGGAGGGAAACAAGCCCCTTTTAATGACCGATCCAGGGTGTTTGTGGGTGGTGGACCGTGGCAAGGTGACCGTGTTTACCGTCTTTATTTCTGACGGTGAGGTGGTTGGAGCGAGGGACTTTCTTTTTGAAGCGGGGCCGGGAGACATACTATTAGGCATCAGTCCCGGGGGCGATGACCGGGAATTTGGCTTGATGGCGACTGGCCTTACCGGCGCCGGTATGCTGCAGCTCAGTTGGGAAAGGTTTTTGGAGGAGACGGCCGGCCCGGACCAAAGGAAGGTTTTAATAAACACCGTTAGCCGCTGGGCCCGGACCCTTGCTGAAAGCGCCGGCGCCAAGTGGCCCGGCGAGTTGTTTTTAGCCGGGGAAGACAGTGTTGAGGACGCCCTAAAGGGCCTTGCTGAGTTTCATCGCCACGCCGTCAGGGCGGCCTTGCAGCGCCGCCGGGAAAGGGAGCAGGCGGATAACCGGCGTTTTCAGGACAGGTCAAAAAGCAACAGGCTATTAATGGAGAATGCCTTGCGCCGGTTGCTGGCTGCAACGCAACCGGGAGTGGCGGATAAAGTGGGCGAGGAGTTTTCCGGTGATGCTCTCCTTGACGCCTGCCGGCTGGTAGGCAACTCGATAAAAGTAAAAATAACTCCGCCCCCGCAGGACAGGAGGGCTTCTTCAAAGGATCCGTTGGGGGATATAGCCTATGCGTCTCGCGTACGGCTGCGTAAGGTGCTCTTGAAAGAAAAGTGGTGGAAGCAGGATAACGGTCCCCTGCTGGCCTACATGGAGGAAGACAGTCGGCCGGTGGCGCTGATTCCCCAGTCCCCGGGACGGTACGAGATTCACGATCCGGTCCGTCAAATGAAGATGCCGGTCGATCATCAAACAGCCGGTCAGGTTAAGCCCGTTGCCTTTACTTTCTACCGCCCATTTCCGGATCAAGCCATCAGGTTGCCCGACCTTTTGGTGTTTGGACGTGAGAACTGCTGGAAACAGGACCTGGTAATGGTGTTTTTAATGGGAATTTTAGGCGGGCTGCTGGGCGTAGTTGTGCCTGTCGCCACAGGAATAGTTTTTGACAAAGTTATTCCCGGGGGTGAAAAGGTCCAACTTCTGTATGTCGCTTTTTTTCTGGTTTCTAGCGCCATAGCGATCATGATTTTTCAACTGGTAAGGTCCTTTGCCATCCAGCGCATCATGGGAAAATCAGACGGCGCCATCCAGGCCGCGATCTGGGACCGGCTCTTAAGCCTGCCTGTGCCCTTTTTTAGGGATTATACCTCCGGGGAACTGGCCATGCGTGGTATGGCCATTACCCAGATCCGGGCACTCGTGTCGGAAATCATGGTAACATTAATTTTAAACAGCATCTTTTCCATTTTTAGCTTGGCCCTTTTATTTTATTATCATGTAAAGATGGCCCTCATTGCCGTCGGTTTACTGGCCGGGGCGATTACCTTTACATATTATTTAGGGCGGATAGCGATTAGGTATTTGCGGCAAATGGTTGATATCTCAAATAGGATCTCCGGGATGGTCTTGCAGTTTTTTGGGGGGATAGCGAAATTTCGCGTCGCCGGTGCAGAGAGCAGGGCTTTTTACCAATGGTCCAGGGAATTTAGCCGGCAGCGGAAAATCACCTTCAACGAACAGGTTATCAGTAACTGGTTGGAAACATTCAATTCAGTTTTTCCAGTGGCGGCCTCCATGATCATCTTTTATACCATGGCAGCTTCTGCTGCCGACACCCTTGCGACCGGTAAGTTCATCGCCTTTAATGCCGCGTTTACCATCTTTTTTACGGAAATGATCATGCTGTCGCTAATGCTCACGGGAATATTCCCGGTGATTCCCCTTTTAGAGCGGGCCAAGCCCATACTGGAGACAATGCCGGAGTACGATGAAGCAAAGGCTGATCCAGGAGAGCTTACCGGTTCCATTGAAATCAGCCATCTCAATTTTCGCTATACTGAAAACGGGCCGCTGGTTTTAAACGACGTGACCCTAAATATAAAAGAGGGGGAGTACATCGGGCTGGTAGGGCCTTCGGGCGGTGGCAAGTCCACTCTTTTTCGGGTTATGCTGGGCTTTGAAAAACCCGAATCAGGACGGATCTACTATAGCGGACATGACATTGAAAAAGTGGACATACGCGCATTGCGCAGGCAGCTGGGAGTTGTGCTCCAGAATGGTAAGCTCTTAGCGGGGGATATATTAAACAACATATTGGGGGCCAGCCCGAATTTGACCATTGATGACGCCTGGGAGACGGCAAAGATGGTCGGGTTGGAAAAAGACATCAAAGAAATGCCCATGGGCATGCACACAATGATCAGCGAGGGGGCGACCACCTTGTCCGGAGGCCAAAGGCAGCGCTTGTTGATCGCCCGCGCCATAGTGAACAGGCCAAAAATCATATATTTTGACGAGGCTACCAGCGCCCTGGACAACAAAACCCAGGCCATAGTGGGCCAAAGCCTGGACGCGCTAAAGGCAACCCGGGTAGTCATAGCCCACCGCCTAAGCACCGTAATCAACTGTGACCGGATCGTCGTTTTGGACCAGGGGAAAATTGTCGAAGAAGGGCCATACGATCAGCTAATGGCCAAAAACGGAGTATTCGCCGGCCTAGCCAGGCGGCAGCTAGCGTAGGACACAGGGGGACTGGGAGACACAGGGGGACGGTTCTTTTGTGTCGTCAAGGACGACACAAAAGAACCGTCCCCCTGTGTTATTCCTAATACATTGGTTAATTTCATCTTCTCCTACGCCTTCCAAAGGTATATAATACTTGTATATCACATCTAAGGTTAGATGTAAATTATAAACAGTTTATGGTATCACAGATATTTTTCATGTTAAATTACTTAGTTAGGAGATAAAATTTATGGACAGTCCTTTGTTTAGGGTTTTATGGTGGGGGTTATTCACCGTTATTATTGATGCTTATGCTATATGGTCGGTATCTGTGGGGCAGATAAGCAAATTTAGGTTGATTATGGCTGCAATAATGACAGTAGGATTTACCATCATAGTCATACAATACAAGATCGGTGGGTCATCCGCTAAAAAACAGAAATCGCGAAAAGAAGAAGATTAACTGAATAATTTCTTAAAATTACACCGGCACATTAACAATTGAAGGAGGCAAAAAATGGCTTTCTCGGGAAAGTGGAACAATATCCTTAAAAGTTTAGATGTTGTGGCTATTGTTATTGCCAGTGTCGGCGCTATTGTGTTACATCACCTGGGGTTGATTCCCGAAGCCTATGTCATTTCCATTCTACTTTTGCTTTTAGCGCTTCACGCCCTGCAGGAATCAATCCGGGGTGAAGAATTTAAGGATAATTTTGAAACCATAAAACAAAACGTGCTCGCCAAAGCGCCGGAAACGGAATTGATCAAACCAAGCGAACTTCTCACCTACACCGAGGAATTTGCCCTGAAAAATAGGGGTGAGGTATGGTGGTTTAATTCTTGTTCCAATATGTTCAGCTCCCAGCGGCTTTTCGATAGTCTGCTAAAACCTTCAATAGAGAGCCCCAAAAGCACCAGGGTAATCTTTGTTC
This sequence comes from Pelotomaculum sp., assembly GCA_022839445.1. GTDB lineage: Bacteria > Bacillota > Desulfotomaculia > Desulfotomaculales > Pelotomaculaceae > JALHFC01. The sequence goes on from JALHFC010000034.1 coordinate 9,784, forward strand.
AAAAAGCATCAATGAAAGGTGTATGGGACAGGGAAGTCCAGCCGAAAATCGAAAAATGCGGCGGACGGGATAAAGTGCAGGCAGTTTGGTGTAATATAGACGAGAACATTGCCTTTCAAATGATTGATGTGGGCGTCGATAAGGAAGCAAAGGAAGCCCTTGTGGCTGTTTGGGGGGAACCCTTCATGATGGATCTCGGAAAGTCGGGTGAACAAGTCCCCAGATACCTTATTCATATCAAGAGCCAGTCCGAATTGATCCCCCGCTTGAAAGACATTTTTGTCAGGTGCAAACTCGGCTCAGGGTAAATATAAAAAACGTTCCAAAGGATTTACAATGCCCAAACAATCTCGTCTAACGATGAGATTGTTACACTGATTGATATCGACCGCAACGACTATATACGGAAAAAGGAAACCAAATTAATTATAAGAATATAACGTCCTATTGTTCCCTTTATGTATTTTTGCAAAAAGCCTCTCCCATGTAGAGCTACTACCTGGTAA
>JALHFC010000034.1:10317-10855 GCA_022839445.1 Pelotomaculum sp.
CATGACGCGGAATATTTCTACAACACCGATCCCGGAGGTTTTTTTACCGGTGAAATAAACGGTGAACCGGTCGCTTGTATTTCTGCAGTGTCATACGGGAGTGACTACGGTTTTATAGGCTTTTACATAGTAAGACCTGAGTTCCGCGGCAAAGGGTTCGGGCTTAAAATATGGAACCATGCTATAGACTGTTTAAACGGCCGCGTTATAGGCCTGGACGGAGTGCCGGCCCGGCAGGAGAACTACAAAAAATATGGTTTTCAGTTAGCTTACCGGAATATCCGCTACAGGGGCGCCGGTGGGGGCGGTAGGAGCCGGGGTATAGTGAACCTGGCGGATGTGCCTTTTCAAGATGTGCTGGCTTATGACAGCGCTCATTTTTTCGTTCCGCGTCCCGTGTTTCTCCGCCAGTGGATTAACCAGCCGGAAGGGGCGGCGCTTGGATATATAAAAAATGGCCGGCTTGCGGGCTTCGGTGTGTTGCGTGCCTGCCGTGAGGGATATAAGATTGGGCCGCTGTTTGCCGATGATCCTGACG
>JALHFC010000221.1 GCA_022839445.1 Pelotomaculum sp.
TCGGTATTCAGTACAATAATCTCTTGATTTTTTCCATCAATGAGTTGGGGTGTAATATACCTCTCCAGTTGATAAATGCCAACTCCACTTGAAATCCCGACCACATAAATTGCAAATTGCAAATACTTGGCCCAGGCCAGGCTGATATCTTCGGGAATGATACGCCCTAAAATTTTTTGTATGGACGCACGGAATATTCCGGCTGTTATAAAAGAAACCAGCAAAGCAATTAGAAAAGTAACTCCCAGCAATATTAAAACCATCTGTAAAACTCTCCTCTATGACTGTTTCTCGTTATCCGTTGCACTTCTTCCATATCCAACATAGAAAAGGTAACAACAACCCCGTCCCCTTGTCACCCTACCAACTTCCTCCGCCGCCGCCTCCGAAGCCGCCCCCGGAAAATCCACCGCCCCCGAAACCTCCGCCGCCGCCGGTACCGCTGCTCCTCGGCGCGGAGTACATCGCCGCCCCGGCGCTGGATGTCATTGAACTTATTGAGCGGCTGAATACATAGGGGTTGAATACTCTTATGCCGCCCGGCGAAACATACCAATCCGGCTGTTCCTGGTAAATCCCCTCGAATGCCTTTGCCCAGTTATCTGTAACATCGAGCGCTATGGCATAGGGCAAAAACATGGAAAAGAGGTTTTTATTCCCCATTCTCTCGAGCCTGTCTTTTTCCGCCCGGCTCAGAAACTCCTGAAAGCCGAGGATGTCCATATATGCAGAGGCCCCCGCCTTTGTCTTTGCGGGCATTGCCTTTGCAAAAGCAAGCACAGTCAGGCCCGTCAATATCCCGGCGATAAAAACCTGGCCGGTAACGTAAGAATTAAACGCTGACTGGAAAACAACTCCGGCGATAATAACCAGTACGGCGGAGATTATCCCGGCAATGATATAGATTGTTCTTACCTTGTCAGGGTTTTTCAGAAAATATTTTTTATCAACAAGTCCACTGTAGAGAGAGTCTTTTAATCCCTCCAAATTTTTATAAAACTTATTTTTCAATTCGGACACGTGAATACCGGGCAATCCTGAAAAAATGCGGTCCATGAGCAGGTTTTCAAAGGGACTGAGATTAGCGTCGGGTTCCTTAACCTTTGTAAGGTAATAATCCGTAGAATGGAAAATCAAACCGTCCTTTTTTATCTCTTCTATCTTTATATACCCCTTCACTGCAAGCCCGACAATAGTCGAGGTGATGTCCCGGGGGTCCATCTTTTCATCAACAATGGTACCGACCTCGGCGGGTGTCAGCTGGATACCGTTAAATTTCGGTGGTTCATACATAACGGCAACCGACTCCCTCACCTTCGGGTCCCTGCCCCTCTTATACCACAGGTTTAGCATAAATATCAGCGCCAGAACGGGGAAAAGGAGTACCCAGTTATCCTTAAAATTCAAGGCCCACAAAAACCTTTTCAACTGTGTGGGGGGTGATACCAGGCCTTTATCCCACCCGAAAACTATCGTTAAACCCTCGCCCTTTTTTAAGTTCTTTTCAGTATAGAATTTCCCGCTGTTGTTTGCCGCCTCAAAACCGCCTCGCGATTCCTCCGCTCCGTAAAATCCCGTATAGCAAACAGCCTTCAGTTCATCACTGGTATCTTTAACTGCAAGCTTGACAACAGCCGATGCCTTTTCGATAGGCGCCTGCCAGTAATTGCCTGTGACATTCCAGTAAAGCTGGTCGTGGTCATCGAAGAATAGTATGGCATTCTCGACCT
>JALHFC010000222.1:0-731 GCA_022839445.1 Pelotomaculum sp.
GCCGAACAACCGATCAAAGAAGAAGTCACGAAATACCTTACCATGCAGGAACTGGACACTATCGGAGAAATAGGTAACATCTGCATGGGCACTGCAGCTACAACACTGTCCGATCTTTTAAATCACCGTGTAACAATCGGTTACCCGAAAACTATTGTATGCCCGCAGGAAGAAGTTTTTAAAAGCTTTGTGACGCCGTATTTAATCATGAAAGTCGAGTTTAAGTCCGGGCTGAACGGTTTCAACGTGTTCGTGGTCACCGAGGAGGATGTGGCGGTCATTGCGGATATAATGATGGGGGGCGTAGGTGACGTTAAGAAGCCGATTACCATCACGGAGATGGAGTTGAGCGCCGCCACAGAGGTAATGAACCAGATGATCGGCACGGCGGCTACAGCGATGGCCGAAATGTTTGGTGTGCCTATAGATATCAGCCCGCCGGATACCACCATGGTGGAGGACCTGCGGAAAGCCTCACTGGCGCCCCTGCCCACGGATAAACCGGTGGTAGTGGCGCGTTTTGAAGCGACCATCGGCAATTTGATCAAGACAACTTTTATGCAAATTACCAACGTTCACGCTGCTCGTGAAGAAGCCCATTTTCTAATGATGCAGGCCGAAATATTTGACGAACCGGAAAATGTGACAACTGATACCGGGTCCAGTATTTCCTCTGCCCCGGCATCTGCTTTAGGGCTTGGGGAATTTCCCAACCTGACCGGCGCGTTGGC
>JALHFC010000222.1:754-2478 GCA_022839445.1 Pelotomaculum sp.
GTTACCGGTGGCACGGGGGGAGGTAAAAGTCAAAGGGCAACAGCGGTACATAAAAATACAGCAAATATACAAGCTGGGGCAAAAGTGACAGGTTAAAATTCCTGTTTTAAATAAAGGGCGTATACGGACAGGGCCAGGGTCAGGACCGCCAGGATCAAGGCTCCGGCCCCGCCGCGCCGGTACCCGTTTTTTATCGCCCACCGGCCGTAGCTGTAAGTGTAGTGGGCGACAGCAAGCGGCGCTGCCAGCAGTAGCCACTTCATAGGATCACTCCTTTATCGTTGATGTTTTTAAAAGAAGACCCGTTCTCCTAATCCGGGTGTGAACGGCGACATTCACCTGTGCATCCGGGTATTTCGATATCCACTCGAATTCCTTCCAGGATTGTATTGTGAGGAAACGGTGTTTTACATGGTTGCCAAAGCCGAATATATCGGACTGAAACTCCTCTTGGGTGCGCCTGACCAGGTCATGGCATCCCTGTTCAATGTTTTTAGAAAGAGCTTCTTCCAGAACAGGCTTTAATTCCGGGTTCTCATAGTTGTTACCGCTCATAATGGAGATGATTTCCGGTTCCAGGTAAATATCTACATTGACGAAGGCTTTTCCGTCTTCGTCAATACTTATTTTATATACCGGCTTGCGGGCCTGCTCCAGCATTAAATCAACCGGTGTGGGTTCGGTGGACAGCGGATCCGGGATTGCGCTGATGCCCCTGTCGAAATGTCCCGTCAGCATCAGGTAATACCTTGTCTCCTGGCCGTTTATGATACCCACCATTCGATCCCCCCGGAACACCGCGTTTCCCATAGCCTGGGCCTTATTCCCCCCGGAAATTGGAACCTCACCTGCGATATACTTGCCGGGGGTCGCATCTCCGCCCTTGCCGAGCCCCGGCCTGGCTGTCCTTGTTTCGCCTTCATGAAGGGCTACCATGGGGATAGTGCCTTGTTTGGACAGTGATTTCAGGTTGTCGTAAAATTCCCGGAACTGGGTGCTCGCAAAAAGCCCGTGCTCCTGCGACATTTTGTTGATAAGCTCGAATTGTTTTGTCGGGCTCAGTTCCAGTTGAGGGTTGTTTTTTTCTATAAAATCTTTGGCTTTACCCCTGCAGACGAATATTTGGGATGTGGCTCTCAGTTCGCGGTAGCGGTTAAGTGGAAGGATCCACCTCCCCAGCCCCTCCCCGGCCAAATCTTCGGAAAATACAAAGGCTTTTGTGTGCAGTAAGGATATCCGCCTGTCAATATTAGTATTGATCAAGTCAATTGCGCTAAGCAGGGAGCCGGTTTCAACACTCGATACAATTGTTCCCTTGCCTTCCTTTTCACCGCCCCCGCCACCGCCTCCGCCGCCCGATATCCCGGCGATGACCTTGGGGTTAGCGATGCTGACGGTTACCGCCAGGTTTTCCTTTTCTCCTTTATCCAAGCCTACTGCGAGCACGTAGGCAGTTTCGTCCGTTTCCCTGCTTCCCCAGCAGCCCGGCAGAAGCAAAAGTGCGAGCGCCGCCAGCAATAAGGCGCAAAGTTTAGCTGTCCGCATGCCGGCTCCTCCTCTTTAGCCAATATACGGCGATAATAAGTAAAGGGATGATGTAGTTTGGAATATAGGAAAAAGGCCTTAAAAAGAATTCGTCAAGCTGGATCGCCGAGGGCATGTCAAATGGCAGGAGGCTAAAAATAAAAATGGACAAGCCCAGCGGCCAGATCAAGGGACGGAAG
>JALHFC010000222.1:2548-3781 GCA_022839445.1 Pelotomaculum sp.
ATGGCTTCCACCCGTTGGAAAAAGCGCCCGAGGTAAATATTTCTGGACAGCCTGTAAAAAGCCAGAGTGATTTCTTCTGAAACCTCCCTGTTTGTGGTGAGGTTAAGGGTGGCCATGAGCGCGATCAACAGGGCAAAGCCTATCAGCATGGAACGGTAGCCGATTTCTCTGTATTTATCTGCTCCACCTATATTCTGTACGAGCACTGCGGCGAGAACAATTTCGGTAATGCCGGCAGTGCTTAATGAGCCCATGCCGAAAACCTGAAGCGGCCCTTCGCCGAAAATCGGAAACAGGTTGTGAATATTCCACTGCGGTATTAAAGCTATCAGCAGGAGGACTATGCCGCCCAGAACGTACAGGTAGGTAAGCCGGGCCGTCCGGGCCATGGCCTCAATTCCCAGGTACGCCCCCAGCAGACCGGCCGCGATAATTAAAGCCTCGCTGAATTCCCTGATAAACAATGCGCTCACGGCCAGAAAAAATATAACCGTGATCAGATTTAAAACCGTGCCCGCAACCGGGCCGAATGTTTCCTCGGTGATTTCGATGATCGTCTTGCCGGGATTTTTTTTCAGGATCAGTGACATGACATATATCCCCGCCAGTGCAATCAGTAGGCCGCCAAACGGTGTCATCCACGCGGCCGAACCGCCGATTTCCGCAAGGTGCCTGGGGTATGGCAGGAAAATTCTGGCTGTATTAGATATGGCAAGTAATATAATGGCCTCCGCCGGTCCGAAGGAGCCCTCTCTAATCACTTTTCTCACCGCCGTTTTGCCTGGTCCATCCCCTGGAGATTTCCGGCTGGCGGGTTATGTCCTGCGGGTTGACGTAGTCAGGCCGTCTCTCATGGAAAAAAACCGGCAACCTGGTGACGATATCGCCTCCGGCGACGGTCCTGGGCCCGGTTGGGGCCAGATAGGGCGCCCCGAAGGATTTAAGGTTGGCCGTCAGGATGATCTGGGCGAACAAGCCCATGGAAATGCCGAAAAAGCCCAGCGTCACCCCCAGCGCGATGTAGATAAAGCGGTATATCCGTGCGGTAAAAGCCAGGGAATAGTAAGGTATGGCAAATGAGGCCAGTCCGGTTACGGCCACGAGGATGACCAGGATGGGGCTGACGATATTTGCCTGGACTGCAGCCTGCCCTAGAATCAAGGCGCCGATAATCCCGATCGTGGAGCCCATGATGCCGGGTATGCGCAGCCCCGCTTCGCGGATCAGCTCAAA
>JALHFC010000035.1 GCA_022839445.1 Pelotomaculum sp.
ACTGTTATACTATCACTTATACAAAGCTGGCCGCATGATTCGTTAGTCTCATTTATTTATTGACAAGCGTCGCCATTTATTTCCGGGACATTTGTCCTATTTGCAAAAAGAACCTCGCTTTAGCGAGGTTCTTAAAAGTCAATTATTTTGTTTTTCATGGCCTGGATGGCGGCCTGTGTCCGGTCCTCCACCCCAAGTTTCTGAAATATATTGGTCAGGTGGTTCTTGACCGTCTTTTCGCTGATGTAGAGTTTGTCGGCAATGGAGCGGTTGCTGTCGCCATTGGCAACCAGGCGAAGCACGTCGTATTCCCGCTTGGTCAAGCCCATGGGGTTATTGTTTTGGCGCGAAAGGGAGGTAAGCCGGCTGAATTCAGTGAACATCTTTGTCGTCATGGAGGGGTGGATAAATGATTCGCCTTTGGATACTCCAAGTATGGCCTGGATCAAAAGGTCGGGGCTGATGTCTTTTAGAACATAACCGGATACACCGGCCTTAATCAATTCGAAAAGATATTCTTCCTGGTCATGGATGGTTAGGGCAATCACTTTTATATCCGGGTTTTTGCTTTTGATTATCTTTGTGGCCTCGATACCGTTGGTTACGGGCATATTTATATCCATCAGGATTATATCCGGATTGATGCCAAGCGCCATTTCGACCGCCTCGGCGCCGTTTTGAGCCTCGCCCGCAACGTCGATGCTATCTTCCATAGATAGAATTTTCCGGAGTCCCTCACGCATTAGGGCATGGTCGTCGGCAATCAATACGCTAATTTTTTTCAATAGATATTCCCCCGTTTCCTAAATGATTAAATGTTAATTACTGTCTAAGGGAACCGAAACGCTGATGGAAGTGCCCTGACCAGGCGCGGTGACTATGTTCATTTCTCCCTCAAGCAATTGAATTCTTTCCCGCATTCCAATCAAGCCATAGCCTTCGCTGTTATTATCGGTCATTACCATGTCCAAGTCAAAGCCTATTCCGTCATCCTTGACATGGATATTTATTTTTTTACGCAGTAATTCAATTTTTACTACAGCGTTTTTAGCTTGAGCATGTTTTCGGATATTGGTTACCAGTTCCTGTATAATTCTAAAAAGCGCTACCTCCACCGTGCTGTTCAGGCGCCGTTGCTGCCCAAAAAAGAGGTATTTTATTTGAAGGCCGTACTGTTCGTTGTAATTGCTTAGGTACCTTTTAATGGCAGGATCCAGCCCAAGGTCGTCGAGCACCATCGGTCTTAGATCAAAAATGATTTTACGGACATCCGTCAAGCTTGAGCGAACAAGAAGTTGCAGCGAGATCAACTCATTTTTGACCTTTTCCGGATGCATGTCCAAGAGTTTTAAGCAGAACTCAGCCCTCATTACAATATTTGCCATAGACTGGGCGGGGCCGTCGTGAATTTCACGGGCTACACGCTTGCGCTCTTCCTCTTGCGCCCTGATAATACTCAAAGCCATCTCCTGTGTTTTTTGGAGTTCGTTTATTTTTAAATTGAGGTCTTTTAATCCCCCGTTAAGGTAGCTGAAGACCACGCCCATTTGGGAAACAAGCTTTTCCGCCTTTTTGTTGGTATTCTGCAGTCGCCTTAAACTTATCTCCAAATGGTTTCTCCGGTACCTCAGTAGTTTTTCCCTTTCCCTTAGTTTAACTAGTTCGACTTGCAGCATATAGGCGTTGTCATAAGCGTTTTTGATATCATCTTCGGTATAACGGTGAAAATCTTTACTGACTTCGACCAGCCAAAGTCGCGCTTTTTTTTCCTCTATAACGGTTTCGTCAACCTGTTTAATGGTGTCGGAAACACTTTCTTTAACTTCGGCTAACTCTTCCTCTACCCTGGTCATCTCTAACATAGTATTTTCAGCGATATCGTAGATTTGTACTTTACCACGTTCTATGGCTTCCAGTGTTTCTTTAATAATGCGGTCAAGATTTTTTATGCCGAACACTGTGTCCCTCCATTGAAAAAATTGTTTACTCTTATTTAGTTTTGTTTTTTATTAAATATTCCTTCATAAAATTGAAAAATTGTGCAAATATATTCTACATAATTTATACTTTTAAAGCCAAACTAAAACTGCTTTATATTAAAACAGGGGGTGTTTGCCTTTGCGAGTAGAAGTAGACCAAGAGCTTTGCATCAGTTGCGGCGCATGTATTGACATCTGCCCCGACGTTTTCGAGTGGAACGAAGACGACAAGGCGGGGATAAATGCCGGTATGTCCAATGATTTTGGAAAATGAGAATTGAAGGACCTTATGATGTCGCTGCACCTGTCGCTGTATAATTTTCCCGGGGCAAACCCGGGCATTTCTTTGTCTTAAAAGGGTACGCGTTTTGCAAACTATACCATACAATGTAAGAGATCTAAACAGGTGAAAAACGAAGGCAGTGGTGTTTTTCAAGACGGGATTAAAGCTAAACAGACTGTTTTGGCCCAATACGTGAAATTAGGAATAATTTAAAAGATTATGGCAGCTAGTCTTAAAATATTGTTGACAAGTCAAGATAATATGCTAAAATTGATTTTGGTTGAAATTAACCAATCCTTGCATTGAATGGGGGTTTGTTAGTTTAAATTTATATCCGAAAAAGGAGGCAGATAAATGAAACATTTGGGCCGCCATGTATTGGCTGAAATTTGTGGATGTGATTTCGGCATTCTCAACAACATCAAAATGGTTGAAGAAATCATGGTTAACGCTGCGCTGGAGGCCGGCGCCGAAGTTAGAGAATGCGTATTTCACAAGTTCAGTCCTCAAGGGGTAAGCGGTGTGGTGGTTATTTCAGAATCGCACCTGGCTATCCATACCTGGCCGGAACTAGGTTATGCAGCGGTAGACATATTCACCTGCGGTGAAAGGGTTGATCCTTGGGATGCGTGCAAATACCTTACAGACCACTTTCATGCTAAAAACATCATGGCCAAGGAAATGAAGCGGGGGATAAACACAGAAGATTACCTAAAGGAAGCCGTAAATCTTTAGGAGGGATATTTATTAGTACCCGGATAATAAAAGATTAGCAGGTCTTGCAATAAAAAAATTGTAGGACCTGCTAATTTTTTTGGGGTTTTTTATAGCGCAGTAAATGTTTTAGCTGGGAAGGAAATTATGATGCTTTAACGAATATATAGTAAGTTGGACAAAGGGGGAGCCTCTTGTGATGTTGAGGAGTATTTTAAAGCCTGTAGAAAAAGAACTGAATTCCGTGTACAGTATTATTGAGAAACAGTTAATGATTAGGGGGGGACATGTTGGGGCCTTTGCCCACCTTGAATTTTCCTGCATGGATAAAACGATAAGACCGGCTTTGGTGATCCTGTCGGCCCGGATTTATGACCGTAACCCGGAAAAAGCACTCCCGTTGGCTTGTGTTTTTCAGTTTATATTTATGGCGTCTAAAGTCCATGAGGGGATTTCGGAAGAGGATTCCGACTATATCCGGGGGGATTCCGATCCCAGGGACGGATCACAGTTTCCCGTGCTAGTTGGCGATTATCTGTACGGAAAGTTTTTTTCTTTTCTATGTAAGGCCGGTATTGTAGAACTGTTAAACCCCATCGCGGAAATAATTTGCCAGATCCATGAGGGAGGTATCCTGAAAAAAAGGGTATGCGGGCAAAGTCCTACTTCCTTGGCTTTCCGCGAAGTGGTGCGCAAGGAAACTGCAGGGCTTTTCGCCGGTTGTTGCGCGTTTGGAGCTCGCCTGGCCGGGGCGCCGGAAAAGGACCAGGAATTGATGAGGCGTTTCGGGCAAAATTTGGGGATGGCTTATGGCCTGCTGCAAGAAGGTGTATCTTTGGAATATGTCACTGTTTTTTTAAAAGAGGCCTTGGCTAACCTCTCCCAAGTCCCGGATAGATCAGAAAAGAATATCCTGGAGCAGGTTATCCGCAACTTGTCAAGAAACGGCTTAAAATCGCGCCGGATGGTTATCTAAGGTTCGATTCGGCAAAGACATTAAAGCGCTTAAAAGGAAGGTGCTAATGTGGCTTATTTGGATTTGCGCGCCTTCATGGCAGATTTGGAAAACCGAAGTTTATTGAAAAGGATCCAAACTGAAGTAGACGCGGTATTTGAAATAACTGAGATTAGTGACCGGGTGGTTAAATCGGGCGGTCCCGCGTTGTTGTTTGAAAACGTCAAGGGTTATCGGATGCCTGTTGCAACCAACCTTTTCGGAACCACGGAAAGGATGAAATTAGCCCTTGGCGTTGACGATCTAGACAGGATCGGCGAAGAACTCCTGGCGATCATACAACCGCCTGAGATGCCCACGACATTTATGGATAAGCTGAAAGCGCTGCCGAAGCTGGCGCAGCTCTCATCGTTTATACCAAAGGTTGTCAAAAGCGGGGCTTGCAAGGAAATAGTTTCAAAAAACAGGCCTTCCCTGGCGGAAATACCGGTTCTAAAATGCTGGCCGGGGGACGGGGGTCCTTTTATCACCCTGCCTTTGGTGTTTACAAAGGACCCGGATACGGGGCGGCGCAATGTCGGTATGTACAGGATGCAAGTTTATGACGACTGCACCACCGGCATGCACTGGCATATACATAAGGACGGCGCCGGGCACTACCATAAACGCCGCGCCGGGGGCGGGGGAAGAATGCCCGTCGCCGTAGCGTTAGGCGCGGACCCTGCCGTCATATTATCAGCAACCGCGCCGCTTCCAACGGGGATTGATGAAATGCTCTTTGCCGGCTTCCTGCGCAAAGAGCCGGTGGAACTGGTGAAATGTGAAACGGTCGATATAGAAGTCCCGGCTCACGCTGAAATTGTGCTGGAGGGCTATGTTGACCCGGAAGAAATGAGGATGGAAGGACCGTTTGGCGATCATACAGGATATTATTCTTTGGCTGACCGGTACCCCGTTTTTCATTTGACATGCGTTACCCGGAAAAAAAACCCGGTCTACCCGGCTACTATCGTTGGCCGGCCGCCAATGGAGGACGCTTTTATCGGCAAGGCTACCGAGCGGATCTTTTTACCCATGATCAAGCTCCAATTACCGGAAGTGGTTGACATAAATATGCCGCCGGAGGGTGTTTTTCACAACTGCGTGATCATATCTATTCAAAAGCGTTACCCCGGCCAGGCCAAAAAAATTATGTCCGCCCTGTGGGGAATGGGCCTGATGATGCTAGCCAAGCTAATCATTGTTGTAGATGGGGACGTCGATGTCCAAAATATGTCGGAAGTAATGTGGCGTGTTTTTAACAACATTGACGCCAGGCGGGATGTGATGATAGTGGAGGGACCGCTGGACGCCCTTGATCACGCTTCACCCCTGCCGCACCTGGGTACCAAGATGGGTATTGACGCCACCAGGAAATGGGCCTCGGAAGGTCACACACGCGAGTGGCCGGATGACATCGTGATGAGCGACGGTATAAAAAAGCTGGTTGACGGGAAGTGGAGCGAATATGGTTTTTAAAAAGATTAGGATCTTCTTTGAGATGATCAAGTTTGAACACACCTTATTTGCCCTTCCCTTTGCCTATGTGGGCGCCTTAATTACAGAAATGAAAATACCGGCGGCGCATGATATTATCTGGATCACTCTGGCTATGGTAGGCGCCCGCACAGCGGCTATGTCCCTAAACAGGATTATCGACCGCCGCATTGATGTCAGAAACCCCAGGACAGCGGGCCGGGCCTTGCCCAAGGGATTGTTAAAAGTAACGGAAGTTTGGGTATATGTTTTCCTTTCATTTGCGCTTTTGCTGTATTCCGCAAACCAGCTCAGTCCTTTAGCCTTCCGGCTTTTTCCCGTGGCCGTCCTGGTGCTTTTAACCTATTCCTTTACCAAGCGTTTTTCCTGGGCCTGCCACCTGTTTCTTGGGACGGCGCTGGGTTTAGCGCCACTGGGAAGCTGGATCGCCATTACCAATCGCTTTGACCTGGCGCCGGTATTGTTATCTATAGGTGTTATATTCTGGGTGGCCGGTTTTGATATTATTTACGCCTGCGATGATTACGAATTTGACCGGAAAGAAGGTCTTTATTCCATTCCGGCACGATTTGGGATCAAAAACGCTCTTATTATTTCTACCGTTTTTCATGTAATTGCAGCAGTGTTTATCCTGGCCGCCGGGCTGGTTTTGCAACTGGGAGTGTTCTATATGGTCGGGGTTTTAGTGGCGGTAGTTATTCTTTTTTACCAGCACACACTGGTCAGACCGGATGATCTTTCTAAAGCCGGGATTGCCTTTTTCAATTTAAACGGGATTTTAAGTATAGTAGTATTTGCTTTTACTTTTTTAGACGTGTTGTATCCATTACGCCTGTTTTAGTTACTGATGAAATGCAACTTGTACCGGCGCTTAGGAAAATCCATACATTATTTGCGCATCAGGGCGTAAAAAAGATCGTCCGGGCGCATATACATAAAGTTTAGATGAGTTAAAAGCAATAACCATGATGCCGGGCGCCCAAACTATATAGTTTATTGGGGCGGGTTCCTGTAGAGCAAGACACCCTATGCAATGTTATTTGAGGAGGGTTTCTAAGTGTCCGGATTGCGTCTCGGGCAGGTTGATTATATCAACTACCTGCCGGTTTATTATGCCCTGGAAGAAGGTCTAGTGCCTTTGGAAGCTAAGCTTCACAAGGGATTGCCCACTCAATTAAACAAACTGTTTTTAAGCGGGAAACTGGAGATAACCCCGATATCAACTATTGAATATGCCCGCAATGCGGATTTCTGCTATATCTTGCCGGACCTGTCCATAAGCGCCGACGGGCGGGCCGCCAGTGTCCTGCTTTTTAGCAAAATGCCGGTGACTGAACTGGATGGAAAAGAAATATATCTAACAAAATCTGCAGCCACATCCGTAACTTTATTAAAAGTGCTGTTTGAGCATTATTATCACATGGAAGTCCGCTATAAGACCACTACCCCGGATTTCGACGCAATGATGAGCAAGGCGGACGGGGCGCTCCTGATCGGGGACCAGGCTATGATCGCCCACCAGCGGGTGAAGGATGAGGGATTGCCCTATCAAGTTACCGACCTTGGCGCTGCCTGGAAGCATTTTACCGGTGAGAAATTGGTGTGTGCAGTGTGGGTTGTCCGGAAAACGTATGCCCAGTCCTACCCGGAAAAAGTTAATGCTATAGTCCGGGCATTTTCTGAATCAAAAAAAGTTGGACTGGAAAACATAAACGCTATTATTACCGGGGTCCACAAGAAAAGCGGCCTGCCGCTACCTGTAATCGAAGACTACTTTGAAATAATCCGGCATGAATTCGATGAAAGTTACCAAAAGGCACTCCTTACTTTTTATGACTACGCTTATAAAAGTGGCCTGATTGACGAAAGAGTAAAGCTGCATGTCTGGGGTGAGGGCAATGGTTGATATTTGTGGTACAAGGAGGGCGGCCACCTTTGGGTGAAGGCGCCGCGCCGTTTTAAGGCTGCTAAAACATACTATATTTATCAAAATCCTAGCAACCGGTATGCCTGATCATCCATAACTACTTGCCCGTTCAGCCCGTTATCCTCTCTAAACTGCTTAACTGCTTTTTCCGTACCTTGTCCCCAAAAACCGTCCGGTTTCCACTCCAGGTAACCGAGTCTTTTTAGGGCCCGCTGCACTTCCAGCACATCCGGCCCCTTGTCCCCAAATTTCAAAACCGCAGGAGGAGTTCCCGGGGCGCCAAAAGGTGTCCCGACAATCGTTACCGGAGTTCCTACAGTAACAAAGGGATAGATTTCTTCAACGTTTGCATTGTGCATCCGGATACAGCCGTGGCTGGCAAAGCTGCCGATACTGTGAGGGGCGTTTGTGCCATGAATACCGTACTGACCGTAGGGTATGTTCAGACCCAGCCAACGTGTGCCCAGCATAGCCGGCGGGTTGCTGTTTTTTGAGATGATTTCCCAGTTGCCGACAGGTGTGGGTGTTTCGTACTTACCCATGGCCACCTGGTACCGCCGGAACGGTTCACCGCTGTTAAATAGAGTCAGGGTTAACCTGTCCATATCAACGATGATGCTGATCTTTTCCGGCGCCGGTGTTACCGCTTCAATTATCCCTACGTTTGCAAATATAGAAAGAATTAAAAATGCCATTATAGCAATGCTTAAATATAGTTTGTTCAAAAGTTTTTCCCCCACTAAAGATAGCTTCGCTTTCTATTTTCCCTTTTCTTTACCCGGAGTATGCTATTTTTACGGAAGGGAAAAAGCGGGGTGAAAATTACCAAAATAATAACCCACGTTTACATTTGTTGCGCGTATTCCACGGCGTTTTTGAAGATAGCCAGGCCGTGCGGTACGATATCATCCGGCAACCGGCGCCAGTTCGGGTGCTGGGTTTTTTCCACATAACGCTCCGGGTGCGGCATCATGCCCATGATGCGTCCTGTGGAATCACAAATGCCGGCGACGGCGTTTAACGAGCCGTTGGGGTTGGCCGGGTAAAGGACCGTGGGGTTGCCGTCGGCGCCGACGTAGCGGAACACCACCTGGCCCCGGTTCTCAATTTCCTGCAAGGTGTCGGGACGGGTATAAAAATTGCCTTCCGCGTTGGCAATCTGCGTGCTTACGATTGTTCCTTCCATCCCGCGGGTGAAGATACAGTGGGTGCGCTCAACCAATAGATTTACCCAGCGGCATTCAAAATGCCCGCTACTGTTAACGATCAGGGTAGTCTTAATCTCGCCCAGGTCCCGGTCGGGCAGAAGACCGGTGCGTGCCAGCACTTGGAAGCCGTTGCAAATTCCAATTACCAGTTTGCCGGTCTCAACAAATTCTTGCAATTGGTCTTTTAAAAAGGATGTTAATTCCACTGCCAGGACCTTGCCTGAATGAATGTCGTCGCCGTAAGAGAAACCACCTGGCAAGGCGATAATCTGGTAGTCCGCTAGTTTTTCTTTCCTGTTTCTAAGCTGGTTTACGTGAACAATGCGGCACTGCGCCCCTGCTTTTGCAAAAGCATAGAAGGTTTCCTCATCGCAGTTTATCCCATCAGTCCTGATTATACACACACGTGGTTTTTTCATTAGCGGAACATCTCCTTCATCGGTTGCCGCCAGGCTTCTTTTAATTCACTCAGATCCAGTGTAAAAAGTGTCTTGCCTGATTGGACAGCAGTGAGCTTGTTGCTCGGGGACGTTTCTCCGATTATTAGGTATGGCGCCCCTGCCAAAACTTCTCTGGGATCGACGCCGGCCGGCAGCTCGGCAAGGAAGCAGCCGGCAGTTTCATTAAACAAGAAGTTTTCAGCTTTTTCACCGGACGGTATTTCAATATATGCTCCCAAGCCGCCCCCAAAGCACATTTCAGCGATAGCCGCAGCTAGGCCGCCCTCGCTAAGGTCATGGCAGGCTGTCAGCTTACCCGATTCAATGGCGCTATGGATGGTTTCAAAGACTTTCATCATAGCGGCAAGGTCTAATTTGGGTAAGTTGTCGCCTATTGCGCCCTGCAATTCATAGTAGACCGATCCGGCCATTTCGTCAATGTTCCTGCTGCCTACCAGGGCGATCCGGTTTCCCGGTTCCTTAAAGTCCGCCGAAACAGTCCGGGAAACGTCGGGTATACGCCCGAACACTGAAACGCACAAAACGGGTGGGATTTTAATTACCGTTTGGTCTTTGCCCCGGTATGTGCTGGACAAGCTATCCTTGCCGGAAATAAAAGGCATCCCGGTAGCGCGCACGAAATCTACACAGGCGTCCACCGCCATGTCTAGCGCGCCAAGCAATTCCTCATCCGGGAAGGGCCAGATAAAATTGTCTATAAGGACCATTTCCCGCGGGTTAGCGCCGCAGGCTACCGCGTTGGAGACAGCTTCCGCTGCCGCCCACAGGCTTCCGTGGTAAGGATCGATAATGTTTAAGACCGGGTTTAAGCCGTGGGAGATTACCATCCCATACGGCTTGCCAAGAATAGGTGTAAAAACGGCGGCGTCGTTTGGACCGTCCATATTTACACCTCCGTATGGCGGTAGGGCGTTTGTCCCCTGGACGCCATGGTCGTAAAGCCTTACAATCGGGTCTTTAGAGCACAGGTTAGGATGCTTTAGCACTTTTTTAAATAGCCCGGCCCAATCCATAACCGGCGACTTTACCGGCTGTTGAAAGAAAGGCCGTTTCCAGGAGGCGTTCATCAGGCGCTGAGGGAGGCCGTGGTGAAGAAACTCCATGTCTAGGTCCATCACTTGCCGGCCGGCGTATGTGGCGGTGAAGTGGTTATCCCCGGTAAACTCACCGAGGATGGCAGCCTCAACATTGAAACCATGGCATATTTCAAGGAATCGCTTTAAATTACCGGACCCCACTGCCAGGACCATCCTTTCCTGGCTTTCCGACAGCAATATTTCCCAGGGCGAAAGGCCCGGGTATTTTAACGGCGCCTTGTCCAGGGCAATGCGCACTCCTATTTCCGAACCCATTTCCCCCACTGCAGAGGCGAAACCACCGGCGCCGCAGTCTGTGATGGCCCGGATCAAACCTTCATCCCTGGCGGCCAGGATAGCGTCGAACATACGCTTTTCCTCGATTGGGTGGCCTATCTGGACAGCGCTGGCATTGACATCGATGGTCCGATCGGTCATTTCACCGCTGGAAAAAGTTGCACCGTGAATTCCGTCCCGGCCGGTGCGCCCGCCAAGGGCTACCACTAGATCACCGGCCACCGGGGCGCCTTTTTGGCACGACGCGGCGGGTAAAATGCCGTACGCGCCGACAATTACCGTCGGTTTAGCGCGGAAGTCCGGGTGAAAGTGCACTGAGCCGTTGTTTGTCGGTATCCCCATACGATTTCCATAATCCCTTACGCCCGCCACCACCCGCCTTAACATGTAATGTGGGTGAAGGCAACCGGGCGGTATATCATTTTCCGGTAAATCCGGCGGGGCAAAACAAAATATATCGGTGGAAGCCACTGTTTTTGCGCCCAGACCGGTGCCCACGATGTCCCGGTACACACCTCCGCTACCGGTCATAGCCCCGCCGTAGGGTTCAATGGCGGAAGGGGAGTTGTGGGTTTCCACCTTGCCGCATACGGCCATGCCGTCGTAAAACTCCATCACGCCGGAGTTGTCCACAAAGGCGGAGAGCACCAGGGGATGTTTGCTTTCTACGGTAGCGTCTTTTAAGCGTTTAAAAAGCGGCTCTTTTTCCTTTCCATCTAC
>JALHFC010000223.1 GCA_022839445.1 Pelotomaculum sp.
GCGGCAGTATTTGCTGCCAATCGGATCAAAAGGGGCATACCGGTGTTTACCTTTTACCCGGGGAAGAGGAAATGTTTACAGGAAACGAAGACTGGCTGCAGTGGGAATTGCAGCACCCGGAGGACGGAGATTTCCCGCCGGACTGGGAATATCCGGTCTACTTTATACAATGTATTAAACCTTGTCCCCGTGACCGGCGACCGCTGAGCTGCCGGTTTTTCCCGCTGGCCCCTCATCTTCTCAGGGATAACACATTGCTCTTAATTCATGAAACACTGACTCTCCCGTATCAATGTCCTCTTATTGAAAAAAAAGTACCTCTGAGAAGGGATTTTATAGAAACGGTTGCTTTGTGCTGGCAGGAATTGCTTAAAGACCGGCGCATTTACTCTCTGGTTAAAATGGATTCGCAGGACAGAGAAAGTGAAGGGATTAAACCAACTGTTTTGTGGTGGGGTAAGAGGTTGTTAAACCAGCATGCGAAGGAGACGGATAGCGTTGAATAGACTTGTAATAGCCGGCACTCATAGCGGTGCGGGTAAGACTACTGTAACAGCGGGGCTGCTGGCGGCGTTCCGGAAAAGAGGCCTGAAGACGCAGCCTTTTAAAGTGGGGCCGGATTACATCGACACCAGTTATCACTTAGCGGCGTCCGGCCGGGCGGCCTATAACCTGGACGGCTGGATGCTGGACAGTGATAGCATCCTTCGGCTTTTTACCTGTGGCATGGAAGGAATGGACCTGGGGGTAATCGAAGGGGTGATGGGGCTCTATGACGGTATAGGCAGCACTCCGGAGCGCAGTACCGCCGAAATGGCTAAACTGCTCGACACCCCGGTGGTTTTGGTTGTTGACGCCGGGGGAATGTCAACCAGTTCCGCGGCCTTGGTCCTGGGCTACAAGGTTTTTGACAAAAACTTGCGCCTGGGAGGGGTGATTATTAATAATGTAGGAAGCGTTCGCCATTACCAATTAGTAAAGGCAGCGATTTCTTCCTACACCCATGTGCCGGTTTTGGGATATTTAACTAAGAGGGAGTCGGTAAGACTGCCCAGCCGCCATTTGGGATTGCTGCCGGCTGATGAAATCCGAAGCAGTGCGGGGATCATTGATGAATTAGCTGAGATGGTGGAAAGATGTATTGATCTGGATCAAGTCATCAACATTAGCGAAAATGCAGGAGATATTGCGCCGGTCCGGCCTTTACCCGCCGGAAAGCTACGGGGGCCGGTTAGAATAGCCGTGGCGCGGGATGAATCATTTAACTTCTACTACCGCAGCACCTTGGAAATGCTAGTCCGCCAGGGAGCGGATTTAGTTTTCTTTAGCCCCTTGCAGCATGATCGCTTACCTGAAAACATTGATGGCCTTTACCTGGGAGGGGGTTTTCCGGATGTGTTCGCAGATAAGCTGGCGGCAAATGTAAGTTTGCGGGAAGACATCAGGCGTAGGCTTGAAGAAGGGCTCCCATGTTACGCCGAGTGCGGGGGACTCTTGTATTTGACTGAGCGTATTGTTACGGTTGACGGTAAAAAATACCCCATGGCAGGGTTTTTTGACGGGCAGGCAGTCATGACCGGCTGTCTGCAAAGGTTTGGCTATGTGCATATTGAGTTTGCCGGGGACAATATTTTAGGTAAAAAAGGACAGATAGCGCGAGGACACGAGTTCCATCATTCCCTGGTGGAGGGGATCACCTCTCCATCCACATATGGATACCCTGGAATGATCGGGAATTTCCTGGAAATATGTCTAAATTATTAGAAAGAACTGAAATTTATATATTTTAGGAGGAATTTTTGGTTATGCTTAGAATTTTTTAAGTTAATAAGTAAAGGGAGCGCTTAACCTTGGCAAAACGAATTTTAGTTGTTGATGATGTATATTTTGCGCGATTGATGATAAGTAAAATTCTAACTGCTGCGGGTTACAAGGTAGTCGGCGAGGCCCAAGATGGTATTAGCGCCCTGGGCTTGTACGCGAAGCTTAAGCCGGATGTTGTGACAATGGACTTAACTATGCCTGAATTTAATGGAATAAAATGCCTGAAGGCTATTATTGCTGTTTACCCTAAAGCCAGGATAGTTATAGTAAGTTCAGCGGACCACGAGGTTTTTGTTAAAGAAGTATTGAGGTGTGGCGCCATAGGGTACGTTGCCAAACCTTTTTCAAAGGACCAGTTGCTTGGGGCGGTTAAGGAAGCGCTGGCTAATTAGCTTAAGTTAATACCCACCAAATTTTTGGTATATTTTTTCTTTGTAGCCACCCAGGGCAAAATTTAGTTTTCTTTTTTCCATCATGATGTCGAACTTTAGGATTTTGTATGTCAGCTTTCTTTTTAGGGAGTTAACCTCCCCGGTCTCCCCGGTTTCATGGCAACAGTCGATAAGTTTTTGCAGGGATATAATTTCTTTTTTAAGTTCAACTTCCTCCGGCAATACATTTGCGTTTCTTAGTATTATGTAGGCTGCCCGGAGTTCCTCCGG
>JALHFC010000036.1 GCA_022839445.1 Pelotomaculum sp.
TGTTTATGGCGCCCTTACCCTAGATCAGATCAATGGGGAATTATCGGATCTGGCCTTAGAGCTTAATGTCGAAATCACTTGCCGGCAGTCAAACCATGAGGGTGAACTGGTCGATCTTTTGCACCGGGCTATGGAAGATATGGACGCGGTCGTTTTTAACCCGGGCGCTTACACTCACACTAGTTACGCTCTGCGTGACGCGGTAGCCGCAATAGGAATACCTACTGTTGAGGTGCACCTTTCAAATATATACGCGCGTGAAGGTTTCCGCAGGCATTCGGTGATCGCCCCGGTAGCTTCAGGCCAAATCAGCGGGTTAGGCGCTAACGGCTACCTTTTGGCGTTGCGGGCGGCGGTTGTGCTGGCCGACGCATAGGGGGAAAACTATTTGCAACAAAGAAAGGGAAGAATCGAAAGACTGCGCAGGCTTTTTAACGGCGCCGGATTGGACGCGTTTTATATAACTAACCCGGAAAACCGCTTCTACCTGAGCGGGTTTTCCGGAACAGCCGGGGCTCTTTTGTTGTGCCGGGATCAGTCTTATTTGCTGACTGATTTGCTGACTGACTTTCGCTACATAGACCAGGTTTCTCATGAAAGCCCCGGTTTTACAATAATTGAAGTGAAGGGCACATACGCTGATGCGCTGTTTGAGATTGTAAAAGAAAAAGGACTATTGAGGTTGGGCTGTGAGGGGGACCACCTGACCTACAACCAGTTTGTCGCGCTTGCGGATAAGCTAAAAGGTGTTGAGTTAAGGCCTTCCAGCGGCCAGGTGGAGGGCTTGAGGCTTTGTAAGGATGACGGCGAAGTAAGGTTGATTAAAGAAGCGGTAAGGATAGCTAGTCAGGCTTTTCTACAAGAGCTGCCCGGCATAAAGCCCGGTGTAACTGAGCAACAAGTAGCTCTCCGGCTGGAATACACAATGAGACAAATGGGCGCCGGCGGGGCGGCTTTTAAAATTATCGTGGCTTCCGGCGCCCGTTCGGCGATGCCCCACGGAGTAGCCTCAACCAAGGTAATCCGGGAGGGGGATATCGTCACCCTTGACTTCGGGGCGGTGTTTTGCGGTTATCACTCCGATATTACAAGGACAATGGTCGTGGGTTGGTCGCGGCAGAAACTGGAGGATATTTACCAGATTGTCCTGGAGGCCCAAATGAAAGCAATCGCTGTCTTAAAAGCCGGGGTTCGGGCTGCCGATGTGGATCGCGCGGCCAGGGGAGTAATCGAGAGCAGGGGGTATGGCCCTTTCTTTGGCCACAGCACTGGGCATGGGCTTGGCCTCAACGTTCACGAGAATCCTAGCCTGTCCGTCAAAAATGATGCTATTTTGCAGGCCGGAATGGTTGTTACCGTAGAACCGGGGATATACCTGCCCGGTTGGGGAGGGGTAAGGATCGAGGACACTGTGCTGGTGGAAGAACGAGGTTGTAAAGTGTTATCTGAATTGCCGAAAATGCAGCTAACAGTATTAAAATAAATTGTCAGGAGGTTGTAAGCATTGATTTCCACAAATGATTTTAGAACTGGCCTTACTATCGAGTTGGAAGGGGAAGTCCACCAGGTTATCGAGTTTCAACACGTGAAACCGGGAAAGGGAGCGGCCTTTGTGCGCTCAAAGCTTAGGAACGTGCGCACCGGGGCGGTAATTGAAAAGACCTTCAACGCCGGTGAAAAGATCCCCAGGGCCAGGATTGAGCGGCGTGAGGTGCAATACCTGTACAACGACGGCAAGGAATACAATTTTATGGACATGGAGTCATACGAGCAGACGTCCATGACCGCAGGGCAGCTAGGCGACGCCGTTAAATACCTCAAGGAGGACATGGTTATACAAGTCCTGACTTTCCAGGGCAAGTCGATAGGGGTAGATTTCCCTAATTTCGTTGAGCTTGAGGTCATTGAAACCTCGCCGGGTATTAAAGGCGATACAGCCTCCGGCGGTTCCAAGCCGGCTACATTGGAAACCGGCGCCGTGGTTCAGGTACCGTTTTTTGTCAACGTGGGGGACAAGCTGCAAATAGATACCAGGACGGGGAACTACATAAAGAGGGCTTAAATCCTAGCCGCAGGCGAGCGCTTCATCCGCAGGTATTTAATTTATAATCTTCATGTCAAGGGCTGCAACCATGGATGGGAACAGGGTATTTCAGAAAATCATTGTGGACGCTGATAATGCGGATTAATTATAAATTTTATTGGGTGTAAATCATATCTAATTTACAAAATTCCTGCTATCAAAATCCATTATCTTTACCGGATGTTTAAAACCCCCTGGTTCGAGACATACTATTAAAGCCAAAATTAGCCACGGCAATAAATATTAAGGGGGTCATCCGGATGAGCGATCTAAAATCAAGGGTGGCGTATTTGCAAGGGTTGTCCGCCGGCCTTGACTTGGGCGCCGAAAGCAAAGAAGGCAAACTACTCATGGGCATTATCGAGGTGCTGGATGAATTCGCCGACCAAGTAGGGGGCCTGGAAGAAGCGCAGGAACAGATGGAAGAATATCTGGAAAGCATGGATGAAGACCTGTATCACTTAGAAGACGAGATTTACGATGATGATATGGATAGCTATGATACCGGTGCCGACGATTACATGGAGGTAGATTGTCCCAAGTGCGGCGAAACTGTTTGCTTCGACTCCGGTATACTCGCAGATGAAGATGTGATTGAAGTAACCTGCCCTAATTGCGATAAAGTGGTCTTTATAAATGATGACAGCCACAGGGCTGTCCCGGTGACGGAAACTGCTGGGATGTTAAATGTTGTGGAAGACGATATTATTTGAAATTTTGAATATTATTACGGCAAAAGCCTTTCGCTCATCAGGCGAGAGGCTTTTTTATTTATTTTATTTTAATAGCAGTTTACGGATTGCTTCAATGATTTGGTCCTTTTTAAAGGCGAACAAAAGCAGGATCAAGATCAGAAACAATATAAAGGGGTTAACCCCCGGCAGGTTGACCGGCCCGTTACCATACGGACCACTTCCCGCCGGGGGCGGGTAATAAGGCGGGTAGGGCATAAAACCGGGATGGGCCGGGTAGACAGGAATAAAGACAGGACTGTTGCCCACGGCTTCAGACCCTTCCTGCATTTCACCCCACGGGAGTTGGTTAAATGACTGGGACCATTTTGTATATTGTTCTTTTAGTTCTACTGGTAAAGGAAAAATAAAAGCAGCCGGTTCTCTAATGCTGTTATTCAAAGATCATCACTTCCCAGCGGAAAAGTTTATAAAATGTTTACTACACAATATACCAAAGTGGTCGTTTTGGTGACTGTTTGGGACAAGGGGACAGGCCCATTGTCCCGCTTTGTTAAAAAGTCAATTTCATGCGGTTTATTTTTGGCATATCTTACCGGTAGCATCAATAATTATAAAACGAGGAGGGACAACCATGCACGTTATGCAGTTTCAAAAAACCATGGGAACCAGAGACGCCGCTGTTGGGGCCATTAATGAGGTCCTTCCTGTCCTTCCGGTTAACATCCGGCGCATGGTGGTGTCTCTACCCGAACATATCCAAGGGAAAGTAGAGGAAGTCCGTTTCAGGCAGGGCCGGCCGCTGGTCCTCGGCCTGCCGTCCGGTGATATATTCCTTAACGCTGCGGGGAAACCAGTCCACCTGGCTAGTGAGGCGTACCTGGTTACCCCCGACGATATGGAGCGCTTGATTCAACTAATCAGCAGTTCATCTTTGTATGCCTTGGAAGAGGAATTGAGAAACGGTTTTATAACTATTCCAGGCGGTCACCGTGCCGGAATTACCGGTAAAGCTGTCCTTGAGGGTGGAAAAATAAGGACGCTGAAATATTTTTCCGGCTGCAACATCCGTATTTCCCGCGAGATACCGGGCGCTTCTTCCACTATTATTCCCCATATTATTGATCAAAACAGCGGCGGGATATATCATACCGTTTTGGTATCACCACCTCTCTGCGGCAAAACAACTATGCTTAGGGATATTGTCAGGCAAGTCAGCGACGGTATCCCCACCCTCGGATTTTCCGGTCTCACCGTGGGTCTGGTGGACGAGCGGTCGGAGATAGCGGGGTGTTACAGGGGGATACCCCAGCGGGACGTAGGGGTGAGGACCGATGTCCTGGACGGGTGCCCGAAGGCGGAGGGGATGATGATGCTTTTGCGCTCTATGGGACCGCAAGTGATTGCCGCTGATGAAATAGGCCGGCGTGAGGACGTTTATGCCTTGGAAGAAGTGCTAAACGCAGGGGTGAAAATATTAGTTACAGCTCATGGTTCTTCCCCGGCTGATTTGTCTGAAAGACCGGCCCTTGGCGCTTTGATCCGCTCCAACACAATAGAGCGTTATGTTACTTTGGGCCGCTCCAGGGGGGCGGGAACTGTTGAAGACATTATTGACGGCAAAAGTTTTCGTTCATTGGGGGTGAAAAGATGTTGAAACTTGTCGGCGCGACCATGGTTGTAGCGGCCAGTGGTTTCGGCGGGATGGCCGTAGCCGGCAGTTATTCCCGCCGCCCAAAAGAGCTAAAATCCCTGCGCTCAGCGCTGCAGATGCTGGAAACAGAAATATCTTACGGCGCTACCCGTTTGCCGGAAGCCTTAAGCCAGGTTGCAAGGCGTTGTGACGGCATGGTTTCTTTTCTTTTCAGCCGGGCAGCGGCGGAGCTATCTTCGATGTCAGGTATTACTGCCGGGGAAGCCTGGGAGAAGTCACTTGAAAGCTATTACCCCGGCACTGCCTTAAAGCCCCGTGACTTTTCCGTACTGCGCAACCTGGGCGCCAGCCTGGGCATATCAGATAAAGAAGATCAGATCAAACACCTGCGCCTGGCCATGGATCAAATAGGATTAGAGGTAAGCGGGGCGGAGGATGAGGCGGCGCGAAATGTAAAGCTTTGGAGCTATCTCGGTTTTTTATGTGGTATCATGGTGGTTTTAGTCCTTTATTAATTAAAGGGGGAGGCAGCTATGGGCGGCAATATTGATTTGATTTTTAAAATAGCCGGTGTTGGGATCCTGGTGGCGGTCCTGCACACGATCTTAAAGCATGCCGGGAAGGAAGAGCAAGGGCATCTGGTTGCTTTGGCCGGTATAGCCATTGTCTTTGTGTGGGTAGTCCAACTTCTCGGAAACCTTTTTGACCAGGTTAAATCTGTTTTTAAATTATTTTAGGGCTTTTGGGGATAGGAGTTTGACATTATGGATGTGCTGCAAATTGTCGCCATCGGCCTGATTGCAACCGTGCTGATCGTTGTTGTCAAAAGCCAGCGACCTGAAATGGCCTTGCTCCTGAGCATAGCGGCAGGGGTGATCCTGTTCTTGCTGGTGCTCGGAAAAATCGGCGCTATCATGGACATCATCAGAGACTTGGCGGATAGGGCCGGGATTAGTATGGTTTACCTGGGTACCATTCTAAAGATTGTCGGTATTGCGTACATCGCGGAGTTTGGGGCGCAAATCTGCCGTGATGCAGGTGAAGGGGCAGTTGCTACCAAGCTGGAGTTTGCTGCCAAGATCCTGATCATGGTCCTGGCGGTACCAATAGTAGTGGCCGTTTTACAGGCGTTGTTAAAGCTGACCACATAAACCCAAAACTAACATGCCGCTAACGCGGTACAATCTAGCATGAAAACGGGATTAGGATTAATCTAGTAACATTTTCTTATCAAACCCCCATGCTGTTTGTCGGCATAATGATGATGAAAATGGGGTTAGGACTCAACCTGGTACCATTTCTTATGTTTATATACGGGATAAGCTGTAGGCGCCTGTATATTAGGATTAAGTTTGGCCTCATTGGTCTTAAGCAAGGTGGTGAGTTGCAGTGTCCAGGATTTATTTATTAATCGCTATTATACTGCTTGTTTCGGCGCCGGCCGGCGCCTGGGCCGGGCAGGGTGAAACGCCTGGTCAGGAAGGCCAAACTTCTATTATGGGTATGGCTGCCGTGCAAGATTATGTGAATGAACTAGACCTTGAATTAAAGAGCTCGGTCCCGCAGCTTAACTTTAAAGAAATGGTGCTTAAACTAGTGAAAGGGGAACTCAACTGGAAGCCGGCTGAAATTTTTAGAAACATCATCAGACAGCTTTTTAAAGAGGTAGTAGCAAACTTTGACCTATTGGGCAAGCTTGTAATTCTGGCGGTAATCTGCGCTGTACTGCAGAACCTTGTTTCTTCCTTTGAGCGGGGTATGGCTGGGCAGCTTACATATTCTGTCACCTATCTAGTGCTGATCACCATAGCCATCGGTTCCTTTTCACTGGCGATCAGCGCAGGTAGAGAGGTAGTGGACGTCTTGGTTACTTTTATGCAGGCGCTCCTGCCGGTTTTATTGACGCTATTAGTAGCGGTAGGGGGGGTGGCGTCAGCGGCTATTTTTAGCCCGGTGCTACTGACCTCTTTGGGCATTTTTGGCACATTGATCAAAGATATAGTACTGCCCCTACTCTTTTTTGTAGCCATTCTAGGCATAGTCAGCAACCTGACTGACCGTTTCAAAGTCTCAAACCTTGCGGATCTTTTAAAAAGCGCCGCCATGGGATTGATGGGCATTTTCTCGACCATCTTTCTAGGGGTGCTGGCCGTGCAGGGGGTTGCGGGGGCGGTTGGGGATTCGGTGACATTCCGGACGGCCAAATTCAGTGTTGACGCTTTTGTCCCCGTTGTCGGAGGCATGCTTTCCGATGCCCTGGAAGCAGTTATTAGCTCATCCCTGTTAATCAAGAATGCGGTTGGGATTGCCGGGGTTGTGGCGATATGTACGGTTATGCTGGTTCCCCTATTAAAGATTATCACCCTGGCTTTTATTTACAAACTAGCCGGGGCGCTGATCCAGCCCATCGGGGACGGGCAAATGGTAAACTGCTTAAACAGTCTAGGCAACAGCCTGCTCCTGGTATTCGCGGCGGTAGCCACGGTGGGTTTGCTGTTCTTTTTTACTATCACTATCGTGGTCGGTGTGGGAAACATTACTGTAATGTTAAGATGAGCTTTAAGTATCTGTATATTTGTAAGGCATTATAGTCCGTTTGGTTTCCAGTTGGCCCTGGGCGCGAATTGATTCGTGTTATTTTCGAGGGCGTAGTGGACCGGAGACTGGTTTAAGGCGTTCGCAAAGGGGGGATCAGGTGGAAGTAATCCGTAGCCTGGTGCAAAATCTGATTGTAATAGTCATCCTAGCCATGCTTCTTGAAATGCTTCTTCCTACTGGTGAAATGAAAAAATACGTGAAGATGGTGATGGGTCTTTTGATCATTGTTGCCGTAGTACAGGCGGTAGGCGACCTGGCGAGGTGGGATTACACCGGCGACCTCCCCTCACTTGTGGAGAAAGAAAGCGACGCTCGGCTTCCAGGCATCATTGAATCAGGGAAAAAAATAACCGGGGAACAGCAGGAAAAGGCAATTGAACAATACAGGAGCGGTCTTGCCAAACAAGTCATGGCGCTTGCCCGTATGCAAAAAGAGGCGTCTGTGACCGGCGTTGAAGTAATAGTCCAATCCCGGGGAGATGTGTCCGGCTTTGGAAAGTTAAAAGAAATTATTATCTATACATCTACAGACCCCGTGACTGAAGCCACAGAGGGTAAACAGGAAATAGTCGCGGGCGGTGTCGAGCCGGTAACCGTGCAGGTGGAAGGCCACAACATCGCCGCCACGCAAGCCGGTGTCGGAACCGGGCAACCTGGTAAGGATGTAGCCGGTCTAATCAACACAGTGGCTAACTTTTATAACCTCAACCCGGAACAAGTAAAAGTAGTGTGCAGGTAAATGGAACAGCGCTTTAAGGTTATATTTATATATACCTTGCGAATAGCAACTCGCGGTGGCAAGCACGGCTAAGGGTGGCAATAACGGCGCCGCCGTGGTGGCGTCAGACAAGTTACAGGACGGAGTATGATCGTATATAGAACAGATTTTTAGCCGAGACGCCGGCTAAAAGCAGAATTTAAGCAGAAAAGAGGTGAAAAGCCTGGTTTCCGGTAATGCGCCAGGTATATGCGGCAGGTCCGGCGCCTTGCCATAAGGGGGAAATGTTGCTGGCCAGCATTTGTCAGGGATAAGAGTTATATTTTCCGGAAAACCAGGTGATGGTTTGCGTAAGATATTGGAGGTATTTGGAATCGGGAGGACAGGTAAAAGCGGGCTACCGGGCAAGGAGCAGGGCAGGCGCAACCTCTGGTTGGCCGGACTTGCGGCCCTGGGTATAATTTTGCTGGTCTTTTCCGGGTTAAGCGGGGTTAAAGGTCCCGGCAAGGGACCCGCGAATGCCGTTAGTCCCGCACCCTCACCCCAGGAACAGGCTGTAAGCAGCATGGCTGCGGAAGAAGACCAGTTAAGCGGCAAACTTTGCGAGTTGCTCAAACGAGTTGAAGGCGCGGGCAAAGTACAGGTTTCGGTCCGGCTATCCGGCACAACCAAAGCGGAGTATGCGGTAAATACAACGACCGGCAAGAAAACCACCCAGGAAAAGGATCAGTCCGGGGGAACGCGCCTTACCACGGAGGATTCCGGTAGCGGACAGTTGGTAATGAACCGCAACGGTTCGGGAGGCGAGCAACCTGTTGTGGAAAGAGAGATAGCTCCCCGGGTCGCCGGAGTGCTGGTGGTGGCTGAAGGCGCCCGCAACGCTGGGGTAAAGGCCAAGCTTTTTGAAGCGACACGGGTTGCCCTGGGAATAGAACCGCAAAAGATACTTGTGCTGCCCATGGAAAGGAGAGAGCGAGAATAATGTTTTCAATCATTGTTAAAAAACGCACACTGGTTTTAGCGGTCCTGGCCGCCGTTGGTTTACTCCTCTTGATTTTGGGCTGGAAAGGCATCTCATTGATTAAAAAAAACCCTGACATAGAAGCGCAGGTCAGCCGTCCCGCCATAGGGGTGACCGGTTTTGAAAGCGTGGGACCACCGCTGTTTGGTGAAAATAAACCGGAAGGGCCTAAAATTGGGGCAGCGTCAAAGGAAGACAGTGATTTCTTTGTGGAGTACCGCCTGGAAAGGGACCGTGCGCGGGGGCAAAGGGTGGAGTGGCTGAAAGAAGTGATTGACAATAATAATTCCGCCGGTGAAACCAGGCAAAAGGCCCAGGAAGGCCTGATGGACCTTAGCCGCGGCATGGAAAAAGAAGTTGAACTGGAAAACCTCCTTAGGGCAAAAGGCTACAATGATGCCGCCGTCTCAGTCGGTGACCGAGCCGTAAATGTTATTGTAGCGTCTTCCAGCCTGTCCGAAGGAGAGATCGCGCAGATCAACGGCCTGGTTTCCCGGGGAACCGGGATGG
The DNA here is from genome assembly GCA_022839445.1 of Pelotomaculum sp. Lineage (GTDB taxonomy): Bacteria > Bacillota > Desulfotomaculia > Desulfotomaculales > Pelotomaculaceae > JALHFC01. The sequence continues at coordinate 9,277 of JALHFC010000036.1, forward strand.
ATACCCAGAACATCGTGATCATACCCACAAAATGAAGGATAAGTTGTTTAGGGCGACTGGGATATCGGTAGG
>JALHFC010000224.1 GCA_022839445.1 Pelotomaculum sp.
GTTACCACCGGGGGGATAAGCGACCCTACCGGCAATAAAGCCGTGGCCCTGGCTGCCCTGCATGACCAACTTAACCGGCTTAACGTTGTCCGGCAATGGATAGATCACAGGCTGCCACCGGGCGACCGGCGCTTGCTTATTAGCGTATGGCGCTATCATGAATTCGGCTGGCTTACGACTGCCAGGAACGCGCGTATGGGGGTGGGAGAGTGCAAAAGGCGCTGGAACAGGCTTATAGACGACCTGGAGAACCACACAAGGAAAGTATTTGCTGGACGTGTATGCGTGTAACGTGGGGATGCCTATGTGACTTCCCTTTTGAGCGCTGGCCCGGCATGAGAACAGAACTTATTGATGGCCTGGAAGCAGTAAAGGCCTGCCCTGGCTACTGGCCGGGGAGGTAATAGCCGCTAACGGCGCTGGTTAGCCGCAGGGTAAAAGCTATTAACTTTAAGGTACAAACACCTTAACGACATTTTTTAAGGCGCTTAGAATCGAAAAGTGGACGTCCTGTTTTTACCAACAAAAGCTTAACCCGGCTAATTGCCGGGTTTAATTATTCTCCTTTAACTTTTCAAGCACAACATCTATGTCCTCTTTGACTATTCTCCATTCTTTCCCTATCTTGAAGCCCGGTAACTTCTTTTCACGTAACCACCGGCGGACTACCTGGGGATTCATTTTAAGGTACACTGCCACCTCTTCAACCGTTAGAAGGTCCATGTGTAATTCCCTCCCTTGATATATGGTTACATATATAATACCATAATGTATTACAAAAAAACAGATAGTATTGACAAGTATATAATTGGGGCGTTATAATGTAACATAGAGTATTAAATAATATCATAGGAGGGTTTAAACATGGGAAATGCGACTATTGCTACAGACAGGATGGCAGGAGGCGAAACCATAAGGTCTATTATTTCACGTGAAATAATTGAACAGTCTAAACAGGAGGCGCGGCCCACACAAAAAAGCATTATGGACACTTTTAACGAATTTATGGATGAGCGTATTGGTGTTGGTACAATTAAAGTAATTAATGACCCGGAATATAAAAAAGCGTCAAAAGAAGCTGATGAACTGTATAGCCGCATTAGGGAACTTTTGGGCGAAGAAAACAAGGGGTTAATACTTGACTATGATACGGCATTAGGCAGCGCTGGCTGTATTGAAAATGACTACGCCTACCGGCAGGGGGTGAAAGACGGCCTTGTTTTCATGGAGACCCTGGCCGAAAACCTAAACGGCGGCCCGTTTAAAAACCCGGCGTAAGTTGAAGGAGTGGGGGAGGGTGAAAAGCCCTCCCCTTTTTTCCTTAAAAAGTGTGCCAAAGGTTTTCTGTAGTGCTTATAAACAGTGCCCTAAGCGCCCAAAAAAGTGTGCCAAAAGTGTGCCAAACACTTTAAAATGTCCCCCAAAACAACCAAACCGAACAAAAAGGCGAACAGTAAAAACCCAGTAGTACCAAGGGTTTGCAAGCATAGTCGAATTATTACAAAAGCGTTTTTACAGACTTCTAATCCGTAGGCCGGGGGTTCGAATCCCTCCTGGGACGCCATAAAAAGTCAAGCGCCGCAAGGGATTGCGGCGTTTGATATTTTTACCATATTCGGTTCTTTTGTGTCGTCTTTGACGACACAAAAGAAGAACCATGAAAATGCTTTACACAGTAGAACGGATGAAAGTATCCATTTATTCCCGTATTTTCACACTAACCGTCCCCCCGTGTCATTTACAGCTTCAGCAGTTTTTAAAACCGCAGAATAATTGTATAATATAAGTAAGGAGACCTGGTTTCCTTACTCGGACACTTTTATATGGAAGGAGCATATATTAATATGTTAACAACAAATATAAAAGCAGGGGATAGACGCATGGAGAAACGTCGAATTAGCATTTCTAGCAAACGCCAAATCACGATCCCGGCAAAATATTTTGATTCTTTAGGTTTGGAAAAAGAGATTGACTGTATTTATTCCAAGGATATGTTAATACTTTTGCCTGTGAAAAAAGGGGATCCCGCTTTTGCTGAAGAGATTTTGCAGGATTTAATTCAGAAAGGTTTTTCAGGCGAAAAGCTATTAGCTGAGTTTAAAAAAATCAACCGCAAGGTTAGACCTGCAGTTGAAAAGTTAATTGAAGAAGCCGATAAAATTGCAAGAGAAGCCTCTGTTAACTATGTTGATCTTACAGAAGACATCTTTGGTGATGAAGAAACGGAGGCCTAAAATGCTTCCTGTAGTCTATACACCCATTGCGGAAAAATATTTCAAAAAACTTAAAGATAAACAGCTTAAAAAAACGTTCAAAGAATCAATAGCAAATATAAGGCTAAACCCTAAGATTGGGGAGGCGAAAACCGGTGACTTAAAAGGTATCTACAGCCTTGATATTTACCATAACAGAATGAATTATGAACTCGCTTATAGGGTATCACATCTTGAAAATGGTGATATGATAATCGTCATTATGGCTGGTACAAGGGAAAATTTTTACAGGGAGTTAAAAAGATACATGAAGTAAAAAATATGTCAAACCCCGGCGTATTGTTCGCCCTATAGGTGGAGATAGTTCCACATACCCTAAACAAATAATCAGTGAAATTCCATCCCAAAAGCCACCGATTCCATCTGTTTTAGATCTCTATAATAACAACAGTTTAATGGGGTTTAGATAAAAGGTAGAGTGTGGTTGTATGAATAGCCGCAGTGAGTGTGGTTTTTTTATTTTTGGGAGGAAGTTTGCCATCGGAGGCAGAAATATGCAAAGTCGAAAACTCGTTGTGCTTATTGGGAGGTGGGAGAACGTTGCTTAGGGGTACGTTCCCCTAGTAAGATCTAGCAAAGGCGATGCTCAAAATTAACAAAAAGGCAGGTGAAAAGCCTGGTTTCCTGGCAGGTATATCGGAAAGAAGCGTTAGGTATAGGATAAACCTTAAAACCATAGATTTTTGCGGGTGGCGCGGTGCACGTTGCGAAAGCCGGGTAGTACGCACTCCTAACGGAAGCGGCGGGGCAACCCACCGGGAATGTAACCGAGAGGTTACAGCCTAACAGTTGAATTCTGTGATACTGCTACCTACTGGTCGGGTAGGTGTAAACCACGGTTATATTTATTTGAATGGATTTAACCGGGTTTTAGAAACCAGGGATGTATTAATGGTTAGTTTTTTTAACAACAAAAAGCGCTTTGCCCTGGTTATTGTACTGGCAATGATGATGGCCCTGTTGTTGGCGTTACCAATGGCGCCGGCGGGATGGGCGACGCTGGACATCACGGCGCCGGTAATCGGTGAGAACCAAATTAACAAAGTGGAGGCCGGTACAAACGTTACCTTTGTGGCTACGGTACCATTACCTTTGTGGCTACGGTACCAGACGCGAAAGGCGTTATCTACGCCTTTTGGGTTGGCGGTCCAAACGGTAGGAGTTTAGAGCAGAAGTCCGCATCAAATGAATATACTTTAAAAAACGTGCAACCCGGTACCTATACTGTTGACGTGTACATCAGCAATATGGCTGATCAGGTTTTAGCCGAGGCGCGCCAGGTTATTTTAGTAGACAGCAGCGTAGAATTTACCAAAATTTCTTACGAAGACGGCAATGTTACCTTAACAGCGCAAGCGAAATATATCTGCGGCGATCCGGAATACCAGTTCTGGTATAAGGATAGCGAAGGTTGGAAGTGCCCTGGGGATTTTGATTACAACACTCGTAATACGGTCTCTTTCGAAGCAACCGCCGGTCAAACATATGAAGTAGTGGTCTATGCCAAAGACCAAAATGCTGCCAGACACTGGAAACAAGCGGCGGTCGCGTGCGGTAGTATTGCGGCATTGGAAGATAACCCCAAAGAACCCACTGCCTTTATTCCCGGAGAACCGCTAGACCAAAATGAGATGCGGATAACTTTTATGGGGACATCGGTTGTTCCTCGAAGAGGACAGCAATGCAACAGTGTTTTTGTGGAAACGGGCAACGGGGACAGCTTTATATTCGATATGGGGTCCGGCGTATCGGCTAACTATGTGGCTATGGGAATACCTTATTCTCGCATGGACAAGGTGTTCCTGACTCATCTGCATGGCGACCATATGAGTGACCTGACCACCCTGTATTGTTTCGGGCCTTCACTGGACCGCAAAACGCCCCTCAGGCTTTTTGGACCCAGTGGCGATACCGCAGATGACGGGACCATGGCTTTTGCAGAGGCTCTAAAACAGCTTACAAAATGGCACGTGGAAAGCTTCTGTTTTACCTCAACGGGTCTCAAAAACGGTAAGAGCGGATATGATATTGAGGTGAAGGAACTGCCTTATATGGAGGTAGGAGGCATTGCCTATAACGAAAACGGGGTAAAAATAACCCATTTTCCGGCGGTGCACGACCGGGACGGCTCTATCAGCTACAAGCTGGAATGGAACGGCCTCTCAATGGTGTTTTCCGGCGATACGAAACCGAACTATTTCATGACTAACCAGGCCAAAGGAGTTGATGTACTGGTCCATGAAATGGTGGTACCTCCGGAGGTATGGGCGGCAAAAAATTCCGGGTTAAAGCCGGGAGATCCGGGCTGGCAACAAGCTATTAATTATACTACCGCTGTTCAGGACTCCTCTCATACGACCCAAAAAGCTTTCGGATATATCCTTAGTCAAACGAACCCCCGGCTGGGGGTGGCAACTCACTTTCAGGTGAATGATGACACGGTGGGGCCTGCCATGAAAGATATCCGTACCTGGTACCAGGGACCTGTCACCCTGGCCAAGGACCTGCTTGTGATTAATGTTTCCAAAGACAACATCCGGCAGCGTTATGCCGAAGTTTCAGATTATGCCTGGTACCCGGCGCCTAAATTGTATCCTCCGGATCAACTGGCGCCACCGAAGTATCCGTCACCGCTGGACCAGCTCAACAATGAACTTCTAGAGCAAGTTATTCCGGCAAGCGCCTACGAATAGAAGGAGCACAGGGGAACACAGGGG
>JALHFC010000225.1 GCA_022839445.1 Pelotomaculum sp.
TGGAGGATTTGCAGTCCTCTGCCTTACCACTTGGCTATGTCGCCGAATAAATGGAGCGGAAGACGGGATTCGAACCCGCGACCCTCGCCTTGGCAAGGCGATGCTCTACCACTGAGCCACTTCCGCACATCTATTATTGTACTATATTATATTCATTTGTCAACCAATGTTACATGTAACAAATTTACCGTGCCCTAACAGTGTTACAAGCCCTTTAACCTTGCAAAATCTAGTTTAGCATATGACAAAGAACGTTGTCAACCTTGGTTTTTTATCTTTTTTAAAAAGCACGATTTAATATCTCTTTAAAAAGAAAACATATTAGAAAAAGACAGGCTTAAAAACCTATCTTTTTTTATATTCGGCATGATTTTGGCATATTACCCAATATATTTGATAAACAAAAAACGCCGCAATCCCTTGCGGCGCTTGGCTTCCCCTTGGTGCCACGGGACGGAATCGAACCGCCGACACGCGGATTTTCAGTCCGCTGCTCTACCAACTGAGCTACCGTGGCAAAAAAATGGCGGAGCTGACGGGAGTCGAACCCGCGATCTCCTGCGTGACAGGCAGGCATGTTAGGCCACTACACCACAGCTCCGCGTAATCGCCCGCGACGCTTCCTTTTACCAGGGTGCGCCGCTGACAATGTATAGTATATCTAATTTAAAACCTGAAGTCAATGAATTTTTTAAATTCGGCGGCCAAAAGACAGGATAGCTTCCCTCACTAGCTTTGCCGCCAATAGCGCTGTCCTTTCGGAAGGATCGTAGACCGGGCTTACCTCTACCAAATCGAAGCCGACGACATTTAATTCGCCAAGCAGGTGGACCGCCTGCAGTATTTCCCTGGCTGTACAGCCCCCGGGCTCTGCTGTACCGGTACCCGGGGCGTAAGCCGGGTCCACAACGTCAATATCCAGCGACACATAAACCGGCCTTTCTTTTAACTGAGGGATGTTTTCCAACAGGGGCTCTACCACTTTGTTGGCAAATAAATTGGTGTTGCCGCGGGCAAACTCAAATTCGTCCCTGGCGCCGGAGCGAATACCGAACTGGTATAGGTTTGCACCCCCAACCAGGTCGGCTACCCTGCGCATGACAGTAGCGTGAGATAAACGCTCCCCTAGGTATTCATCCCTCAAATCAGCGTGCGCGTCAAAGTGAATTACCGCCAGGTCTGGAAATACACTTGCCGCCTCTTTGATCACGGCATAGCTGATTAAGTGCTCGCCGCCAAGAAACAGCGGAAATTTGCCGTCTGCTAGAATACCGGCGGCCACGATCCCGATGCGGTTTAAACTTTCCTGCACCGAACCAAAGGGGAGGAGTACATCACCGGCGTCGCAATAGCTATAACCGGCAAGGTCCCGGTCCAGATCGGGGCTGTACTCTTCCAGCCCGTGCGATGCCAGGCGCACCTGCTGAGGGCCGTGCCGGGCGCCCGGCCGAAAGCTGACCGTCATGTCCATGGGAGCGCCGGCCAGCACTATATCCGCTTGCTCGTAGCTAGCAGCGCTGCCTATAAATCCTGGGTACTTTTCCATATACTCCAGCATTATTCCGCCTCCGTTACTAAGACCATGATTTACCAGGCTATGCTTTTAGGCTTATTCTTCATCGCGATTTTTGATCAGTTCCTCTACAAACGGCGGGAGGACAAAACAAGTCCGGTGTATAGCCGGGCTATAGTACCT
>JALHFC010000226.1 GCA_022839445.1 Pelotomaculum sp.
TTTTGTAGGTCCTTCCGACCGGCGAAGGTGGTCGAATTCTTCGATAGTCTGCGGTGTCAGTTCCATGATGTCTCCGGTTTTAATGTCTTGCGCTTCCGGCAGTTCATCTAGTTCTTTAACCAGCCGAATTCCGTTATCCTGGTGGGCCAACAGGTAATACCGCCCCCCCATTGCGATCAAGCTCAGGGTGGTTTTAGGCCCGAGCGGCAACTGCTCCATCAATCTCATCAGGCGCTTTCCGGGAGTAGTCACATAGCGACGGCCGAGTCCATACTTGATCACCAGAAAGGCCGCTCCAAGGACCAGCGGCAAGGTAACCAGCATGCGTACGACTGCCCAGATTAAATCGCCGCTCATACCAACCCCTCGGTTAACTCTAAATTTTGCGCCTGGTTAATGGAAATAAGCCGCACACCAAATAAATCATTGATAATGATCACTTCTCCCCGGGCAAACCGCTGGTTGTTCAAAATCAATTCCACTTCGTCACCCACAACCCTGTTTAGCTTGATCACCGAGCCTTCAACTAGACCGAGCACTTCTTTCACTTTTAGACCCTATCCATTCCTTTTACCGGCCCCAGGGAAGGAAATTTAACTTTCCTAATACCGACCTCACTACTTTTCCCCGCATCCAGGAACGACTTTATTTCCTCTTCGGAAAGCAAAAATATTCCCTCCCTTGCCCCAAAAAAGCGTTGATCAAATGTACAGCTTACTGCACAAGAAAATCTGTGAAGTATATTCCTGTTATATCTCCATAATCAAGGTTACCGTTTATTTCTTTGATGAGTTCATCTTTAAGCCCCTGGACAGCGCTGGCGTTATAAACTTCGGTCAATGTTTTCTTCCGCAGCGTAGTAATGATAATGTCTGATAAAACATGGTTTTTCTTCTTTAGCTCTTCGCCCAGCTTTTTGTTCTTGGGATACTCCAATATTATTTTTACCTTGAGGTAGCGAATGCCCCCGTTAGTAGTGAGGTTTACTAATACCTCGCCCATATCCAAGGTCTCTGTTTCAATAAGATATTTCTTGCCGGGTTCCACGTCGGGTTTATTCAAGAACATATAAGCACCTGCAGATGAACCGGCAAGACCAAATAAAACAGCTAGTATAACTAAAAGCTTCTTGAGTTTTGAAGATTTCCCCTTTTTTTCGTCTTTATCCTTATCCTTCTCAGACTTATCCGCCAAGGTTTCACCTGCCTTTAAAATATTTGGGAAGAACAATACGCTTTGTTTGCCACGGGAACCAGTAAATATAAAGTTATTTGCGCAAGGCCGGTAAAAACCAGCCTTGCGGCCTCAAGTCAAATAGCGCCCTAAAAACACATTCCTTTTTTACCGCTTGATATTCAACAACTCCTCCAGCAAGTGGTCGGAAGTGGTAACCGTCCTGGCGTTGGCCTGGTAACCACGCTGGGTGGTGATCATGCCGGTAAACTCGTCAGTTAAGTCAACATTGGACATTTCCAGAAAGCCGGAGGCAATAGCGCCGTAACCGCCTTCATTAGGTGTGCCGTATTCATCAATAGGCTCACCGCTGGTGGGGGATACTTGATACATGTTCTGGCCGACCCGCTCTAAACCGTCTTGGTTGGGGAACATAGCCAGACCGAGGACGCTTCCATCGCCTTCAATAGTATCGCCATTTAGGTTGACGCCTGTTATTACCCCGCCCTTGGTGATGTTTAACGTTGCTATGCCTTCTTCGCCAAGATTAATAGCGGCGCCACCGCTATCCAGAACGAAGAAGCCATTTGAGTTTACCAGGTTGCCGACGTTATCAACATAGAATATTCCTTCTCTAGTATAGAACCTCTGCTCACCGCCGCTATCCGGACTGACTACAAACCACCCGTTGCCATTGACGGCCACGTCGAGGACACGCCCGGTGTTCTGCAGGCCGCCCTGGCCGGTATTGTTGGTAATGCTGGAAACCATGACGCCCAGTCCGACCTGGGAAGGGTTTATCCCGCCGGTTTCATCTACCGCGGGACTGGCGTAACGCACCGTTTGGTAAAGCACATCCTGGAAATTAGCCCTGCTGCCTTTAAAGCCGATTGTATTTACGTTAGCGACATTGTTACCGATAACGTCCATCCTGATCTGGTGATTTTTCATGCCCGAGGCCCCGGAGTAAAGGGATCTGATCATAATTTTTCCTCCTTTTTATTTGAGATTGATATTT
>JALHFC010000227.1 GCA_022839445.1 Pelotomaculum sp.
TCCTGCCTGTAGATCAATACGGTATGGTCAATGTGGATGACGTAGCCGCGGCGATCACAGATAAAACAATTTTAATTACAATTATGCACGCCAACAACGAAGTCGGCACAATTATGCCTATAGCTGAAATTGGCCGGCTGGCAAGGGAGCGCGGTATCATTTTCCACGTCGATGCCGTCCAAAGTTTTGGGAAAATACCGGTTAACGTGGACGAACTGGGAGCGTCGCTGTTGTCCGTATCCGCGCACAAAATATACGGCCCGAAAGGCGCCGGTGCGCTGTATATCCGCAAGGGAATCCGCTGGAAACAAACATTGTTTCATGGGGGCGCCCAGGAGCGCCTGCGCCGGGCCGGCACAGAAAACATACCCGGCATTGTCGGACTGGGGAAAGCAGTGGAGCTGGCAATGAAGAACAGGGAAAATGAAAGTAAGAGGTTGTGCTCTTTACGTGATAAACTGATCAAGGAAGTTACAGGCCGGATCGACGACGTCCAGTTAACCGGGCATCCAACAATGCGCTTGCCTAACCATGCCAGCTTCCTGTTCAGGTTTATCGAAGGCGAAGCCATGCTCCTAGGCCTGGACATGAAGGGTGTAGCTGCTTCCACCGGTTCAGCTTGCACATCAGGTTCCATGGAACCATCCCACGTATTGCTGGCGATGGGTGTTCCCCCTGCGGAGGCGCACGGCTCCTTGCGCCTGACCCTGGGCAAGGACAACACAGAAGAAGATGTGGATTATTTTTTAGAAGAAATCGGGCCGATTGTAGAAAAACTACGCGACATGTCACCGCTAGGCCGCTAAAGCAAAAGTGGGACAATTGGGGAAAGTCCGAAAGCGCCGGTCAAAGCCGGCAGCAGGCAGGTGGTGCAAGTCCACCAGAAAGGCGCTAGGGGACAATTGGGGACGGTCCTTTTTTGTCTCACCTGATCCCTGGTTTATTATTGCCAAAAAACATATTTTATCAGGGAAGCCAGGATAATCAGTTTCAGTGTTATTAAAAGGTTATTTGCCGAGATTACCCCAATTTGTTTCTGCTTCACTCAATTCTACCAAAGCCCCTGGTGGGACAATAAAGGACCGTCCCCTTGTCGATCTCGTGTTCTAAGCGCGGTTTTCCTTTTCTTTAACTTTCAACAGCCTTGCGGCTACCGGTTTCAGAATCAGGGCGAGCGCTATGCCGGCGCCCAGCGCGGCGCAGCCGGCCGGTAAAGCGCCCGAGAGGCGCCAGAGCAGGAGATAGCCCGTGGATACGACTATGGACACCAGCATCAGCGGGAAGCCGATTTTTAAAAAATCTATGAAACTGATATACTGGCCCCTCTTTTCGGCCATACCGATAACCACCACGTTGGCCGAGGCGCCGATAACCGTTCCGTTGCCGCCCAGGCAAGCCCCCAGGGACAGGGACCACCAGATGAAGTTGAGGTCGGTCATACCGCCGATGCGGCCCATGTCCTGGATCAGGGGGATCATCGTAGCCACGAAGGGGATGTTGTCGACAAACGCCGAGGCTATTGCCGACAGCCAGAGGATGAGCATGCCCGCCGATAGTACATTGCCGCCCGTTACTTCCAGGGACCACCGGGCTACCGCTTCGATTACGCCTACCTCTTTTAATGCTCCGACCACCACGAAAAGGCCGATGAAGAAAAATATCACGGACCATTCCACGACTTGCAGGGCGATGAAGAAAAATATCACGGACCATTCCACGACTTGCAGGGCGCGTTCCGGATCCTCCTTTGTAATCAGGAGTAAAAGGCTGGCGCCGGACAGGGCGATGACACTGGATTCAAGATGGACGTACTGGTGCAGGACGAAGCCTAAGACAGTCAGGGAAAGCACAACGAGGCACTTTCGCAAAAGGACGGTGTCTTTTATTTTGTCCCGCTCATTCAGCCGCATTATATTTGCCCGCAACTCTTCCCGCGCTGTCAGCTGTTTCCGGTAGATGAGGCGAATCAGGAATATGGTCAGAACGTATATGACCACGATCACCGGGGTCAGGTTGAAGACAAAATCCATGAAGCCGAGACCGGTAGCGCTGCCGATCATGATGTTCGGCGGGTCGCCGATTAGTGTGGCCGTGCCGCCGATGTTCGAGGCGATTATTTCAGCG
>JALHFC010000228.1 GCA_022839445.1 Pelotomaculum sp.
CATAGCCTGTCTCAACGTAGTTTAAAACCTGGCGGGCATCTTTGGCAATAACCAGTTTGGATTTTACGCTTTCTAAAATCCCGAATGACATTAGTGCTTCTTGTGCATATTTTCCTACGGGTACGGTCTCCGGGTTGCCGATTCCGATTCTTTTGATTTTTTCTTCGGTTAATTCTGTAAACCCGCAGGAAATATTAGAGCTCTTTGACGTGATCAAAACAATTCTGTTTCGTAAGAAATCTTTTCTGGAACCATTAATTATTAAATCTTTCATTTGCAGTTCATCCATTTGACATGATCCGGCAGAGATAAAAACATCTGCCAGGGCGCCTCTTTCGATTCGTTGCATAAGGGCGCCGGAGCTACCGGATTGGAAGAAAATACCCTTTTGGGAATTATCACCGAGGTAGGCTTGTTTAATGTTGAGCATCACATCTTTCATACTGGATGCAACATATATTTTCAATGCTTCGAGCAACCGTATAAACTTAAAAACCAGCAAAGGATCAAATTGGATTCCGGCACATTTATTTAATTCGGACAGCGCTTCTTGTTTAGACATTGCCTTGCGATAGGGCCTATCATGGGTCATAGCGTCATACGCGTCGGCAATGCTCAGGATGCGGCATTCAATGGGGATATTTTCCTCCTTTAATCCCAGCGGGTAACCACTGCCGTTCCACCACTCGTGGTGTTTTAGTATCCAGTGGGCTATATGGGACAGGCCCGGTGCTGATGCGGCTATATGGTGACCTATTTCACAATGTCTCTGCATATTCTCCATTTCACTGTTAGTAAGGGATCCCGGTTTTAATAATATTCCGTCAGGTATGCCCACCTTACCTATATCGTGAAACTTTGCCAACAATCGCAAGTCATTTATCCGATCTGCCGGAAGGTCCAAACAAAAGGCCAGCAGTTCTACTAAATTGTTCAAACGCTCGCTGTGAGCGTCAGTTATATGATCCCTTGCCTCAGCCACGTGCAAAATTGTGTCAATAATGGTACCCCTAAAGCTCTTTTTGTGATGCAGTTTTTCTTTGTACATATTATTATCTGCTTCTTGGAACAGGCCGGCAATATTAAAAGATGAGCTGTCGCTAACGGAAAATCCGAGGGAAACACTTAAGGGGATCTCAGAATTTATTTCACTGTATTTAGAGATTTTCCGGTTAATCAGCTTACAGATAGCCCTAACTGCTTTAACGGAACTATTGGGCAGCAGTACGACAAACTCATCACCTCCGACTCTGACTATCATACCGCTTTCCGGAATACATTCTTTTAATATTTTCACTGTTGCAATGAGTGCCAGATCCCCTGTTTTATGCCCCATGGTATCGTTGATCATTTTCAGCCCGTCGACATCACACATAATTAAGCCGACAGGAGGCTGAAAACCTGCTTCAGTACGAAAGTATTCATACTCAAACCAGGTGCGGTTATATGAACCGGTTAAAGCGTCATGCGTACTTAAATATTGCAGCTGTTCTTTTAGTTGGTTTTGGATTGTCAAATTGTAGACGATGATAACTAGTCCTAAAATTACACCAGCTTCATTTTTCACGGGTGAAATAGAACCGGAAACCGAAAGTTTCTCACCTTTTTTTGTTATAAGTGATATGCGTTGCTCAACGCCGAAAGTTACTACCTCGTCTATATTTTTACAAAA
>JALHFC010000229.1 GCA_022839445.1 Pelotomaculum sp.
GAATAACAGGGCATAATATGCCGCCAAACCTGCCAGTGTAGCGTTCACCAAACTACCAATCAGGAAGGGATAGCCGTGCTCGAGCAACTTGCCTAAAAATATTTTATCCCCGGCGTCGGCGATAATTCCCGGTCCCGGCACATCCCCGAGCAGGGCATTCCCCACCATAATGTTAAAAGTAAAGAAAAAAGGTACAGCCAGCTTGAAAAACACCACCGTGGCAACCGCCGCCACAGGATTACAACGAATAATACGGGCCACTAAATAGGAAAGCGGAATACTGATCACCGGGATCGGAAGAAAATCAAAAGCTAGTCCCAGGGCCGCTCCTTTGGCGATCTTTCGAGGCGAATCGGACAGGCCCATTACCTTGTTATAGTATGCCTTAACGGCATCGAAAATCCGTGAGGCAATTTTTTTCTTTAAAAAAAACACTCCCTCCGCAAACACAGTAAAAAAACTCCTTTGCTGCATATAATACTTGTTACAAGACCTTTGGGGCTAATGACACAGGCGCTTCAGGAGAGGTTTAAGGAAAGCGCTTAAAAACTGTCCTATCGTCCCCTTTACAAAACAGATAGGAAACAAAGCACGACAAACGAAGTAGCCTGCGAGCGTCTCGCAATAGTTGGGATCTTCTTCGTAATATTAACATATCCTTTCGAAAGGGGCAAAAACTTTTTTATTTATCTTTAACAGTTTCCCAGTCTTTCAAAAACTTTTCGATCCCGGCATCGGTAAGGGGGTGGTCGATCATCTGCATGATCACTTTGTAGGGTACGGTGGCAATATGAGCTCCGGTCCGGGCTGCCCGGACGCTGGCGACAATAACCTGGGTTTGGATCTGGAAGCGATCGAATATTTCCATGATGTCGTATACCAGCTCCATCCCTTCCTGGCTAATATCATCCAGGCGGCCTACAAAAGGGCTGACATAGGTAGCGCCGGCCCTAGCGGCAAGCAAAGCCTGGTTGGCGGAAAAGATCAGGGTTACGTTGGTACGGATGTTTTTTTGGGCTAGTGTTTTGACAGCCTTCAAGCCTTCCCGGGTCATAGGGATCTTTACTACGATATTGGGGTGGATAGCGGCAAGTTCCTCTGCTTCGGCAACCATACCCGGGGCGTCGAGGCTTACTGCTTCGGCGCTGATAGGGCCATCTACGATAGAGACAATCTCCTTTACTACCTCGGCGAAATTGCGCCCCTCTTTGGCAATCAGCGACGGGTTGGTAGTCACACCACAGATAACGCCAAGGGAATAAGCTTCCCTTATTTCATCCACGTTTGCAGTATCAATGAATAACTCCATCATATGTCACCCCTTTTTTAGCTCGCCGTTGTTTTAGCGTATACCATACAAAAACTGTTTGGCGCCTTCATTAAATTAAGCTTTGTTGTTGCTGCCGAATATTCTGATTTTCTCGCGGATTATTGCTGTGGCTGCCTCCCTAGCGGGGCCGAGGACTTTGCGGGGATCAATCTCGTTCGCGTTGGCGTCCAACACCTTGCGTGCAGCCTCTGTGAAGGCTTCGCGTATGTTTGTGTCGATGTTGACCTTGCGCACACCCCGGCGGATGGCTTCGCGGATGGCATCGTCAGGCACACCGGAGGAGCCATGCAAAACAATGGGTATTTTAACAACCGACTTTATCTTTTCGAGACGGGGCAAATCCAGTTCCGGTATTCCCTTATACTGCCCGTGCGCGGTACCGATGGCCACAGCCAGGAAATCTACCCCCGTTTCACGGACAAAAACGCCGGCCTCTTCCGGGTCGGTGAAAAAAGCCTCCCGCTCGCTGACAACAATGTCGTCCTCAGTTCCACCGATCTTACCAAGCTCAGCTTCCACCGATACACCCACTGCCCGCGCCATTTCCAGCACTCGCTTGGTCAACTCAATGTTTTCCTCTAAAGGGAGCTTGGAACCGTCGATCATGACCGAAGAAAACCCGGCCCGGATACACTGTACCACCTGGGCAAAACTAGTACCGTGATCCAGGTGGAGCGCCACGGGCACGCGCGTACTTTCCGCGGCCAACCTGGCCATAGCGACGATGTAGTCAATACCGGCATATTTTATGGCGCCCTGGCTGGCTTGTAAAATAACCGGGGCTTTCTCAGCCTCCGCCGCCGCGATGATGGCCTGGACAATCTCCATGTTATTGCAGTTAAAAGCGCCTACCGCGTAACCACCGTTTTCAGCATCTCTCAATAATTCGCTAACACCCACAAAAGACATATTTATCCCTGGTTTCTAAAACCTACACATATCTGATTTATATACAATAATCCAGATTTACTGAGGTTTTTCACCTACCCGACCAGTAGGCGGCAGTGTCACAG
>JALHFC010000230.1 GCA_022839445.1 Pelotomaculum sp.
GCCAATAACCTCCAGGTTCTGCTCCATCCACAGGTAATCGACCGTTGTTTCTTTAAGGATGGTGACACCGTCTTGGGCATACTTGACGATATGGAGTTCAGGCGCCGGTTGGATGGCCCCAAAGGATGTCAGTTCAATTTCCCCGATATTGCCGACGCTGGTACCGCCCAGAGTCCCGTCTTCTTTGGCGACACCGGCCCCGATCAGGCGCAGCGGCCAGGATGAATCGGTAAGCGGGGCGCCGTTGCATTTATCGGCAATGATATAGTTATTGCTCTTGGTTACGTCCTTGCTATTAAAGTCCTTGGTGTAGCCGTCCGTGGCTTTAACCAGGATGGTATAGCCGGCATTTGCCTGATTAGCGTCGTAGGTGTGCGGCTGCCGGTCATCCACCCAACCGGCCAGCAGCCAAAGCGGCATGCCGGACCAGATATTACCTTTACCGTCGGTCCATTCTTTACGGTGGTTGGAATTAGGGCAGGCCAGCGCGGCCTCAAACTCCGCCTGGGAGATAACTGCGCTGATTTTGCCGGTCAAAGTAAGGTTCCAGCTTCCTTCCGCAGCCGGCGGTGTCCGTAATTCGGGTAGTTCGATCCTGGCGATGTTACTTATGGCAGCCCCCCCAAGGGAACCATCATCCTTTGCTACACCTTTGCCTACCAGACGCAAAGGCGCCAATGAACCGGTGAGCTGTACGCCGTTGCATTTGTTGGCAACGATATAGTCGGCGCTTTTGGCCACATCTGCGCCGGCAAAGGTTTTAGAAAATCCATCTCTGGCAATTACTTTCACGGAATAATCTGAAGCTAGAGCAGGGTTGAAAGTCCAGTGGCCGGGTTTCTCGATATCGTCCACTGCGCCCAGCAGTACCCACAGGGGTGTGCCGGACCAGACATTGCCTTCTTTATCGGTCCATTCTTTGTAGTGACCCGAGCCGATGCAGGCAAGTCCTTTTTCAAACTCTTCCTGGGTGATGGTGTCCCCTATTTTTCCGAGCATTTCCAGGGTCCATCCGGTCGGTGGTTCGGGAATGCTGGTCAGTTCAATTTTAGTAATATTACCTACCTGCTGCCCGCCGAATATAGCTGAACCCTTCAGGTGGAGTGGCCAGCAACCTTTACCGTTTTCAGTCTTTTGCGGCAACGGTTCACCGTTAAGTGTATTGGCGATGATATACCCGTTATTGCGGGCGATTGTGGTGCTGTCAAAAGTCGCTTTCCACCCGTCGCCGGCAATAACATTGACTTCGTAGTTCAAAGCGGCGAGGTCGTCGTTGAAGTTGAAGTGGTTAGGACCTATATCGGGGTCGTCGTCAACCAAGCCGACGAGTAACCAAAGAGGTACCCCTCCCCAGGTATTGCCGTCTTCGTCGGTCCAAGTTACCCGGTGGGTTGCGGAGCAAGCAAGACCCTGCTCAAAATAAGCTTTGGTTATGGTTTCATTTTTTGCTCCTGTAAGTTGTAGGGTCCAGTCCGTTGGGGTTGTTCCACCCGCAGGGACAATAGAAGCAACGGTTTTCACCGTAGCGGTAGCCGCAGCCTTGACGGCATTGAAGTCGTCAGAATTGCTGATTCCTGCGGCAAAGTAGAATTCAACCTT
>JALHFC010000037.1 GCA_022839445.1 Pelotomaculum sp.
TGAAACTGAATTAATTGAACACCACCTTAGCCTGGATACCCTTGAAAAGATAGAACTATTAACCGACTTTTTCACATCCAACCCGGACATCATCGAAAGGTGGCGCCATTTGATTTGAGACAATTGGGGACGGTCCTTTTTGTCTCACTTTTTGTCCCAATCGATTAAATTACCTGCCCTGGTTCTTAGCAGACCAGGTATGCTGCGTTTTTTGATGCTCTGCAGATGGCGCCGTTTGATTAGATACGGTATCAAATGTGTTGTGATTAATATTTATTTGTGATAAGTTTTTCAAAATCTTCCGGAGTATCTATATCGAAAATCACCGCCTCATCTTGTACAGGCAGATAATGCACCTGTTCCCCCAGTTTCTTCAAAACTTGCCGCGTTTCTTCAAAACTTGCCGCGCGCCCGCGTCTCCTTTTAGCAACTTCAGCGCTGCAATTAAAGAATGGTTAAATACCACAGGATGACCGGGTTGCCCGTTGTAAGTAGGGCGAAGCGCCAGGCAACGGCGTTTTTTAAATTCCCCGATAATCATATTGATCAAATGAGGGGTAATAAGCGGCTGGTCTGACATGAAAACCATGAAGTCAGAGGCGCTTTTCTCTATTGCCTGAACACCTGAAGCCAGGGAAGCGCCTTGGCCCTGTTCATAGCAGGGATTATAAATAATCCTGACCGGCAGGCCTTTAAGCGCAGCGGTCACCTCTTTTTCCCGGTATCCTGTCACTACCAGCGCTTCGTCTATTAATGAGCCCAGTACATTTTCTGTCACAATGCGAATCAGTGTCTTGTTTCTCCATTTGAGCAACTGTTTAGGCGCGCCCATTCTAATGGACAAGCCTGCAGCCAGTATAATTGCCGAAATCGTGTTCACCGTCACCACCTTAATATTCCAGGATATCTATAACAGGGTTTTCCGAAATTGCGGAACCCAGTATTACCTTTTTAATTCTACCACCCAGGAGCAATCTCCCCAGGCGGTACACCTCACCGGGATCTTCCAGGCAGTCCGTCTTATTGATGAACAGCAGCGCCGAAGCGTTAAAAGGACATAAACGAAGCGGACCTTCAGGATGAGTTATGAGCCTGGATATTACTTCCGCATCGATTACGGAACCCATATTCAGACCGGTCCTTTTGGCTACGACTTCAGGCCGGTGCACATAACCGGGACTAATTGTTTTTCCAATAACGTCAGCGCCTATCACTATCACCAGCACAGTTGTTGAACGCGGGATGACCGGCTCATGATCAAGATATCCTTTTAGAGAAAGGCCTTTGGAACCGTCGGCTTCCACCAAGATAGTGTCTGCACAGTTTTGCAGCGGCTTTATATGCTCCGGGTCAATCCCTTCAATCTTATTGTTTTTTAAAAGGACAGAGCCTAGCACGGGCCTTATCCCGGACTGGAGATATCCGGCCAGATCATTTTCCACCGGCGCCCTTTTCCCAATCAGCAGGGTTGTGTATTTATCCGGCGGAGGCAAGAATATCTTTGTCGTGGTGGTTATAACGACCCTGTATCGAAAGGGTATCTCTTCCGCCAGGCGGAACATAAGAGTGGTTTTTCCGCCTCCTCCCACAAACGATACTACTTCCCTTTCCGAAAGACCTAAAGCTCCGGCCAGATTCATAACAATCAATTCCTTTTATTAAAATCAGACGTAAAATGCTTTAGCATGATACCGTCAAAGGATGGATAATAAAAGTGACGGGTTTTTTTAAGGCCGGTTCGGCAACGCCTTAATACCGTTTCCACGACTGCGCCGCCGACGGCCATCGCCTTGTCGGAAATTTTATCATATTCGGCGTTATCCCTCGGATCAATGTCACCGATTTTTGTGCCTCTTGCCACCCATACGCCGGCTTTAATCATCCCCCTGATTAATCCCGTTATTTCCGCCCTTACCTGAGATGTTTCAACAAAGGCCACTACATCTCCCTTTTCCACACGCTGCCCGATCAAGCGGCAAGGCAGGACCACCCCGTCTACCGGCGCCCTCAATAGTCTTTCTAATGTAAACCCCATTACCGCCCCCGGAATACCGGTATCCAAAGCCGCGCCGCCACTGTCTATTACCCTGCCGAGATCGGCCCCCCTGCTTGTTTCAATTACCGCATGAACATCCAGTCCGGCGGTAAAACCCGGTCCCAACCCAATTACCAATGGAGCGTCTGTTATGGCAGTGCCTGTATTGCGCTTTGCCATTATCGCATCAATTACCACCAGCGGATGTAATTGCTTTATTACCAAAGCGCCGGGATCAACGAGAACAGGGATCACTCCGCTTTCAACTAAATCTACAGCATCTTCCACATTACCGGCCAGACAGGCGCTAACTCCTTCAACCGCAACTAATCCTGAATAAACCGCCTCTGCAAAGGCTACTGCCCGCCTGACCGCCAGCGGGCGGTCAGTTTCCGTCATAATTGTTTTAAAACCGCTTTTATGAAGACGGTAAGCTATACCCGTAGCAAGATCCCCGGCGCCCTTGATAATGATCGGTGGCATATTCCGGTTCAAAATCAACACCTCCGTTGAAAATCCTGGCAAAAGCACTCACAGGTTCAATGAACACTTCCATCATCCCGCCGCACACCATGCCTTCACTTGCTGCTGCCTCCGAATCCAGGGATAACCGGTAAATATAAGGCTTTATTCCCTTGATAACATTTAATGCCGCCACACCCACCTCCGATTCACCAAAACCGCCTCCTATAGTCCCGAAAGTACACCCGTTACTGTCAATCAGCATCCTGGCGCCTGCCTTGCGGGGAGTCGAACCCTGAGTTTTAATAACAGTCGCCAGGGCGGCAGGGGCATCATCAATTGCCGCCTTAATTGCCTTTTGAAAAATCTCCTGATCTATAGCGGATGGCATTTCACACTCGCTTGCAATCTGAACCTTATTTGAAACGCCGGTTTTTATAGAGTGGGCTCTTCCGCCACGCCGGACGTTAATCAATTCCGCAGCGATACTGACGGCGATTTCCACAGGAGTTTTCGCTCCTATGTCAAGGCCGATCGGCATATGCACTTGATCAATCTTTTCAAATTGAACACCTTCTTCACTTAACTTCTTTCTAATCAAATGAACCTTTCTCCGGCTTCCAACCATACCCAGGTAAGCAAGAGGATATTTAATCACCCGCCGCAGGCAGTCCAGGTCGTGCTTATGTCCCCGGGTCACTATTATAACACAGCTTCTCGGTCCGAGATCCAGAACATCCTCAATATCGTTAAAGCTGCAGTAAATTCCTTTATCCGCCTCGGGAAAACGCTTTAAAGAGACAAATTCAGGCCGGTCGTCAACAACTACGACCCGGTAACCCATTAACTTGCCGATACCGGCCAGCGGCACGGCAATATGACCGCCGCCCAGAATAATCAGTTCATGCGGCGGCAGATACGGTTCGATCATCACGGTGACCGTTTGCTCCGGTTGGGCGGGATTGGTAACAGTAGTAACCATGAACATCCCGTTAGCGAGACAATTGTAAGCCAGTTCGTTTGCTTTTTCTTCCAGCCAGGGCAGACATAGGTTACCTTTCTTTCCTTCTATGGAAATAAACATTTTTAGACCGGTCAAACTTTCCGGAATATTACACTGGCTGATAACCGTTATGAAAACAGCCTCTTGCCGCAGGTCAAATTCTGTCAACTTTTTCTACCTCCTTTCCAGATGCAATGCAGTCTAAACCCGCCACCATCAATAATTAGCCCCTTTCCCGAAAGAACAATAGGGAAAACTGCATTGCGGGCATGCCCTGCAAAGCCCGCCGTGGGCCAGGGCTACAATGTCCTTTCTTCTTATCCGCTCACCCGCCAGCAACCTTGGCAGCAGTAAATCAACAACTGTCGTTTTGAAAAACATCCCGCATGCCGGTATTCCCATCACCGGTATATTATTGAGGTAAGCGAGCATAAACATCGCTCCGGGCAAAGCAGGGGCGCCGTATTTTTCAACAACCGCGCCGGCTAAACGGATGGCTTTGGGAGTGACGTCATCCGGATCTACCGACATGCCTCCCGTTACTAAGATCATCCCGGCTCCGTCGGTAGCCATTTTATTTATCTTTTCAGCTATAGATTCACATTCGTCCGGCGCGTACTCCAATCGCAAAAGCGTCTGTCCGTAGGTTTTAACCTTTTCCCTGAGCACCGGCCCGAAACCATCGCGGACACGTTTTTTACAAACCTCGCTGCCAGTGATAATCGCGCCAACTTGTTTATTTCGAAAAGGGATCACTTTAATAACCCACCCGGCCTCCCGGCAGATGCTTTCCGCCGTTGACACTGTACGTTCCGGCACCACCAGCGGGATCACCTTGGTTCCCGCCAGCAGATCGCCTTTATTTACCACGGTATTGTTAAGCAGTGTTGACAAGACAACATCCGGCAGTTCATTTATGGCCTGGAGGGCGGGAATGTTAACCTTTATCAGACCGTTGCAGCCCGCAAACAAATCCACGCGGCTTTCCTTCGGGCCGCACCAGGTCACGCCGTGACCTGCCACGGCTGCACCCAGCCGAATACCGGCTTCATCTTCATGAACTTCACCGGGCTCAAGTTCCAGAACATATAGATTCTCTTTGCCCATCCTTAAAAGCTCAGGTACATCCTCTTCTTTTATAACCCGGCCTTTTTTAAAGGAGACTCCCTTGAATTCCCCCTTTACTATTTTTGTTATATCGTGGCTGAGAACTGTACCTACCGCTTCTTCTACCCTTAGAGTCTGTAAATTCACTGTCCTCACCTCCATAAAAACATTATGCGCATTTTTACCCGGCGCCTGCCGGTAAATCCTTAAGGGACAGACCTGCTTTAAGTTATCTTAAAAGGCAGGTCTGCTCCTTTTTGTTTCGGACTGAAACAGCTTTAAGCCCGTTCCTTTAGAGCCATGAAAACTTTTTCTTGAGTCAATGGTATTTCTTTTAACCGGATACCTGTAGCGTTGTAAAAGGCATTAGTAATCGCCGGGGCCGTGGGCACCATTCCGCATTCCCCCACACCTTTGGCGCCGAACGGACCGGTAGGCTCATTAGTCTCAACAATAATGGCTTCCATTTCCGGAACGTCCTCTGCAGTAGGCAGCATGTATTTATGGAAAGCGTCGTGCAACTGTTTTCCTTTGTCGTTATACCTGATTTCTTCACTGATTGCATAACCGACGCCCTGAAGAACGCCACCCTGGATCTGACCTTCGACAATGACGGGATTGATAACTTTACCTGCGTCATGAGCCGCTACAACTTTAATTACCCTGACCTGCCCGGTTTCCGTATCCACTTCCACCTCGGCGAGATGGGCATGCCAAGGCGGGGCGTTTTCCGGAATAATGCGCCCAACTCCTATAAACTGTTTGTTTTGCTGGTGCGCACGCCATGCAATCTCTTTTAAGGATATCTGCCGTACCGGCGCACAGGAACAGGAACAATCAACAGCAGTTTCCCCCATTATATAAATAATCGAGTTCTTTATATCCAGCTTTTCCGGCGGTACCTTTAACAACTCCGCAGCATAGTCAAGCAACTGCTTTCTGACATCCTGAGCAGCGGCTACCACAGCGTTACCTGCGCAGTAACAGGTACGGCTGGCGTGGCTGCCGATTTCAAACGGGGTGGCTTGTGTATCGGCAAAAGTTATGCTTACACTTTCCAGTTCAACGCCCAATGCTTCCGCAAGTATCTGCGGGAGAGTCGTGCTGGTGCCGGTCCCCATATCCGGCACACCGGTGGCAAGGTGAACTGAGCCATCCTGATGTACGGTGACATAGGCATTGGAGTAATCGCCAAACCAGGGCCAGGCGTTGCTGCAGTGGGTACCCACGCCGATGCCGATACCTCTTAATATTTTATCCCCCGGCCGGTTTAACTTGCTACGTCTTTCCCAACCGATACTTTTGGCGCCCCTTTCAATACACTCAGCCAGACCGGTCGAAGCACATTGATACGGGAGGACCCAGGGGTCGCCTACCTGTATAATGTTTTTCAAACGCAGCTCAACCGGATCCATGCCTAATTTTTCAGCTATCATGTCCACCGCTGATTCAAGCGCAAAAATGCCCTGGGGGTTACCGAACCCGCGCATAGCCCCGGCAGGGGTAGTATTGGTATAAACACTGCGACCGATATAATTCTGATTTGGAATACGGTATACTGCCAGCCCCATGCAGCCCAACACTGCCGGCGCTTCGACTCCCCAACTTGCATAAGCGCCCGTATTCAGAGTTGCGTTCATATCGATGCAATGAAATGCGCCGTCCTTTTTGGCGCCTAACTTTACAGTAATATAACCGGCGTGGCGGGTATCTGAAGCAATAAAGTCTTCTTCTCTTGTATAAACCACCTTAACCGGCCTTTTCGCCAGCATGGACAGGGCTACCGCAATAGGTTCCGCTTTGCCGCTAAATCCTATGCGAACGCCGAATCCACCGCCTATATATGGTGGGTTAAGCACTCTAAGCTTGCTTTGGGGTATGTTAAATACTTTAGAAAGGATCATCTTGCAAGGATGCGGCGCTTGTGTAGTCGACCATACTGTTATTTTCCCGTCAAGCCCTACCTGTGCCACAGCTGATTGGGTTTCCATCTGTACCTGTTTTTGCACGGGCACCTTAAATGTATCTTCTATCACCACGTCGCATTCGGCGAACCCTTTTTCTACGTCACCCATGTTTAATTTGGTTAAGTCCCCCGAAATGTTTTTACCTTCGCGACATTCTTTATGAACTTCGGGAGTTGCCGGACTTACAGCCTCCAACGGGTCATAAACGGCCGGCAGCGCCTCATACTCTACTTTGATCAATTTTAAGGCCGCTTCAGCCACCGCTTCACTGATAGCGGCAACAGCTGCAACTTCGTCGCCGACATAGCGCACTACGTTATCGAAAACATACTGGTCTTCCACAGGCGCCATCGGAGGTAATGTAATCATTGAGGTAGCGGCGCCATTATACTTGACTCTGGGAGTATTCTTGTATGTCGCTGCAGCCTTAACCCCGGGCATTTTTTCTGCCTCAGTGGTATCAATGCTGATAATTCTGGCGTGTGGATGCGGGCTGCGCAGCACCTTCCCGTACAGCATACCCGGCAGTTTAATATCTGTTGTGAATGTAGCAGTGCCGGTAGCTTTCTCCACAGCGTCGAATCTCCTTACGCTATGACCAACTACATTATAATTCTTCACCCTAACCCCTCCTTGCTGGCCTTTCCTGGAGTTTTTTGGCGGCGTCTAATACCGCCTCTTCAATCTTTACATAACCCGTGCAGCGGCAAATATTACCGGAAATAGCTTCTCTAACATCCTCCCTGGCAGGGTTGGGGTTCTTATCCAGCAATGCCTTTGACGACATAATCATACCCGGCGTGCAAAAACCACACTGGATAGCCCCTAAATCCATAAAGGACTCTTGCAGCGGGTGAAATTTTTCCACACTGCCGATTCCTTCAATGGTTTCCACATTGGCGCCCGAAGCTTTTAAGGCAGGGACAAGGCAAGAATTAACGGCTTCTCCGTTCATAATGACCGTGCAGGCCCCGCATTCCCCCTTACCGCAGCCTTTCTTGCTGCCGACGAGGTTGAGTTTGTCCCGAAGAATATCGAGTAGCGTATCAGAAGGAGATACAGCCACTTCTGTTATTTCACCGTTAAGAGTAAAGGTCAAAATCACGCTCATGTGTAATTACCCTCCTTTTTGCTATTTAATAACACCCTTTGCCTGGGCTACAGCCGCCTCTAATGCTCTTCTAACCAGCACCGGCAGCACTTCCCGGCGGTATTCCCTGGAACCCCTGATGGCGCTGCTCCTGGGATTGGCCTGGGCAACAGCCGCCCCGGCCGCTTTATCGATTGCCTCTGCATCCGCCGTCAAGCCTGCTAATAAAGCTTCCGCCTCCGTAGCCCGTACAGGTCCCGGACCGACG
The DNA here is from genome assembly GCA_022839445.1 of Pelotomaculum sp. Classification (GTDB taxonomy): domain Bacteria; phylum Bacillota; class Desulfotomaculia; order Desulfotomaculales; family Pelotomaculaceae; genus JALHFC01. The sequence goes on from JALHFC010000037.1 coordinate 7,933, forward strand.
GGCGCCATGGATATCCGCGCCCACTGGAACTTGTCCTTATCCAAAGAAATCATTACTCCTACGTTGAGCATGGGCAACGCCAGCGCTTTCCTCTGTTCCAAGCGCTCAAAAGAAGAGCCCTGGTTTTTCAGACAGGCCGGAAACCGCACACAAGTTACTAATTGTGAAGTGCTATCCAATACACTTTTCCCTACGCCGGCATACATTTCTTCAACCGGCATAATCTTCTTTCCCTCAGGTGACACTATTTCCGCTACCGCTCCTAGCGCCACCAGCGCCACCGCCGTATCGGCCGCCGGTTGTGCGTTCACCACGTTGCCGACCACTGTGCCTGAATTTCTGATTTGTAAAGAACCCACGGATCTTGCCGCCTTGGCCAGGGCAGAAGCTTTCTCCCGGATCAGCGCTGATTTTGCAACCTGGTTATGAGTTACTGCCGCTCCGATCCGAATAATACCGTCCTCCATCGTGATTTTTGTCAACTCTGGAATCCGGCAGATATCAACCAGAAAACCGGCCTTTATTTTCCCTTCCGGAATGTCCAACATCAGGTCGGTACCTCCGGCTATAATCCTGGCTTGCCCGTTTTTGCTCTTTAAGAAAGACAGTGCCTCCGCCACAGATTCAGGTATAATATAATCTTGCAGCATACTTTTACCTCCTTATGATGGTTTTCGCCAGCACTTACAC
>JALHFC010000231.1 GCA_022839445.1 Pelotomaculum sp.
GCCATAGAGCTAAAGGCGGATGCTATTATGGATTTGAGTTGCTACGGAAAAACCGAGGAATTCAGGCGCAGGCTTGTAGAAATGTCCCCGGCCGCTATCGGTACCGTACCGGTTTACGACGCCGTGGGGTATTATGATAAAGATCTAAAGGAAATAACAGTGAAAGAGTTCCTGGGAGTGGTGGAAAAACACGCTGAGGATGGTGTGGACTTTATGACCATCCACGCCGGGATCAACCGGGAAACGGCCGCCCGTTTCAAAAATAACCCGCGGTTAACCAATATTGTATCCAGAGGCGGCGCCCTGCTTTTTGCCTGGATGGAAATGAATAACCGGGAAAACCCTTTTTTTGAGTATTATGACGAGCTCCTCAGGATATGCAGGAAGTATGATGTGACTATCAGCTTGGGCGACGCCTGCCGCCCGGGCAGCGTCAAGGATGCTACCGACGCCGCTCAGATCCAGGAATTGATTGTCCTGGGGGAACTGACTAAAAAGGCTTGGGAAAAGGATGTCCAGGTAATGATCGAGGGGCCGGGGCATATGGCTTTGAATGAAATTGCGCCGAACATGCTTCTGGAGAAGAAACTGTGCCACGGCGCCCCGTTTTACGTGCTGGGGCCGCTCGTCACCGACGTCGCCCCCGGCTATGACCATATTACCAGCGCCATCGGCGGGGCCATTGCGGCTGCCAACGGGGCGGACTTCCTTTGTTACGTTACACCGGCCGAGCACCTTCGCCTGCCAACACTGGAGGACATGAAAGAAGGCATTATCGCTTCCCGCATTGCGGCCCATGCCGCCGATATCGCCAAGGGGACGCCCGGCGCACGGCAATGGGATGACGATATGAGCCAGGCCAGGAGGAACCTGGACTGGGAGAGGATGTTCGAACTGGCCCTGGACCCGGAAAAAGCCAGGCGTTACCGGGCACAGTCGCGTCCGGAGGACGAGGACACCTGCACTATGTGCGGTAAAATGTGCGCCGTGCGCAATGTAAATAAGGTGTTGAAAGGAGTAGCGCAGGGCAAAACTATCGCACCCCTGTTTTAAAGCCTTTGTTGTTAAAACAAGTTAATAAATTTTGAGACTAGATTAGGGTCAAACTGAGTGCCGGAACATCTTTTTATTTCAGCTATGGATTTCCTGTGACTTTTACCTTTCCGGTACGGACGGTTGTTGGTCAAGGCGTCGTAGGCGTCACAGATGGCCAGGATACGGCACTCTAGCGGTATTTCCTCTTCTTTCAGCCCGAGAGGATAGCCGCTGCCGTTCCACCACTCGTGGTGCTTTAAAATCCAGTCGGCGATGGGCGCTAGATCCGGCGCCGTCATGGCAATGCGGTAACCAATTTCACAATGCCTTTGCATTTCGGCATACTCCTCGCGTGTAAGGGCGCCGGGCTTAAACAAAATGCTGTCGGAAACCCCGACTTTACCTATATCGTGAAACTGTGCCAGCAGGGCCATGTCGGCTATTTGGCTGTCGGGCAGACACGCGGCTTTGGCAAGCTTGATCACCAGGTCTTTTAAGCGGTCGGCGTGGCCTTCTGTAATGTAGTCCCTTGCCTCCAGCGCCTTCATTAAGGTTTG
>JALHFC010000232.1 GCA_022839445.1 Pelotomaculum sp.
ATTGTTGTCCGGAACCGTCCCGCGGGCCCTTAATTTGGCGCCCATAGGTCCGTAGAAGTCGCGTTTTAAGATAAACCCCCCGCAAGCGGGGCAAAAAGTGCTTAAGAACTCCGTCCCGGGTGAATTAAAAAGATACACGTGGCTGAGATGCCCCGCCAGGCTTTCGCAGAGCTTTTCCGATTCCCGGATAGTCGGTTCCAGGGAAGGATCCGCATCTTCCACAGGAATAAACCGCATTACCTGAAGGGGTATGTCCGTTGAAACGCCGGCCAGGCGATGGGCGATGTTTAACAGCTCTTCCCGGTTGTTTCTGTTATGGATGCAGGAGATTTCCACATGAACACCGTTTTCGTGCAACATTTTAATGTTTCTGAATACAGGCTCGGGCGATTTGGCCCCGCAGTTCCGGTAGGCCTGGTTGGAAAGCCCCTTGACACCGATATTGATAAAATCCAGATAGTCATAAATCCTACCAAGAGAGGTTTCGGTAAAATAGGCGTTTGATGAGCAGCCTACCAGCAGACCCTGCTGCTTGGCGGCTTTGGCGACCCTGGTAAAGGTTAAAAATGACGCCAGCGGGTCATTCATGAGAAAAGTGATCCCAATACAGTTATTTTTTATCGCCTCATTTACTACCTGTTCCGGTGACAGTTCTCGCAGCGCCTTGCTGGCCGGATCCATTTCTCTTACAATCACGGTGGAGATACACCCGTTACAATCAAAGTTGCAGCCCACAGTGCTGATCTGCAGGAATTTTCCCCCGGGATAAAAGTGCAGCATGGGCATTGTTTCTATTGAAATAGGGCATAAAATAAGGTATTTGTCAGGATTTAGCTCAAATATTTCACCGTCTTTATAGTAGTATTGTCCACATGCGCCCGTGTCTCCTTCCGGGATTAAACAGCCTCTCTCGCATATGTCGCAATTCAAAAGCTTTCCCTCCTTATTATTATCCAAAGCCCTGCCTCATTCCTGTCAATTTCAAATGGTGATATCTCTGCTTTCCGCAGTGTTTCAGCAAAACCTTCCACAGCGTTTTCCCCGATATTTTTCTTAAGTTTTTCCCGCCAGTTGTTGTTTCTCTTTTCCATTACGCTTGTAATTTGTTCTTTCAGTGCGGTTGTGCCAAAACCGCCTCCGATGAAAGCAACGCCTCCTGGCTTAAGCACCCTGTGGATTTCTTGAAAGGCCTTTTGGCGGTCTCTCCAAAAAAACACGGAACCCCTGCTTATTACCAGGTCTATTGAGTTATCATCCAGGGGAATTTTATGTACGTCACCAGGCAATGTCTGTATCCTTTGCTCCAACCCCCGGCCGGCAATATTTCCGGCGGCGATTTTTAACATTTCCTGAGAAGCGTCAAATAAGTAGACGTCCAATTCTGTGATTCCGGCCATGGCGATGCCAAGATAACCGCCGCCGCAGCCAATGTCAAGACACGTTCCCCGGATTATACCCGTTTTATGTTTTATTTGCTCCGCGATGACAGGGTAAACCGGGGCAAACACTTCACGGGCAATCTTGTCAAATTCCACAGCGTTAATTTCCACCTATCTCTGCCTCTCCTTTGTTATATAAATC
>JALHFC010000038.1 GCA_022839445.1 Pelotomaculum sp.
ATACCGGTGATTTAAGAAAAGGGACCCTGGATGAGGCAGCCGCCGGCGCAAGTTTTAGGCCGGCAAAACCTACCTACCTGCCGCTGGGGGCGGAACTCGGCGAGGTTTCCTGGACGTCTGGGGCCATCAACCAGAATTACCGGACCGGCCGGCATTCCTTTACAGTTACCCAAAGCCGGGCTGAAGTAGGCGACCAGTTTGACGGTGGAGTAGCCCGTGCCCGGCAGGGGACGCCTGTAGAAATTAACGGGGTAAAGGCTGTTTTGCAGGAAACCGGCTTTGAAAACACGATCAGGTGGCAACAGGGTGAATGGAACTATTCCATCAGTGGCGCCCTATCTAGGGAGGAAATCATAAGGATCGCCCAATCATTGAGATAACGGTGACCAGCCACGGGGACGGTGACTTTGGCTGGTTCACCAGCCAAAGTCACCGTCCCCGTGGCTGGTCCGGGTCTTCTTTGGCTAGGGCTTCTTTCAACAATTCCCCTAGGTTCTGCCCAACCGAGCCCTTGTCGCTGTACTGGGAAATAAGTTTTTGATTGATCCGGCTGGTGCTTTTTGAGCTTTTGAAACCAGCAAAATCATCCTGTCTTTCCGGCTGCCTGTGCCCGCAAGTGCGATCCGGACAAACCAGCATTTTCCCCCGCTTTCCTTTAAACAGCAACATATACTTGCCGCATACCGGGCATTTGGTTTTTGTCACGTTGTCCACCTGGAAGATGGTTTTATCCGTGGAAACACTTTTGACCAGCTCCCGGGTATTATCCCGGATGTCGGCCATAAAACGTGATTTGCTTCCCTCGCCCCTGGCGATGTTTGTGAGGCTCTGCTCCCAGCTGGCTGTTAATTCAGGTGACTTGAGGGCCGGCGCAACCAGTTTGACCAGCTGTATTCCCTTGGAGGTGGGGACAAGTTCCTTGCCGCTGCGCTCGATATAAAGCGTGCGCAGGAGCTTTTCAATGATGTCGGCCCGGGTGGCCGGCGTTCCCAGGCCGCCTTGCTTCAATGACTCCCGCAGTTCTTCATCCTCGACAAACTTGCCCGCGTGTTCCATTGCCGTCAGCAAAGTCGCTTCCGTGTAACGAGGCGGCGGTTTTGTTTTTGATTTCTTGATTTTGACACCTTGGACTTGTTTTTGATCGCCTTTTTTCTGGCGGGATAGTACCTGTTCCGGTAGGGCCTCGTCGGCGTCCTCTTTTTCCACAGTCCGGCCGGTTACGGCCCTCCAGCCCTGATCCGTCACTACCTTACCCCGTGAGTAAAAGAGCTCGTTGTTTACAACTGTGATCAAGGTGGTCAGCTCGTAGCGGAAGGGCGGGTAGAGCACCGCGATAAAGCGCCTGGCAACCAGGTCGTAAAGGTTTTTTTCATCGGCTGACAAGGCTGCCAAGCGCAGGGGTTGCTCGGTAGGGATGATGGCGTGGTGGTCGGATACCTTGCTGTCGTCTACAAAGCGCTTGGACGGCGCCGGTGGTTTTTGCAGCAACGGTCTTACAAATTCTGCATAGTGCCCTACGGCCATGGCCTTTAGCCGGGCCGGGAGGGTGGGTACCATATCTTTGGTGATATATCGCGAATCAGTGCGCGGGTAGGTTACTAGTTTATGCCGCTCGTACAGGTCTTGTAAAACAGACAGGGTTTTTTGCGCCGTAAATCCAAGCCGTTTGTTGGCGTCTCTCTGTAGTTCCGTCAAGTCGTATGCCAGGGGCGGGGGTTCACTCTTTGACTCCGTTTTAAGCTCCTTAATAGTGCCTTTTTGCCCCTTTACCCGGGAGGTAATTTCTTGCGCCCGGTCATGCAAAAAGATCCGGCTGTTTCCGGCCTGGTCACGCCAGTCGCCAAAATAGTCCCCGAAATCCGCCCGGATGGTCCAATAATCAACAGGGACGAACTTTTTTATTTCTTCCTCCCGGTCCACGATCATAGCCAGCGTGGGTGTCTGTACCCTTCCTGCGGTCAACTGGGCGTTAAATTTACATGACAAAGCACGGGTTACGTTTAGCCCGATCAGCCAGTCCGCTTCTGCCCGGCATACGGCTGCGTCATACAGGTTATTGTAGGCGGAACCGGCTTTTAAACCGGCGAAGCCCTCCCGGATGGCGCCGTCAGTCTGGGAGGAAATCCACAGGCGCTTGAACGGTTTTTTCCAGTTGGCGAGGACCATGATCCAGCGGGCGACCAACTCCCCTTCCCTGCCGGCGTCGGTGGCGATCACCAATTCCTTGATGTCGGGCCGCTTCATCAGGTTCCTGACCACCTGAAACTGGTGGGAAGTTTGCCGGATTACCTTTAATTTCATCCTCTCCGGCAGCATCGGCAGGTCTTCTAATTTCCACTGCCGGTACTTGGAGTTATAGTCCTCCGGCTCAGCTAAAGTAACCAAGTGACCTAGCGCCCAGGTTACAACATATTGGGCTCCTTCGATATATCCTTTTTGTTTGTTATGGCATTGTAACACCCTGGCAATTTCCCGCGCTACGCTAGGTTTTTCAGCTAGTACGAGCGATTTCATGTAAACACTCCTAAATTTGTTATACAACTATTTTAACATATAAATTCATGGGAGGGACATCCTGTTTTAAAATTTGCCGGGCAAACTTGGCGAACGCGCCAAAACCTTAAAAACGTCCAAACCCAACAACCATGCCCTACCGCTTCTCCGAAGCCAGCTCGATAATTCGCCGCAGTGTTTTTTCCCTGCGGGTGTTAATCGCTTCAAAGTCCATATAGGGGACGTAACACTTCTCAATTTCGTCGTGCATATATTTAGCCCGCTTTAAGAAGGAAACCGCCTGCTCCATGCACTGGCGATACATACCGCGGGCTGCCCCCTTTTCTGCTAGGCAGGCTTCGTTGATCAGCGGGTTTACGCAGGTCATGGTGTCGATGACGGTATCGCCGTCTTTTGGCCGGTAAACATGCGGCTCGACGTTGTTTATGATGGCCAGGCCAAGGTCATGGATGACCAGGTGATCGATGTTTTGCGGGTTCAACGCGCAGTGAAACGCCGTTGCGTTGTAACCGCGGGCCAGCGTAGCTTCCAGCAGGCGGCGGACTAAAGTTGTTTTGCCGGTACCGTCGTCACCGTAAATGATGTAGCGTTTGTCCAGGTGATCAACCACGGTGTCCAGGTAACTGACCGGCCCGTCCGGGGTAATGGCGGTGGCGAAAAGGCGCCGTGCTTTGGGGTTGTCGGTAAGCCTGGGTTTCCCCTCAAATATATCATGGATTAGTTCCAGGACCAGCCTGTCGAAAGCCCCCCTGTTAAAGATACCACTCTCGTTATAGTAGGTTTCCACCTCATCCAGGAAGAGCTTGGCTCCTGCCAGAAAGGCGTGTGAATGCTTAAACAGGCGGCCCAGCTCTTTATTTTTGGTGAGTATTTCATTTTTATTGCCCCGTAGCCCTTGCTCGTTCCAATAGTCCCCCAGGTGTATTATTTCACCGACAACACCGGGATATATTGGATCTAACAGGTGAGGAGCAGTGCCGTCTAAAAGGGCGACCCGGACGGCCGGGATAACCAACCCGTCCAGTGATTCGCTGTCTGAGGAGCAGCAGTGGTACTCAACGTCATAGCCCATTTCCAGCATGGTCTCACCGATCTTGCGCATAAAAGTTGATTTGCCTACACCGGGACCGCCTTTGATAACAAAAATGCGGGTTGCGTCCGGTTCGATAACATGGTCGTAAAATGAATAAAACCCATAAGCAGTGTTTCCACCTGGAAAAACTTTGATCATTTTTCCTTTAGACAAGGGTAGCAACCTCCTTGTATAATATTAAAATAAGGTTGTGCCGTAAAGCTAAACGGATAAAAGGTCCGGGGCCCGGCATTATATTACCTTACCATATAAATATATATGTTATTTTGAGGCAATATGATAATATAAGCGGTTATGATTAACGGCCGCAGGGGTCTAAAACACCCAGGCGGAGCGTATATAACTAAACATTGGGGTGTTTTATTTTGTTAAGAATTGCCTTGGGGCAGATGGAAGTTGTGCCCGGCAGGCCGGACCTGAATTGCCGGACGATGCTGGACATGATCGGGGAGGCGCGTCGGGGGGGCGCGCATATAATTGTTTTTCCGGAAATGTCCGTGCCCGGCTATTTGTTAGGGAATACCTGGGGGCAGCGGGCGTTTTTGCGTGATTGTGAGGAATACGGCCGGCAAGTCATAAAAGCTTCCTCCGGTATATGTGTGTTATTTGGCAATGTGGGTGTCGACTGGAATAGAACTACAGGTGGCAGGGTATGCAAGTACAACGCGGTTTTTGCAGCACAAAACGGCCGTCTAATAAAGAATAAATACTATCCTTACCCTTTCCAGATCAAAGAGTATGCCACTGGTTGCCCGGATTTCGATGAAGCACGGCATTTTTGCAGCCTTAGCGATTTAGCCCGGGATATGGGGCCAAAAGCCGGGGAATTAAAGCAACCGGTCCGGATAAACATTGGCGGTGAACCGCTCTTGCTTGCGTGTTCTTTTTATAACGAAGGAAATGGCGACGAGCGTGCCGCCATGCCATTAAAGGGCGCACACTTGTTGATAAATATCGCTGCCTCGCCTTTTGCCGTTGGGAAAAATAACTTGCGAAAACGGTTTTTATCCGGGTTGGCAGCCGGGGCCGGGGCGCCGTTGATTTTTGTAAACAATGTGGGGATCCAGAACAGCGGCAAAACCGTCTATACTTATGACGGCGGTAGTGCTATATTCGACGGTTTTGGTGAAATTATTGACTGCTGTGCCCCTTTCACGCCTGAACTAAAATTTGTTGATTTGGATTTCGGCTGTCGCGGTCGAAACGCAATCCCCATACCAGTTGCGCAAGGCTCAGATATCGGAAGCACATACAGTGCCCTTAACTATGGAATAAGAAAATTTTTGGCGATGATCGGCATGAAAAGGGTTGTGATCGGCGTATCCGGGGGCATAGACTCGGCTGTTAGCGCCGCGCTGTATGGAACGGTCCTTGATCCCGGGGACCTCCTGCTGGTAAGCATGCCCAGCATGTACACTTCACGAACGACCAGGGACCTGGCCGGGAAGTTAGCCCGCAACCTGGGTTGCCTGTATAGCGTAATGCCGATACAGGACGCAGTCGAGTTCACTGTTGGACAAATCAGCAAAACGCCGGTTATTAATATGAAAACTGGAAAAAGGCAGCAGCTTGCCGTTGCCCCGTTTGTTGCGGAAAATATCCAGGCCCGCGACCGCTCGGCCCGGATCTTGGCCGGCGTGGCAGCGGCTTTTGGCGGGGGTTTTACCTGCAACAGCAATAAAAGTGAGATGACGATAGGGTATGCGACGATGTGCGGAGACCTGGCCGGCTTTCTTGCCGCCCTAGCGGATCTTTGGAAATACCAGGTTTATGGACTGGCCGGATATTTAAATGAACACGTCTACCGGCGGGAAGTGATCCCCCGGGAGAGTATCGACATTGTGCCGAGCGCGGAGCTTTCCTTTGAGCAGGCCGTCGACGAGGGCAAAGGCGACCCGGTTATTTACCCTTACCATGATTACCTGTTCAGGGCTTTCATGGAGCGGGAGGACAGGGTTGCGCCGGAAGATATCCTAACCTGGTGGGTTGAGGGTGTTTTGGAAGAAAGAATAGGTTGCCGGCCGGGGTTGGTTAAGCGTATATTCAAAGACACGGGTGAATTTATCTTTGATTTGGAACGCTGGTGGACACAATACACCGGGATCGGTGTCGCCAAAAGAATCCAGTCCCCGCCGGTCCTGGCCGTGAGCCGGAGGCCTTACGGGTTCGGTCAACGGGAGGCGCAGAACAGGGTGCATTTTACAGCAAGCTACTTAAGGCTCAAAAAAGAAGCGCTAAAACATAAAACAACGGAGCAATAACCGATATATCACTCGTTGGTCTTTTTACACATTTATTGTGACGCCTATAACCATTTTAGGTACATTTTTCTAGTAATCATACTTTCTGATAAGCTTTTTAAAAATTTAGAAAAAAAAGATTGGATTTAGGCAGGAATACGTTGAACTATGAAGAACTTAAAAAACAAATGATATAGATGCGCGATGTAAAAAAATTAATATTAAACGGGTTGTACCATGATAGTTTTTGACAGGCTAGCTGCTAGAAAAACTAAAATAATTTTTGGGGCCGGAAATTTTTGCTTTAAGCAAAAGGGTTTCGACCTTATTTGATGTGCCAGGTTTAGATTGGCAAATTTGTTTTGTAAGATGTAACTCCTACATGCCTAAGTTTAACAGAACCAGAGGATGCGATTTTTATAAGAGATATAATATATAGGCATGGAGGTCAAAGGAGGTGATTGATTTATCCAACCAACTAACATAGGAGGTGAATGCACGGCAAGTAACTAGAACGCGAATTACAATCTGCAATTATGGATTATTTGAAGAACAGTTTTTTTATTAACTACCTAAAATATTCTTATCGAGTTTAAAAGGGGGTTTATTTTATGGCAAACCCACCAGCAGTAACAACTTTTCTAGCTGGTAATGTAGGTAGATACAAGGCTTCATTGCCGGTTGGACAGCTCTTATTGCGTGGTTTTATGTCCGGGGCCTTTATTGCGGTCGGCGCCGCTCTTGCCACGGTCTGTAGTACGGGTGTAGCGCCCATGCTAGGCGCAGGTTTCGGTAAATTTATCACCGGCGCAGTCTTCCCGGTAGGCCTCATTGCAACCGTGCTTTGCGGCATGGAACTCTTCACTGGAGACGCTATGTTAGGACCCATGGCGGTTTTTCAGGGTAAAATCGGATGGGGAAAGGTTTTAAATAACTGGCTTTTTGTTTATATCGGCAACTTAATTGGTTCTCTGTTCTATGCGTACCTTATGGTGTACGGGCCTTTTACACAGGGCACCATTGGCGCCGAGCCGAATGCTTTCGCCTTGAATGCCGTGGCTATTGCATGCGCTAAAACGCTAACTTACAAATCTGCGGGCAGCGCAGGTTTATGGTCATGCTTCCTGGCCGGCGTCGGTTGTAACTTCCTGGTTAACGTTGCTATTATGTTGGGTATTACCGCCAAGGATTTCATCGGCAAGTTCTTTGGCATCTGGTTCCCAATCATGACCTTCGTTTCTACCGGTTTTGAGCACTGCGTGGCAAACATGTATTTCTTGCCCGCAGGCCTTTGGGTTTCCCAATTGTTCCCGGGCTTAGTTGATAAAGGCACCAAGGCTGCCGACGGGACAATTACTTATGCGATTCCCTTGCTGCATAAGTTCGGCGGACTTACCTGGGGTGACGTCTGGATGTGGAATATTATCCCGGCTACAATTGGGAACATTGTCGGCGGTATGGTCTTCGTCGGCGTTGTCTATTATTTCTGCTTCCGTGGTGAGTTTCCACAAGAATAAGGTAGGCGCTGATGTTGTAGGCGCCTACTGATAGGCGCCTACAAATTCAGTTATTTAGAAGGGAGCATGCTTTCGATGCGGATGTCCGTCCTGTCTTACTTTGCGCTGGGTATAGCTACTTTTATGGTCCTGTTTACGTATGCTGTAAATCCTGACCCGGATTTTTTACGCATGGCTTTGCCGATGCTATTGATCCTTGCGGCCGTGCCTTTGACGTTGAATTGGATGAACAGGCGCCAAGCAGACAGTATCGACATGCGGAACTACAAGTTTTATAAAATTAAAGATTTTTCCAAACTTGAAAACGGGGCGCCTGTCCGTTTTCGTGGCACTGTGGAGAAGGCTTCGCTCAAATGGCTTAACCGCCCTCAATTTCATATTGATGACGGCAGCGGCAGGATTGGGATATTCATGTTTGCGGCGCCGCGCGACAATATTAAACCGGGGGACAGCGTTGAAGCTGCGGGCTCCCTGCGCTCTTTCGGGCTTTCTAAGGAAAGAAAGGTATGGGGAGTAAGGATGGAGAAGCTGAAGCATTAAACTTTTTAAGGGTTTCGTCCTATAAATCCAGTTTGTGTTAAATTTGGGGTAGTTTGGCCGGGTAGGCTTGTTATGGCGGAAGTGTATAGGCCGACATTCCCCAAAAGGCGCAAGGCTACCCGCTGAGCAATAGAAAATGAGAGGAGGAATAGTAATTGGCCTGTAATTGTAGTGAAGGCGCAGAATTAATCCAAGAAGAGGCAATGCAGAAGTTATTTGATCAGTATCGGGATTACAAAGGAGGACTCATACCAGTACTGCAGGAAGCCCAGAACATATACGGCTACCTGCCCAAAGAAGCGATGCAGCAAATTGCCAAGGAACTG
>JALHFC010000039.1:0-1293 GCA_022839445.1 Pelotomaculum sp.
GAGGGGACAAACCCCCATAGCGGGCAGGCCGAGGTGAATCTTGAGTTTGATGTGGAAGGCGCAAAGATATTTGCCGACGTTACCGCGGCCAATGTGGGCAAACAAATCACAATTTTACTTGACGGCCAGAAGATCCAGTCCCCTATGGTGAGGGAACCCATACCGAGCGGCAAGGCTCAGATTTCTCCTTATGAATCACTCGAAGCGGCGCGCAATGTCGCCATCCTGCTTCGTTCCGGTTCGCTGCCGGTTAAAATGGAAGTTATGGAAAAGCGGACCGTGGGGCCCACCCTCGGCGCCGACTCGTTAAACAAGTCAGTTAAAGCAGGCATTGTCGGGCTGATTGCCATTCTGGTGTTCATGGCGGTTTATTACCGGCTACCCGGGCTGGTTGCCGGCCTTGCCTTGATTATATATACACTGATTATGTTAATTATTTTTGCCGCCCTGCACATTACAATGACACTGCCGGGCATTGCGGGCTTTCTCCTGTCGCTGGGCATGGCGGTTGACGCCAACGTAATTATTTTTGAGCGCCTGAGGGAGGAGCTATGGTCGGGTAAAACACTCCGGTCGGCTATTGACGCCGGGTTCAAGCGGGCCTTTGTGGCAATATTTGACTCTAACGTTACCACTTTGATTGCCGGGGCCGTCCTTTACTACTTTGGATCCGGGCCGATTAAGGGATTTGCCGTAACGCTTTCGATCGGCATCCTAGCCAGCATGTTTACCGCCATTGTTGTAACCAGGCAGCTATTGCACCTGGTGGCCGCCAGCAACCTGGCGCGCAACCTCAAAATTTACGGGGCGTAAGGGGGAGATAGCATTGATGTTGCGGGACAGGAAGCCTTTCCATTTTATTAAACTAAGAAAGATTTGGTATTCCATATCTGCGCTGATCGTTATTTTGGGGATCATATCCCTTTCCTTTCAGGGGCTAAACATGGGTATCGACTTCGTTGGGGGCAGCCTTTTGGATTTGAAGTTCGACCAGCCTACCACAGTCGACCAGGTAAGGGGGGTATTGGCGGATTTCGACCTGGGGGGCGCATCCATCCAGCTTAGCGGTGAAACTGATTTTATTATCCGGACCAGGGAAATCACAGAAGATGAAAGCAAAAATGTAATCCAGGCGCTTAATGGATCAATCGGAAGTGTTACCGTGCAACGTAATGAGCGGGTCGGTCCGGTGATTGGGCGGGAGTTGATTTATAAGGCGCTGGGGGCGCTGGGCGTGGCCTCCATCCTGATGATTATTTATATAGCCTGGCGCTTTGAGTTGAAGCAGGGTAT